>NZ_JBHXRV010000026.1:0-120172 GCF_042716745.1 Streptomyces sp. NPDC058663
GCTCAGCTTCGCCGTCATGTCCTCGGCGATCATCTCCGCAGCAGCCTGGAGAATCTTCTCGCGTGTTTCCATGCCTCCCGCTCTCCTTCGCTTTCTCACAGCCCTCCCACTGTACTAGCACGCCGTACTAGCACAGTGTGCTAGCGTTCCGTTTAACACGCTGTACTAATACGGGTGCGGCTGATGCCGAGGGGGAGGCGGAGCATGACGTGGAAGCAGTGGGCCGCATCGAAGCGCCTCAAGCCGGGAGACGGCAGGGAACTGCAACGATTCCGCCGGTGGCAGCTCCCCCAGCGCTCCCGGACTCGCCCGAGACCGTTTTCTGACCAGCCGCAGGCCAAACAACCGGTGCACGTGAAGTGGGAATTGCAGAAATGCGTATGCTGCGCATTTCTCTACGCGCGTGTGCCCGCGTCATTCGACTCGGCTGCTCGATCGCATTGTCGTCTCGCGCACAGGTGCGGGCGCGCGACTGATCATCCGATGCGATCGATTGCCTGGTCGCGGTCGGGATCTCCTGGCATGCGGGGGACGGGAGGCGGAGCCTGCGGCGAGGTCCGCCACCGCGCGGTCGGCGCGGACCTCCGCGTACGTGCCGACTGTCCCGCGCGGGTACGACGGCGGGCCGGGAACGGCGCATCGTGACTGCCCCGTCAGGGCCTGTTTCCGGCCCCGTCGCAGTGACGGCCGTAAACGCGGGAGACCGGGACGGGGCCGTGTCCTGCGTCAGCGGATGCGCGCGCCTCGCCCCCCCGGCCCGCACGTCCTCCACTGTCGCTTGTCGTTGCCGACGGCTTCAGTCCCAGCACCACAGCGATTCTCGGGCCCGCACCGACTCCCGGACGGACCGGCCCAGCACCACGGCCGGTTGAGGTTCGACCTCTGAAGTGGTGCACAAAACGCAACGGTGGCGCGAAATGTCCATTTTATCGGGCGCAGAGAAGTGTGCCGTAACGTCACCAGTTTCACGCCTCCGACTGGAGGTAGTAGTCACGCAGGAAGGAAAAGCAGCCGCAGAGAATTCACCACTGGTATGCATCACAGGGTGAATACCTCGCCTTCTGTATCTCCTCGCTGTTAAGGAAATCTGGGGGAAACTGCGGGAAGGGGGGGCGATAAATCCCGCTGGCGCGCACCACCTCTTTCCGCGGCAATGATCCCGCCGTCTTGCAACGGCCGACCTACAGGGAAATCCCCGTGCCCACGACTCTCGCTCAGAAGCTGTACCTGCTCTGCTACACCGTCGAGAAGGAGAAGTTCCAGCTGGACAACATTCAGGGACGCGGCCAGCTGCTGCGGGCCGGGGCGATGGCCGAGCTGGCCCGTGAAGGTCTGCTGGACGCCACCGGGGGGAAGGTTCGGCGACTCCCCGGCAACCCGCCCGAGGATCCGTTCACCGCCGCAGTCTGGTACGACCTGCCCGAGGACAAGCCCAGGGGCTGGCTCAAGTTCCTGCACAACAAGGCACACACCGCCGAGACTCCGGTCCGCGACCAGCTGCTCGCCTGCGGGGACGTCACCCTCACGCGGGAGAAGAAGCTGGGGGTCATCTCCACCGACCGGGTCACCGTGGTGCGCCCGGACCTGGTGCGAGCCCTCCAGGAGCGGGTGCGCTCGACCGTCGCCGACGGTGCCCCCACCGAGGACCTGACGGACGAACTGGCCATGGCCGTCCTGGCCGTGGAGCTGGAACTGGCCCCGGTGTGGAGCAAGGAAGACCGCCGCACCCACAAGTCCTCTCTCACCACGCATGCGGCGCGGTTCGACGACTTCGTCCCCGGACTGCGCAAGGCGCTGCGCGACTCCTATCTCGCGAGCCGGGCCGTGGGAGGCGGCTGGAGCGCCTGAACCGCAGCGCCTGCGCGCAAGAAATGCCCTGGGAACACCCAAGCCGCAGCACGTGAGAAGGAGTGATCGATGTCCCCCCCCGAAGCCGAGCACGGCCCCACCCCGGCCACACCACGGAGCCCACGGAAGACGCCGCCCGCCGCCCCGCGGCCGCCCCTGCTCGAGTCCCTGGGCGGTACGGCGGGACTCCTCTACTCGACCGTCCCTGTCGCGGTGTTCGTGATCGCTCTCGCGTTGCTCTCCACGAAGGCGGCCGTGATCGCGGCCGTCGGCACCGGTGCGGTGCTCACCGCGATCCGGCTGATACGCGGCGAACGTATCCTCGCCGCCTCCGGCAGCCTGACCGGCGTTCTGGTCGCGGCGGGCATCGTCGCGCTCACCGGTTCCGCCAAGGACTTCTTCCTGCTGGGCATCTGGGTGGCCTTCGCCGGTTTCCTCGCCACCTTCGGTTCGGTCCTCCTCCGCCGCCCCCTGACCGGCGTGGCGTGGAACCTCCTGCACGGGGGCACGTACGCCTGGCGCGAAGACCGTCAGGTGATGCGGGCACACGATGTCGCCACCCTCGCCGCGGCACTCGTCCTCGGATCCCGGTTCGTGGTGAAGCAGTGGCTCTACGTTCAGGACGCCACCGGCTGGCTCGCCGTCGCGAAGATCGCCATGGGCACGCCCCTGACCGTGCTGGCCGCGCTGGTCGTCGGCTGGGCCTTCCGCCGAACCTCGAAGCGCCTGGTGAAGAGCCGGCCGGCCGGGCCGGCCACTCCGCAGGAGGCCGAACTCCCGCCCCGCCACAGTGCGCCCAGCTAGCGAAGCCGTCACCTCACCCCAGCAGAGAAAGGGTCCCTGAATGTCGATCAGCCATACGGACGTGGAGACGGCGAGGGAACTCGGAGCTTTCGAGCGGACCATCGACCTCTACATGCACCACAACCCCGTCCAGTTCTCCCTGGTCGCCGAGATCGACCGGAAGGTCTGCGAGCAGACGTTGGCGCGGGCCCTGCGGGGTGTGCAGGCACGGCACCCGTTGCTTCGCGTCTCGGTCGACCGCCGGGCTCCCGGGGCCCGGTACCGCTGGGCAGAAGGGCCGGTCAGCGTCGAAACCGCCGCCGAGGGGACTCCCTGGCAGGCCGTTGTCGCCGGTGAGCAGACGCGCCCCATCGCGCCGGAGCCCGGCCCGCTCATGCGGACCGTACTCATTCCCGCGGAGACCGGCAGCGTCATCGTGCTGACCTTCGCCCACCAGATCACCGACGGCACCGGCGGCATGCGGGTGGTGGCGGACCTGGTCGCCGCGCTCGACGGCGACGAGGAGGGCGGCGAGCCGACCCCGCGAGAGGATGTGCCGCCCACCCAGGAGGCTCTGCTGCGCGCTCTCGACGTGGCGCCGCCCACCGTGGAACCGCCCCGGGACGAGGTGCTGAACGCCCCCGGCGAGCTGACACGGTTCTCGGGACGGGCACCGCACGTTTCCGCCCTGGCCTTGCCACGCGGACTTACCGCGCGGCTCGTGAGCCGGTGCCGTACTGAGGGCGTGTCCGTGCACGCGGCGCTGTGCGCTGCCGCCTGCACGGTCTTCCACCGCGCGGGACGCACCCGGGTGAGGGTGCTGAGCCCGATCGACCTGCGGCGTGCCGCGGGCCTCCCCGACGCTGTCGCCAACCGGTTCGCGGGAGCGAAGACGGCGAGCGAGACATCCCGGGCCGGGGATTTCTGGGAACTGGCCCGGCGACATCACCGGGCTCTGGAACTCCAGCGCACACCCCAGGTACTCCAGACCGGCTCGGAGGCGTTGGCGAAGCAGCCGCCGGCCACCCCCGAAGAGGCCGAGGCGATGATGACCGTCGCCACCGCCGCCGACATCCAGATCACCAACCTCGGGGTGGTGGAGACGCCGGCAGACGGCCGCACCTGTCTCACCGCTCTGTGGGGACCGGCGCAGACCACCCAGCTGCGCGGTGAGCACGTCCTCGGTGTGGCCACCGCCGGGGGACGCCTGCGCATGACGGAACTGACCCACGACCCCGTGGCCGTACTGCTGCCCGACATGGCGACCGTGCTGGCCCAACAGTGCGCCGAGCCGGAATCGCCGCATTCCTGACCGTTTCAGGACACCGCATTGCGTCCCTGGCACGCCGCCGGCCTTCCGGCGATGTGGACCGCGCTCGCCGACCGGGGCGGGCCGCTGCCGAACTTCACTGACCACCCGGTCTCCGACTCCGCGCTGCGCCCTGGAGGGCCGCACCGAGCGACATACAGGAGTGACCATGCATTCCCTCCCCGATGCCGATGCCGATGCCGATGCCGACGCCAATGCCCGCACCGCGGTCAGCACTGCCTTGCTGGCCGAGCTGCGCTCCCATGTCCCCGCGGACCGGGTACTCACCCACGGACCGCAGTACACACGAGCCGTGGCGCTGTTCAATGCAGCGGTCGACGTCCGCCCTTGCGTCGTCGTGCGGTGCGCGACCACCGCTGACGTCCAGGGCGCGGTGCGCGCGGCTCGTCACCATGGAGTGCCGCTCTCCGTGCGTGGCGGAGGTCATGACTTCTGGGGCCGGGCGTTTCGCCCCGGTGGACTGGTCCTCGATCTGACGGAGATGCGGGAAGTCCAGATCGACGCCGACCGCCGTTGCGCGACGGTGGGTGGCGGGGCACTCTCGTCCGACGTCGTATCCGCCGCCGAGCGGGTGGGCCTGACTGCCGTCACCGGAACGGCGGGCGCCGTCGGCATGGTCGGCCTCACGCTCGGCGGCGGCTACGGCCCCCTGCTCGGGCAGTTCGGGCTCGCGGCCGACAACCTGCTCGCCGCCGAAGTCGTCCTGGCCGACGGCTCACGGGTCAACACCGACGCCGAACACCATCCGGACCTCTTCTGGGCGCTGCGCGGCGGCGGCGGCAACTTCGGTGTCGTGACCTCGGCGCGGATCCGGCTGCACCCCACGCCGACGGTGGTGTCGGGGACCATCCTGTACCCGATCGCCCAGAGCGCCGGCGTTCTCGCCGGCCTCGGCGGGATACTTCAGAACTGTCCGGACGAACTGACGGTGGACGTGGGGTTCCTTCCCGGCCCGGACGGCAAACCGACGGTGTACGTCGCGCCGACCTGGTCGGGGGACCTCGAGGTGGGGAACGCCGAAAACGGGCCGGTGCGCGCCCTGGCCGGACTCGGCACACCCGTGCTCGCCGAAGTGGGACCTGTCGCCCGCTCCGCGACGCTGGCCGCGACGGACGCCATGTTCCCACCCGGGCGCATGGGCGCGATCCGCACGCGTACCCTCCAGAGCGTCCCCGCCTCCCTGGCGACCATCCTGGACCGAGCCGCCCAGGAGTTCACCTCACCGTTCTCCGCGATCGTGTGGCATCAGTTCCATGGCGCCGCCACCCATCCACCTCTCGGCTCGACCGCGTTCGGCCGACGCGAACCGCACCTGATGGTCGAGCTGATCTCCATGTGGGAGGGCAGCGACGGCAAGAACAACACAGGCGGTCGCGACGGCGGGTCACCACACCTGCGCTGGCTGGAGGAGCTCCACACCGCGCTGGAACCCTTCTCCTTGCCGGGGGCTACGTGAACTTCCTGGGCCCGGAGACTCCCGACCAGGTAGCCCACTCCTACGGGCCGAACACCGAACGCCTGCTCGCTGTGAAATCTGCCGTCGACCCGGATTCCGTCTTCACCGCCACACCGCTCCCCATGGGGGTCGCCGAGGCAGGTTCCACGCCCGTGTGAGGCGAAGACGACATCGCCACTCCGGCCGTCGGACGCGTGCCGCTCCTCAAGTCCCGCCTCGGGCAGATGACTTGCAGTGACCGGCACGCGTCGGGGCAGCCGAGGCGGGAGAAGGCGGCCGACAGCTGTGGGCAGAAGGCCCACTCATGATCGTGTGACAAGCTCCCAGTGCCGATATGGAGGCCCGAGGCAATGCTTCCTCGGCGGCCTCGGAAGTTCCGGTCCTTCACCCAACGGTCTTCGATGAAGGCGGAAAGGCGTCGCGCAGGCGTTGCACGGCCGCCGTCACGACTGCACGGACGTCTGCCTCACGCAAAGACGGTGACGCCGGGGGGCGTGGACGAAGCCCGTCCCGGAGCCGGGCGCGCCATTGCCACCGCTGCGCCCCTCCCTCTCACTGCAGCGCACACGGTTCGCGACTCGCCTTCCCGACGCGTCGACGGCAACAGTCGATGTCAACCACCGCCGCGCCCCTGTGCACGACCGCGGCTCGACACAGGAGAAACGCATGCGACCTGTCCCTTCGCCCCAGCGCCGCAAGACCGTGCTCGCCGCGGCCGCCGCGGCTTCACTCCTCCTGCTCGCCGGATGTGCGCCCGCCGCTCCTCCACCGGGCTCCGGCGCGGACGCGGACCTCGGCGCCTACCTCGGGCAACAGCTCAACTGGGTCAAGTGCGAGGACACCGCGACGAGCACCAAGGACGCCAAGCTGTTCGCGAACCCGGCGCTCCAGTGCGCGTCGGTCGAGGTCCCGCTCGACTACGACAAGCCGGAGGGCGAGAGGGCACGCATCGCGCTCACCCGCCTCCCCGCCGCAGGCGACGCCGAGGGCTCACTGCTGCTCAACCCGGGCGGACCCGGAGGATCCGGCACCGGCTTCGTCGCGGTCACCCTGCCACAGTGGCAGGCGAGCCCCGTCGCCCAACGCTTCGACATCGTCGGCTTTGACCCTCGGGGGGTCGGGTCGTCGACTCCGGCCCTCGACTGCTACACCGACAAGGAGTACGACGCAGGCCACGCAACCCGGTTCGGCGCGGTGCACGACATCACGAGCACCAAGGAGGCGACCGAACTCGCAGAGCGCTGCGCAGCCGGCTCCGGCGGCACCGCGAACCTCGTGAACGCCGGGTCCGCCAACGTCGTACGCGACATGGACATCATCCGACAGGTACTCGGTGACGACCGGCTGACCTACCTCGGCTACAGCTACGGCACCGAACTCGGAGCCATGTACGCCGCGGCCCACCCCGGAAAGGTCCGCGCGATCGTGCTGGACGGAGCCGTCTCGCCCGACCTGACGGCGAGCGAGTTCCGCCTCTCCTCCTTCGCCGGACTGCAGGCACGGTTCGACGACCTTGCCGCACTCTGCGCGAAATCGCCCGACTGCGTTCTCGGCCCCGACCCCGCGGCTGCGAACGACCGCCTGCACGAGATCGTCCAACCGCTCGTCGAGACACCGGCACCGACCACCGGCGGCCGGACACTGAGCGTCTGGGACGCCTACCTCGGCATCAGCGGCGGACTGTACTCCGAAAAGAAATGGCCCCACGTCATCTCCGCCCTCACCGCGCTCAAAGCGGGCAACGCCGACCAGATGCTCACCCTGCGCGACGCCTTCTACGCCCGCACAGCGAACGGCGCCTACGGCCACGACTTCGACACGAACATCGCTGTGCGCTGCATGGACTCACCCCGTACGACGTCGAGGGAACAGACGGCGCTCGCGCGCAAGATCGGGGAGGCCGCCCCGATGTTCGACATCGACACGTTCACGGCAGGTACTTACCACAGCGAATGCGAGGCGTGGCCGGCGCCGCCGACACGCGACGAACCCTGGCTCTCCGGTGTCGAAGGCATCCCCGAGACGCTCGTCGTATCGGTCACCGGCGATCCTGCGACACCGCACAAGGGCGGCATCGCGATGGCGAAAGCCCTCGGCGGAAGCCTGCTCACAGTCGACGGCAAGCAGCACGGCGCCTACCTCCTCGGTGGCAGCAAGTGCGTCGACGACGCGGTCAACAAGTATCTCCTCGACCTCAAAACCCCGCCCACCGGCACCCGTTGCAGGCTGTGACCCGCCCTGCCTGGCCCTGACGACATGAACTCACCGCCGCATTCCACCGCCTGGCCGCACTGCCCGCTCCTGGGGCCATGGACGATCTTGTAAACCCAGGTTCTGTAGTGACTACGCCGGCTACGCGGCGTGGGAGGCCTTGCGGGCCGCGACGATGGCGGTAGGGGCAGCCGCGGCCGCGAGAACCCCGCACACGGCGGCGAGGACCGGGTAGCTGGTGGCGGTGACGACGATGCCGGAGGCCAGGCCGCCGACCGCGCCTGCGAGGGCGAGGGCGACGTCGACCAGTCCCTGGACCTTGGCGCGGGTGGTCAGGGGCGTGCTGTCGGTGACGATCGCGGTGCCGGTGACCAGGCCGAAGCTCCAGCCGGCGCCGAGGAGTACGAGGGCGAGAGCAATGAGGGGGAAGGAGTGGCCGGGGGCGAGGGCGGCGAGCACTCCCGCGGTGAGCAGCGTGCCGGCTGTCACCACGGTCATCGCGGTGGCGCCGAATCGGTCGACGAGGCGGCCGGCCAGGAGTGACGGCAGATACATGGAGCCCGTGTGCAGGGCGATGACCAGGCCGGACGCGGCGGCGCCGAACCCGTGGGCGTGCATGTGGAGGGGCGTCATGGTCATCACGGCGACCATGACGAGCTGACTGAGGACCAGGACCATGACGCCCACGAGCAGTCCGGGGCCGGGCCGGGAGGGGTGACCCGATGGTGCGCCCTCCGCAGGGGCCGCGGGCAGGGTGCGGGCGAGCAGCAGCGGGTCGGGGCGCAGCCACAGAAGGAGGGTGAGTGCGGCCAGCGTGAAGGCGGCCGTGGACAGGAGGAACAGGCCGGTCAGCTCGGGCAGGTGGAGCGCGGTGGCGAGGTGCCCGGCGGGGGTGGTGAGGAGAGGTCCGGCGATGCCGCCGGCCGTGGTGGCGACGATGACGGTGGAGGTGGCGCGGGCGCGCTGAGGGGGTGCGGCGAGGTCGGCTCCCGCGTACCGGGCCTGGAGGTTGGAGGTGGTGCCGGCGCCGTAGAGGAACAGGGAGAGGAACAGCAGCGCCGGGCTGTCGAGTGCGGCCGCGACGACGACTCCCGCTCCGCCCAGCGCGCCGGTGAGGTACCCGGCGGCCAGTCCGGGGCGGCGGCCCAGGCGCTGGGAGACGCGTCCGATGGTGACGGCGGCGCCTGCGGAGCCCGCGGTGAGCAGAGCGATGGGCAGTCCGGAGAGCGAGGTGTTGTGGAGCATCTGCCCGGCCAGCAGGCCGGCGACGGTGACCCCCGCGGCGAGGCCGACGCCGCTGAGGATCTGGGAGACGAGCAGCACGGTCAGGGTGCGCTTCTGCACCGCGGCGATGGAGGCTGCGGAGGTGGAGGGAGCGGCGCTGGGCGGGGTGCGGGCGGGCGAGAGGGGAAGGTGGGCCATGGGGTCCGTGCTTTCGAGCTGCCCGGAGGCTGGGGTGGCGGTCACGGGGCGGGTCGGTCGGTGGTCGTCAGGCGGCGCTCGGGGGCAGCAGGTCGAGGAAGGCCTTGGGCAGGCCGGAGTAGGCGGCCTGCTAGAGGGGGGTGGCCACGACGAGGGCGTCGGCGACCAGGCGCACGGCGCGGGCGAGGGACGCGTCGTGGGTGTCCGCGCTGAGCAGTGGTGCCGCGGGCAGGTCGCGCAGGGTGAGTACGCGGGTGTGGTGGCCGCAGGCCCGCATGCCCGTGGCGGTGTGCTCGGCCAGCAGGTGGCTACGGGACGCGGGGGAGGGGCTGCCGGACAGGGTGAGGACGCTGGCCACGGGATCTCCCCGACAACTCCTGAAGGATCAGGAGAAGAGACATCTGGCGGTGAGGTTGCTGGACGGATGCCCGGCCGGCCCGCGTCAGTACGGGCTGTCGGGCATGCCGTAGGCGTCGGCTATCAGCTCGGTGGAGCGCAGCCGGGCCTGGACGGAGTGGCCGACACTGCCGATCATGAGCTCGTCGGCGCCGGAGTCCCGCTGGACCTGGTTCAGGTGGGCGGTGACCTGCTCGGGGGTGCCGTGCGGGACGTGGTGCAGCCAGCTTTCGACGGTCCGGCGTTCCTCGGCGTCGTAGGGATAGGCGTCCACTTCCTCGGGGGACGGCAGCAGGTAGGACTTGCGCTGGAACATGCGGAGCATGGCGTGCGCGAGGGTGCCGGCCTGGCGGCGGGCCTCACGTGCGTCGTCGGATGCGGCGACGGTGAAGCTGACCAGCGTGTACGGCTCGGCCAGGGCCTCTGACGGAGTGAACCGCTCGCGGTACAGACGCAGGGCGGCCACGGCATCGTGCGGGTTGAAGTGCGCGGCGAAGGCGAACGGCAGGCCGAGCCGGGCGGCGAGCTGTGCGGAGTAGCCGGACGAGCCGAGCAGCCACACCGGCAGGCGGCCCGCGGGCGGGGTGACGCCGTTGAGCCGGTCCTGTGCAGGTCCCGGGACGGCGTACACGCGGTCGGTGTAGGGGTGGCCGGCGGGGAAGTCGTCGCCGAGGAAGTGCAGCAGTTCGGCGACCTGTTGGGGGAAGTCCTCGGTGTCGCTCGCGCCGCGGCGCAGGGCGGCGGCCGTGGTGTGATCGGTGCCTGGGGCGCGGCCCAGGCCCAGGTCGATGCGGCCGGGGGCGAGGGCGTTGAGCATGCCGAACTGTTCGGCGACGACCAGTGGCGGATGGTTGGGCAGCATGATCCCGCCCGCGCCGAGCCGCAGCCTGCTGGTCTCCGCGGTGAGCCGGGAGAGGAGGACGGGCGGGCTGGAGGTGGAGACGCCGGGCATGGCGTGGTGTTCGTTCATCCAGTAGCGGGTGAAGCCGCGCCGGTCGGCGAGGCGGGCGAGTTCGATACTTCCGGCCAGGGCCTCTGCGGCGCTCTGGCCGGTGCCGGTCATGGCGGAGTCCAGTACGGACAGGGCGGCGGGGGCGGAGCCGTGGCGGGTGCCGCGGATGGGGTCGGTCATGGTGGGGCGGTCCTTCGGCGGTGCGGGAGGTGGGGCCGGGCGCCGGCGACAGCGGCAGCGGGGCTTTGTCGGCCGGCGCCCGGCCGTGTCCGGTCGTTCGGGTCGGACGTAGTCGGGGTCAGTCGCGGACGCCGAAGTCGATGCGGTCGGTGAGACCGGCGGCCGTGAAGGCGGCGATGAGCTCGTCGCGGCCCTCGGTGAAGTGGGCCCAGCTGTCGTAGTGGACGGGCACGATGCGGCGGGCGCCCAGGATGCGGGCAGCTTCAGCGGCCTGAACGCTGTCGAGTGTGAGCAGCGCACGGTCCAGGACGGGAGTGCGGACCGCGCCGGCGAACAGCACCGCGGTGTCCACCGGGCTGAAACGGTCGGCGATCTCACGGACGGGGGAGAGCTGGGCGTTGTCGCCGCTGATGTAGAGGGTGGGCAGGCCGTCACCGCTCAGGACGAAGCCGACGACCTCGCCGACGACGGGCTCGAGGTCCTCGCGTGCCCCCGGACCGTGCAGGGCCGGGACGCCGGTGACGGTGATCGTGCCGCCGCCGGGGCGGTCGAGCTCAATGGACTCCCAGTCCTTCAGGGGGCGTGCGGTGCCGCCCAGCCTTCCCGCGCCACTGGGCGTGGTCAGGGTCAGGGGCACATCGGCGAGCAGTTTGCGGCCCGAGGCGTCGAGGTTGTCGTCGTGCTCGTCGTGCGACAGCAGCACCACATCGATGCGGCCCAGATCAGCGGGCGCGGCGGAGGCGGGCGCGGTCTTGGCCAAGCCGGAGGGGTAGGTGCCGGGGGCGTCGAAGGTCGGGTCGGTCAGGAACCGCAGCCCGCCGTACTCGACAAGCGTGGTCGGGCCGCCGAAGACACGGATGGGGACCTGCTCGCTGGACGCGCCGGTTGATGCCATGGTGAAACCACCTCACGGATAGATTGACGTATATCCGTGACCATAGTGTTTGTCACGGATGAAGGCAAGCTGTAGCGTGAGGACTGTGAGTGAGACTGATACCCCTGCCACCGTCGAAACGGTCGACTCCGGGCTGCCGCCGGCGCCGGGCGCCGAGCATTACCCCGCGCTCGGCTTTGCCAACAGCGCCGTCGCCCTGCCGGGCGGCCAGTTCCTCGACGCCTTGGGCACGCCATCCGGCGCCAACCAGTGGCTGGTCGACCACCACCTGGCCCCCGTGGACGCCGGAATGCAGGAGATCTGCGCGGCACGCCTGCGTTCCCTGCGTGAACAGGTACGCGCCCTGCTCGCCGCCCAAGTCGGCGGCCACCCTGCCCCCGCCACCGCAATGGCTGCCGTCAACGAGGCCCTCACACGGGTCCCCACCGCCTCCCCGCTCGGCTGGGATGCGGTCCGCGGCATGCACCGCACCGCCCCGCACCCCGTCGACCAGATCGTCGACCAGGCCCTGGGCATCCTCGCCGCCGACGCCGCCGACCTGCTCACCGGCCCCGACGCCGAACGCCTGACGGCCTGCCCCTCCACCCCCTGCAACCGCTACCTGCTCCGCGCAGGACGCCGCCACTGGTGCTCGGTCCGATGCGGCGACCGTGCCCGCGCCGCCCGCGCCTACGCCCGCCGCACCCAGGCCACCGCCGACTGAGTCCGGCGGGCCCCGCCCCGCCGGTTCACCGGACCCGCGCCGGGGCGCGGCTTCGCACACCCTCACGCCCCGGCACGGACGGCACACGCCTCGCCCTCCCCGCCGGTCATTCCCCACGATCGACGAAGGACCATCACCTCTCATGACGGCCACATTCACCCTGCTGACCACCGGCTACGACAGCCTCGACGCCCGCAATGCGGACCGCGACGGCCGCGAGAAACCGTGGCACGTCGCCTCGACCGTCTCCCTCCTGCGAGAGGGCGACACGATCGTGGTCGTGGACCCGGGCATGGTTGCGGACCGCACACTCATCCTCGACCCGCTCGCTGCCGCCGGAATCAGCCCCGAGCAGGTCACCGACGTGGTCTTCAGCCACCACCACCCCGACCACACCCTCAATGCCGCTCTCTTCCCCCACGCGCGCGCCCACGACGTCTGGGCCGCGTACGAGAACCACCTCTGGTACGACCGGCCCGCCGACGGGTACCGGCTCTCCCCCTCGATCCACCTGATCGAAACGCCCGGCCACACCCCCCAGGACATCTCCACCGTCGCGGAAACCGCCGAAGGGACCATCGTCCTCACCCACGCCTGGTGGAGCGAAGACGGTCCCGCCCAAGACCCCACTTCGGACGACCGCGAGGGCCTGCGTGCCTCCCGCCGCAAGATCCTCCGCCTCAGCCCCGCCCTGATCGTCCCCGGTCACGGCAACCCCTTCGTCCCCGACGAGAACACCCCCATCTGAACCGTGGAGGTCACCCCGAAGCCAACTGCACCGTCAGCGCCTCGCGATCCGCTTCAGCACGTCGGTCCCACAGGGAAGGTGCTTTCCCTGCCAAGTTCGGGGCGTTGCAGCCGGGGCCGGGCCTGGCACAGGCGATCTACAGCGCTTGAAGGCTCGGCCGGCCGCCCGCCACGTACGGCGGCTGGTCACACACGGTGAACGCGGCCGGAACCGAATGCCGTTGTGCGCAGAGGTTGATGTCGGTCAGCCACTGAGCGGCTGATACGCGGGGTGATGCCCCGTCCTGCGGAACAGGGTGCTCTCTCCGGCAGATTCCTGCGACGGTTGCGAGGACGGTGACTTCCGCCGGATCGCAGGCCGCCATGGCATCGGGACCGGACGCAGGTCGGCTGGCTGGTCCTGCCCCAGTCGCGGGAAAGCGGAGGAAATCGATCTCCGCACGCGGCAACCTTTCACGGGCCGACGGCCACTGACAGGGCGTAACCCCATTTCTCCCCCTGTAAGGAAGCCTCGTGGCTGCTCGCTCCCACCGCCGGTCCCTCCGCTCCCGTCGTGCCGCTGTCCTCTGCGCGGCTGTCGTGACCGCATGCGTCGGCTCCGGTGTTGTTCTGATGAACGCCAACGCCGGGGCCGTCGACCTGTACCACCAGACGCTCGCCGCGAAGGACGGCTGGGCGTCCTCCGGTACAGGGACCACCGGTGGCACGCAGGCCGACGCCGCCCACACCTTCACCGTCTCCACCCGCGCTCAGCTCGTGAAGGCGCTGGGCTCGGCCTCCGACACCACGCCCCGCATGATCAAGATCAACGGCATGATCGACGCCAACACCGATGACAGCGGAAAGAAGCTGACCTGCGCCGACTACGCCCTCGGTACCGGCTACTCGCTGCCGGCCTACCTCAAGGCCTACGACCCGGCCACCTACGGCCGCTCCAAACTGCCCTCCGGCACCCAGGAGAAGGCACGCGCCGCCGCCCAGGCCAAGCAGGGCAAGAACATGGTCTTCAAGGTCCCCGCCAACACGACGATCATGGGTGTCTCCGGCACGGACGCGGGCCTCACCGGGGCCATGCTGCAGATTCAGAACGTGGACAACGTCATCGTCCGCAACCTGACCTTCGCCGCCACCGAGGACTGCTTCCCCCAGTGGGACCCGACAGACGGCGACGAGGGGAACTGGAACTCCAACTACGACTCGGTGACCCTGCGCGGCGCGACCCACGTGTGGGCGGACCACAACACGTTCACCGACGCGCCGCACTTCGACAACGCCAACCCGAAGTACTTCGGCCGCGAGTACCAGATCCACGACGGAGCCCTCGACATCACCAAGGGATCCGACCTGGTGACCGTCTCGCACAACCAGTTCACCCACCACGACAAGACGATGCTGATCGGCAGCACTGACACCGACAGCGTCGGCAAGCTGCGCGTCTCCATCCACCACAACGTGTGGAAGGGCATCATGCAGCGCGCCCCGCTGGCCCGCATCGGCCAGATCCACCTCTACAACAACTACTACGACGTCACACCTCTCAACGGGTACACGCCGCAGTACACCATCAACTCCCGAGCCAAGGCTCAGGTCGTCGCGGAGCACAACTACTGGAAGCTGCCCTCCGGCGCGAAGGCCGCCAAGCTCCTCAGCGGCGACGGCACCGGCGCGGTCAAAGGCTCCGGCAACCTCGTCAACGGCACGGCTATCGACCTCGTCGCCGCCCACAACGCCGCCTCGTCCAAGGACCTGAAGACCACGGTCAACTGGACCCCGGTTCTTACGACGGGCCTGGAAGCCTCGGCGAGCAACCTGCCGACGTCGCTGGCGACGACGACGGGAGCAGGCGTGCTCAAGTAGCACCCGAGACACGCGAGGGCCGGGAGACCGCCAGCCCCCAGCCCTCGCGCACCATGCCCCGCGATCCGCCGCGCCACGGACTGTGAGGGGCCCGGGATGCGTACCCGGGCACCCCACGGCGCCTCCCGGACAACAGCCCACAGGACGGTTCACGCACGCTGCATGACTCGCAGCCATCAACGACGGTCCGGGCCCCCCTCAAGTCGATGCACCGCCAATTCGAGCAGCGACAGCGTCCGTTGCTGCGCGTCGAGGGCGACGCGGATGCCGACCGGCATCGGCAGATTCGGGCCGGCGTGTCCGAACTCGACGCCGCCCAGGACCGGGATGTGTAGCCGAGGATCGGCTTGGGATCGGCCCTGATCGCGTCGAAGTCGATCAGGTCGAGATATCCGAACACCGTCTGGCCACCGTCGTGCGCGACGACGGCGCGCACCTCGGGATCACGCAGCAGACCGTTGAACTCCCCGGCTATCTCGTCCGGCCGTGCAGCACTCCACCAACGGTGCCGGCCGGTTTCGAGAAGCGGCGTGAGACGTACACGGAATCCCATCCCCTCCAACTCGGCCACCGCCTGCTGGAGATCAGGCAAGTAACGGGCATGGAGCGATCCGGACAGCGCGGCGATGACGACGAGGTCTCCGGGCTCCAAGGCGCGAGGCCGCAGCAACTGAGGCGATTCGGTAAGGGTCACTGCGGCAGTGTCCCGACGCCCGCAGCAACAGGCCACGCATTTTTCGGGGATGCGGTCGTCGTCCCAGGACCGGCCTCATCGAGTCCAGTTGTAGAAGCGCGCTCGCTCGGGACCGCACGCGCCATCGGCGATTGCCTTGTCGTAGCCTCGCTGTACGGCTGCATCGACCTCGGCCTTCGGCGCATTCATGGGGGTGTAGACCCCGGAGTACACGACGCACGATGAGTCGTAGACCGGCCACAGCACCCACGCTCCGAACGCAACGAGGGCGGCCGTCACGGAGAGCGCGGCTGCGACTCGGCGGCGTGGCGGGGAGAGAAGAGGGGACATCACCAAGGAGGGTACGGAACGGCGCACAGTAACGGACGCCCGGGGCCTTGTCGGCAAACGACGGATGCCCTCGGAGACCACACACTGTGACGCCACGGCTGACTCTCCGAGGAATACGCGACACGTCAACCGCGGGGGCGTACCGGGGCATGGCTGAAGATCAGACACGCGGACACCGTGGGCGCGCGGTGGTGGTGGGTTGCACCAGTACCCGCGCGCGCTCGTGGTGCGGCTGCCCGAGGGCCGGGTGATGCTCTCCCGCCGCCTCACCGCACCGGTGTGCCGGAACGTCGTCGCGCACCTGGCGGGCCAGGGGTCCGGCCCGCCCTCGCGCACCGAGGACGGCGACCCGTACACGCTCTGCCCGCCGGGGCTCCTGGTGGAAGCGCTGGCCGGCATCACCACGGCGCCGGCGGTACGCGACGGCGCGCCGTCGACCGGCCCCGCGCCCACCCACGTACGCGCAGGCGCAGATCCTCGTCGACGGGCCCGGTGTCACGTGCCGGTGAGTTTGTCGAGGTCGGGGGCGTAGACGGTCATCCAGTGCGGGTTCAGCCGGTAGTAGACGACCTCGCGGTTCCAGTCGAAGGCGTCGTCGTCGCCGTAGAAGTCCTGCAAGTAGGCGAGGAGTTCCTGCCAGTCGGCCGTGGCCTCCGCGCCCTCGGGGTTCAGTTCCTGCACCGTGCCGTGGGTGAACACGCCGAGGTCCTCGCCGCGCAGGTGCGCGACGCTGGCGGCCGGACGGGCGGCGAGATGACGGGCCTTGGCGGCGTTGCGCGCCGTGCCGAAGTGCCACCTGCCGTGCAGGAAGTGCCCGTCGGCGCCGCTGATCCGCGGTTCGCCCTGTGCGGTCACCGTGGAGAGGGCGAGCGTGCACATGCCGGTGAGGACCCCGGTGAGCTGCGCCGCCGTGACGGTGCGGCCCTCGACGATCGAGCGGAGGTGTGCGGTCGAGCCGGAGAGGGAGGAGTCGAGGAGGGACTGGAGCTTGTCGAGTTCTTCTGGGGTTTCGCGCATACGCCCATCGTCGGCAGTAAACCCGACACCCTCTGTCGTCATTGCTGCTGTCGTCCTTGACGAATCAGCGGTCAGGTTGCTCCGCGCGGGTTGCGCTCCGTGCCGCGTGGAGGGCAACGGGTGGGGGACGAACGCCGGCGGAAAAGGACGCCGAAGCCGTCCGGCGGCCAGTACAGGACCAAGGTGCCGTCGAGCACGGTCACCGAGTGCTTTCAGGGTGGCCACCGGTCGGGTGACGAGGTGGCTTTCCGCAACGCACGGGGCCCCCGTGCCGTTGGGAGTTCTTCGACGTCTCAACTCATCGGCGCAGGAGCTTCGTTGATTCCGTATCCTGCCGTACTCGACCTGCCTCAGGCAGCCGGGCACGGGTTCGGGAAACATTCCCGGAGGCAGGTGCCGCTTCCTTGCGGGCCGCGTAATGACCTCGTGACCGGACGCCCGGTGTCCGGCGACTGTGCGAGGGGAGGTCGCGTAGACGCGAGTGCAGAAGGCAGGATCCATGAGGGCGATTCGGTTCAGCGCACCGTCGTCGACCCGCGCTGGATCGTGCCCGTCCCCGCCGCCCTCGTGGAGCTCTGCCTCGGCCATTCGCTGGTCGCCACGGTCGAGGACGGCGGTCGCAGCGGCGGAGCCGGGGCCGCGATCGCCCAGACCCTCGCCGACGCGGGCGCTCGCGCTCGACTTCGACGATGAACCGGCCGTCCGTCACGCGGACACGGACGCGGACGCAGACGCGGGCGCGCTGGGGCATCGGGTCGGTGTACAACGGTTTCGCGATGACCTCGATCAGGCAGCCCGGCATCTCCGCGGCCTGCTTCCCGCCCGGCATCTCCGCGGCCTGCTTCCCGCCCGGCATCTCCGCGGCCTGCTTCCCGCCCGGCATCTCCGCGGGCTGCTTCCCACCCGGCATCTCCCCGAGCCATTGCCTCACGAGTCGTCCCGTTCTCAACCGCCCAGTCGAAGTCGCAGCTTCGCAGGGCACAACTGTGTGGCCAGGTCGTTCCGAAGCGATCGGTTACAACCCTCCGCCCGGCTCACTCGTCGTACGACGCATGAGAAACCGCAGCCTCCCCCTGCCCGGTCTGCTTGCGCTGCTCCTCGCCGCTGCTGCCTGCACGGCCGACAAGCCCGGCCGCCCCGCCCCGGAACCCTCGGCCGCCCCCACCGTCCGCCCGTTCCCCCTGCGCGTCCCGAGCACCCACTACGTTCCCTCCGCGGAGGACAGCGGTAAGTACACGAGGGGCTTCCTGGCCGACTTCGTAGGCGACGAGAACCTGATCAAGGCGGACGACAGGGTCACGTACGACCTGACAGCCCTTCGTGGCCGCCTGGAACTGAGCCCGGACATCGGCCTCCACTGCCGGAAGGAGGACTTCCGCATCGAGTGTCCGACTTCCGCCGTCAACCGCGCCGGTTCGCCGTTCCAGCTCCGCGCCCTCCCCGGCACCCCGCGGGGCGAGGCCGGTCGCATCTCCGTCACCGCCACCCGCCGCAGCGGCCCGCCGGTCACCCGTACCGTCCAGGTCGTGGTCGGCTCCCCGAAGTTCCGCAAACCCAGCCCGGCCCGCCGCCTAGGCATGCACCCACGGTCCACCGTCCAGGTCGAGCCCGTCTTCTCGTACAAGGGCGATCTCACCCTCACCCAGGGCGTGACCGTCCTGGTGAAGGCCGACGGCGCCAGCCTCAAGAAGACGCACCGCAACTGCCGTTACGACAGCCTTGCCGCGCCCACCGTCGCCGAATGCGAATTCCCCGGACCGCTCACCGACGGCACCACGCGCCGGCTGACCGAACCGGTGGAGGCCACCGTCGACACCGCGGCCCGCGGCGGCGGAATCCCCACGCACGGCTCCCTCATGTACTCGGCCTGGCCGACCGGCACCCCCGACGAGTACGAGGGCCTGCCGGACGACGCCCTGCACGGCACCGACCCCCCGCTCACCCTGGCACCGGCCGACGAGGCCCCCCGTACGACCGGCACCGCCCCCGGCGGCGTCACCTTCACCACCTCCTACCAGGAGGCGAAGACCGACTGGGAAGCCCCGCCCGTCACACTCCGCGGCAGGCCGGGCCAGCGGGTGGAGCTGGAGATCCCAACGATGAAGTGGCACCTTCTGGACCGCCCAGGGCAGGCCCCCCACGCCGTGCGCCTGGTCCTCCCGGAAGGGACCACCGCCCACCTGAGCCCGCCGCCCAGCAGCGCCCCGGAGCCCGGCAGCGACCAGCCGACCAGCGACCACCAGCCGTTCTGTTCGAGGGAGCTGGGCGAAGGGACGGGAGCGGAACTGCGGACCGGCCCGGCGACCACCGTCCTCTGCTACCCCGGCATCGGCCGGAGCCTCCCCACCCTCACCGTGAGCCTCGACCGCCGTGTCGACGGAGCCGAAGGCCGCATCGAAACCCTCCCGGCGGACCAGGCCGACGACCCGAACCCGTCCAACAACAGCGCCCCGGTCCACGTGGAGTTCACCGACTGAACCCCTCCCGCGCTCACCCGCACGCCCCTGACATGCCACGGTGTGCCCGATGAGCCCAAGCACTTTGCAGTCGCCACATGCCCACGCCCTACGATTCCCGCGGCGGCATGGCGTTCGGCGCAGACGAACCGCGTGTGCTCCGGTGCGCCCTCGCGCTCTACAACAGGTCACGCGGCACAGCCCTCTATGCCTTGACCGATGCGGCCGATCTGGCGGCCTGCTCGATCTTCGCGCAGTAGGCGTCCCGGGCCTCCTCATCGATCTGCGTCTCTTGTTCGGGCCGCATCCCGGTTCGGCCATCGACGTCTTCTCGCAGGATGTCGGCGTGCCCGGCATGCCGGTTGGTCTCGCCGAGGACGTGGACCAGGATGGCGAACAGATTCGTGTGGCGATAAGGCTCCGGCCACCACGGCACGTGGCCGGGGGCGTCGAGGGGAAGCTCGTTGATCGTCGCGTCCGAGTGTTCCCACGTGCGCCGGTAGGACTCGATGATCTGATCGCGGGTCTCGTCCGCAGTCGCCCACAGATCGCTGCCGTCATGATCCTGCCACCGGGGCAGCGGTTCGGAGGAAGGACGGCCCAAGACCTCGCCGAAGTACCTGGCCTCAACACCGGCCACGTGCTTGACCAGCCCGAGGAGGTTGGTCCCGGTCGCTGTCAATGGTCGGCGGGCGTCGTATTCGGACAAGCCGTCGAGCTTCCAGAGCAGCGCCTTGCGGTCCCGCCGCAGTCTCCCGTGCAGGGTGTCCTTGGCGAATTCATCGATCATGCGGCACGAGCCTGCCATGGACTACTCACGGCCTCAAGATCCCCGTACGTGGACCGCAACGACCGGACGAGCCTCCAGCAGCTTCGGCGGTCGCCTCGCCTTTCGACAGGGCCGTGCTGTGCTTCCCGCCGATGTGCGGGAAGTTCCCGATGCGGGTCTGTGCGGCGGGATGAACCGGGTAGACCGCCGTCCCGAGCAGGGGCCGGGGCGGCGGATCGGTCGGTCTGCGGCTCAGCCGTGCGGTGGTTCAGTTGGCGGCGGCGACCCCCACGCCGATCCCGATGAAGAGGCAGCCGGTGACACGTTCCCAACGGCGCCGCACGGAGGGGCGGTTGAGGAGGGTGCGGAGCTTCGCGGCGACGGTGACGAGGCCGGCCCAGTAGACGACGCCGACGACGACGTCGAGTGCGCCCAGGAAGAAGATCTGGCTCGTGGTCGACGTGCTGCCGTGCTCGACGAACTGGGGAAGGACGCTGAGGAAGAAGAGGGCGGCCTTGGGGTTCAGGACATTGGTGAGCAAGCCCTCGGTGAAGGCGGCACGGCGGGTGAGGGGGGTGGGAGCGGGCGCGGAACCCGGCCCCTCGGATGCGGGTGCGCTGCTGGCCCGGGCGGCCAGCAACGCCCGTACGCCCAGGTAGACCAGGTACCCCGCGCCCGCGAACTTGATCGCGGTGAAGACCGCCGCGGACTGGGCGGCGAGCACCGACAGGCCGAGGGCAGCCGCCAGCACGTGGACACAGAGCCCGGTCTGCGCGCCGAGGGCGGCGGCGCGGCCCAGCGCGGGACGCTGGGCCGCGGCCCGCACGACAACGAGGAAGTCAGGGCCTGGTATCAGATAGGCGAGCAGGACAACACCGAGGAAACCCGCGAGATTGACCGACACTGCAAAACTCCGTTCGCCGACGGGTGGGTGGCATGCATGAGGTCCGCTGTTCCGCAGGCGGCGTGCGTGCGGCACAAGGCCGGGTACCTCGATCGTGGACGATCAATCAGGTGTTTTGATGCGGAGCGTCCTCGGTCGTGCCGTCGTCGAAGCGCACGTGGACCCCGCGGCGATGCGACTTGCCGAACTCCTCACCCCGGCCCGTATCGTGTCGCGTCCCGCGGAGGTCACGCCACCGGTCCCGCCTCCATCAGCGCCACAGTGCGGCCGATGCGGTCCTTCCCGTTCAGCGCCCGGGCACCGGAAGAAGGCCTCATCTGCCAGCCCTCGTCGCGCTCGGCGGCCTCGTCCACGGTCCCTGACGGCCCGAGCCGGGCGGCCCCCTCTGTAGGGTGCGTGGCGGACGCATGTACGACCATGTGTCGCACGTCCGTACGGAGAGAGCCGCATGCGCATGCCGGGCAGCACGAACGGGCCGAGGACGCGCCGAGGAGCCCTGCTCCTGACGGCGACGCTGCTGGCCCTCGCCTCCCTCGCCCCTCCCGCAGGCGCAGGCGGAGCCGCTTCCGCCACCGAGCTCGACGGCTTCACCCTGGAACAGGTCCCCAAGGCGCTCTTCGTCACGCCCGCGGAGGCCGAGGACTACCAGGACCTGCCGCCGTACGAGGTGGTCGTACGCACCACCGGCGCCGCCTCCGACCACCCCGTACGGGCCGTCTTCGACCTGAGCACGCTCGACCCCGAGAAGACCCGGGTCGGCGTGATGTCCAAGTCCTGCTCCCGCAAAGCCATGATCATCACCTGCACCCTTCCTCCCAGCCCGGGGAAGACGCCCGAGGTGCGCACCCTGGTGCCCTTCCACGTCGGCTCCAAGCGGCCGGCGCGCCCGGGGGAACGGGCCCGCATCGACGCCGAGTTCAGCGCGCGGGGCGCCACCGCCGTGCGCACCACGACCCCCGTCGTCTTCGCCAGGTACGTGGGCTCGGTCCTCGCGGGTGAACCCCTGAAGAACGTCCCGCCGGGCAGTACGGCACGGATGCCCCTGAGCTTCGTCAACGAGCGCACCGGCGGCGGCTTCGACTACCCCGACGGCATCACGCTGCACCTCAGGACAACCCCCGTCGACCCCGCCGAACCCCGCCCCGCCCTGACCCTGCCGCTCCACCGCAACTGCCGCTACGACAGCCTCGAAGCGCCCACCGAGGCACTGTGCGACTTCCCCGGCCCGATGCCCGCGGACACCGGCTACGCACTGACATCGCCGCTCGCGGTCGCCGTCGCGGAGGGCACCAGGGGCGGCCGGATCACCGCCGACATCATCCCCACCGGTTACGAGTTCGCCCCCTCCCCGCTCCCGGCCGGCGCCCCGCGCGGCACCGGCGACCCACTGACCGCGCGGCCCGTCGCGGCCGGCACGCCGAGCGCCATCAGGGCAGCCAGCACGTCGTGGCAGCTCACCACCCCGGCGGCCGACGAGGGCGGCGACATCGAGGTCTCCCCGCTCCTCATCGAGGGTGAGGTGGGCGAGAACGTAAAGGTCTGGATCCCCGACCCGGTCCGCCACGGCGAGACGTCCACAGGAGCATGGCGGCTGCAGGGCGGGGCCAGGAACGAACACCGAAGGCAGCACCTGACGCTTCCCGAGGGCTTCAGCTACGTGTCCGACCCGCTCCAGTTCGAGCAGACCGACTCGGCCTACTGCGCTCCGGTGAAGGGAAGGGTCCTCGGCTGCCCCGCGGAGATCGAGGCCTACGGCACCGTCGTCTGGCTGCACATCGACAAGAAGGTCGAGGGCGCCACCGCCCGGCTCACACTTGTGGACCCTCCCGCCTCGGACCGCGTCCCCGCCAACAACAGCGCACCGGTCGAGGTCCGGGTGCACGGCGAGATCACCCCCGTGCCCGAGGCCGCCCCCGCCGAACCGGGCACCCTCCGCCGCCTCGCCCCCTGGGCGGCCGGCTGCGCACTCCTCCTGGCTGCCCCCCTCCTGTGGTGGCTCCTCCCTCGCCGGAAGCCCCGCACCCACGACGACAACGACAGCGACAACAACAACAGCGACAACAACAACAGCAACGACAACAACAGCAACAGCAGCGGCGGCAACGCGCCTACGCCGCCCGGCTGAGGCGCGGGCGGCAGCCGCAGCGGTGCGGGCGAGGGTGCGGCCGGTGGTCGACGTCGTCCTGGCCGCCGCCGACGTCGTGGCCGTCGTGTACGTGATGCACGGCGCGTTCAAACGCCACCGCCTGCCCGCCGAAGCCGGCCGCTACCTCTCCTACGTCCTGCGCGGCCGACCCCACCCCCGAGGCATGGACGAACAGATCGTCCAGAGGCCATCGACGACCACACCGCCCCGTCGGGCGGGGCCGCATGACGGCCGTCGACCTGCTGTCAAGCTGCTCAAGAGACAGATGTACGGCGGTACGGCCGGGCCCACTCCGATCGCTCCGCCACCCTGGCGACAGGCCAGGGCGGCGTCTCAGGCGGCGGGCTGGGTGCCGGGAGCCGGTTCCTTGGGACCCTCGGCGAGCAGCAGTGCGAGGATTCCGGGGAAACGGGCTTCGAACTCCGCGCGTCGCAGTTGGACCTTGCGGCTGTTTCCGCGGTCGACCTGGTGGATCAGTCCCGCTTCGCGCAGGATGCGGAAGTGGTGGGTGAGCGTGGACTTGCCCACTGGCAGGCCGAAGGACATGCAGGTGCGTTCGACACCGTCCTCCTCCCGGACGAGATCTGTGATGACGCGCCGGCGCAGCGGGTCGGTCAGGGCGGTCAGGACGCGCCCCAGTTCGACGTCCTTGAGCTCGGGGTGGAACAAATCTGTGGTCATGTCGGCCCTCTCTGTCTCTCCCTTCCCCCTAGGGTACGCTGTCGGCCGTACCTGCATGCCGTCACCGTCACCGTCCGCGCGGTGAGGCGGTTGCGGTGCGGTGTCCGGCCGCCTGAGGGCCTGGTCCTGCCACCGTCGAGGCCCGTTGCCGGCGCGGCCCCAGCAGTCGGCCGAGTACGTCCTGGAGTTCGTCGGCGCGCACCGCGTGCGAGGGTGACGACCAGGCGATGTAGCCGTCGGGGCGGATGAGCCGGACGCAGGGCCGCGGGTGGGAGAGGGCGGCACCGATGGTGCTCTCGAGCCGGTCGGACCAGGCGGCGGCAGCTTCTGCGGCGGCGCTCGCCCCCTGCGCCTCGTCGAGCAGGACGGCACGGCCGCCTGCCAGCAGGTCGCTGAGGCGCAGTCCCGTGTGGACGCCGCCCAGGGCGCGGTCCTGGGCGAAACCGTGGCCGTAGGCGACGTCCTGGCCGCTGATCATGTCGCCGATGCGGCGGTTCGCCTCGGGGAGGGTGAGGAGCTCACGGTAGTGGGTGCGCAGCGGGTCGAACCGGCTGGAGGGGTCCATCAGCGTGGCCTGGATCCGGGTGTTCTCGATGGCGCGGCGGGCGGTCGGCCGCCGTTCCTGCGTATAGGTGTCAAGGAGCTTCTCCGGCGCCCCGTCGCGCAGCACGGCGGAGAGTTTCCAGCCCAGGTTGAACGCGTCCTGCAGTCCGAGGTTCAGGCCCTGACCGCCGACGGGAAAGTGCACATGGGCAGCGTCACCGGCCAGCAGGACGCGGCCGCTGCGGTACGTGTCGGCCAGGCGGGCGAAGTCGCTGAAGCGTCCGGCAGGGCCGAGGTCGGTCATGGGGACGGGGTGCCCTGCGATGCGCGCTGTGGTCTCGCCGAGCTCGGCCAGGGTGACCGGTGCGCGCCGGTCCTCGTGCCGCGCGGCGAAGTCGAAGGTGAGCACCCGGCTGACGCCGAACGGGTTGACGTTCATCATGACCCAGCCTCTGGGGGTCTGGTGCCATCCCGGCAACGCCCGGGCGGGATCGGACAGCCGCACCATCCCGACCAGCGCCGCACAGGTGGCGGGGTGTTCGGTCGAGCTGATGCCGGCCCATGTGCGGACGGTGCTGCGGGCGCCGTCGCAGCCGACGACCCATCCCGCCGTGACGGTTGAGCCGTCGGCGAGTTCCACCTCGACGCTTTCGTCACCCGGACGGACCTCGCGCACTGTGGCGCCGCGCACGACGGTGCCGCCCAAGTCCCGTGTGCGCGCCTCGAAGTAGCGCTCGATCTGGGCCTGGGGCATGCCCACCACGGGCGCGCCCTCGGAGGCGGGGGCGTTGATGGTGAGCCCCGGCATGCCGGCGAAGTGGAAGGCCGTACTCGTACGTTCCTGTGCCGTGACACCGAGGGGGCCGCCGGGCAGCACGCCGCGCCGTGCCAGGGACTGCGCGGTACGGGCGTGCAGAGTGCCGGCCCGGGGCTCGTCCGCGGTTTGCTCCGCACGCTCGAGGACCACCACCCGGACTTGGCGCAGGGCGAGTTCGGCCGCGAGCAGCATGCCGACGGGGCCACCTCCGACGACAACTACGTCTGCTGCGGCGGGGAGGGGCGGCAAGGGCATGGAGACCTCCAGGGGTACGATGTGTAACGTACCTTCCATGGTACGTTACGGACCGTACCTTGGTTCGGTGTTCGCCGTACCAGTCCGTCCTGCCTATGGAGCACGCCATGCCCGACGCTGCCCCGAACCTCACCGCAACGCCCCCGGTGCAACTGCCAACAGCCGACGCCGGCCCGGCCCGCGCCGGCAGCAGCAAGGTCCTCCTCGCCGCCGTCCTGCTGGGCTGCCTGATCGTCCCCACCGGCGTCTCAGGTACCGGCGTCGCCCTGCCGGCCATCGCCGCCGACACCGGTGCCAGCGCCGCCACCCTCCAGTGGGTGGTCAATGCCTTCAACCTCGCTTTTGCCTGTTCCACCCTGCTCGCCGGCTCACTCGCCGACATCTTCGGCCGCAAACGCCTCTTCATGACCGGCGCGAGCACGTTCCTCGTGGCATCCATCCTCAGTGCGAGTACCACGAACATCGTGGTGCTCGACATCGCCCGCGCTCTCGCGGGCATAGGAGCGGCCGCCATCTTCTCCTGCGGCGGAGCCCTCCTCGCCACCAACTTCGAGGGCAAGAGCCAGTTGCGCGCCTTCGCCTTCATGGGCACAGCGGCCGGTCTGGGTCTGGGGCTCGGCCCCACCATCTCCGGTCTGCTCGTCGACCGGCTGGGCTGGCAGACGATCTTCGTCTTCAATGCGGTCGGCATCGCTGTCGTGCTGATCCTGGTCGCCATCGCCAAGTCCGCTCCCGAAACTCTGCGGCACGAGGCGAGCATCGACACCCCCGGCTCCGTCACCTTCGTCGGCGGATTGCTGCTGCTGATCTTCGCCATCGTCCAGGGCGGCGCCTGGGGTTGGACCGCACCCGGAACGCTCGCCCTGCTGGCCGCCGGTGTCGTTCTGCTCGCTGTCTTCGTGGCCGTCGAACGGCGGTGCGAGCACCCCATGTTCGACTTCTCGGTACTGCGCGACCGCCGCATGGTCGGGCTGATCATGGTGCCGGTCACCGCGTCCTTCGGCTTCGTCACCCTGCTCACTTACCTGCCGACGTACATGTCCATGGCATGGGGCGACAGCGTGGGCACCGCCGGACTGAAGATGCTCGTCATGACGGTCCCCATCGTCATCGCCCCGGTCCTGGCCGGCTGGATCGCTCAGCGTGGCGTGGAACCACGTCACATCCTCGCCTGCAGCCTGCTGTTCTTCGTCATCGGCCCGGCCTGGCTGCTCGTCATCGGCCCCCAGGCCTCGTTCCTCTCCGTCATCGTCCCGATGGTCCTGATCGGCGCGGGCTTCGGCCTCGGTGTCGGTCTGGTCGACGGCGAAGCCCTGCGCCTGGTCAGCCCTGAGAAGTCGGGCATGGCCGCCGGACTGGTCAACACCGCCCGACTGGGCAGCGAGGCCATCGCCGTCGCCATCTACGGCGCCCTGCTGACCACGTTCACCGCCTCGAAGATCACCGACAGCGTGCAGCGGGCCGCCGGCCCCGGCGTGGATCCGCACGAGATCGCCGACCAAGTCTCCACCGGCAAGATCACCGAGGCCGCGGCGCATGCTCCCGCCGCCGACCGCGCAGATTTCGCCCACAGCCTCATCACCGGCTACGACGCGGCACTGCACACCATGCTCTGGGTTCTCGTCGCCGTCGGCGCCCTCCTGACCGTCCTGGTCGTCGGCCTTCTGCGTCCCTCCACGAGGACCCGCTGACCGGCGACCCTCCCCGGCCGCCGCAGTGCGGCCCCCTCAACTCCCGCCCCCGGCCGCCATCCCCCGTTTCCGGCCGGGGGCGGGTCCGTGACATCCGGCTCGCCGCACTTCGAGCTCACCGTCTCCCGGTCCGGGGGCGGCGAGTTGGCCGTGCGGCTCTTCTGGTCGCGCTTCACCGGCGAAATGGATCTCAGCCGAAGGCAAGGCGTCCGATCTCGGCCAGCCGGGCGGCTACCCGGTCGGACGGGCGGTCCCGGTATGGCGTGACATCGGAACTCCCGGCTCGTGCGGGTGACTCGATTGGCGCCTGCATCAACCGGGGTCCGTTATGTACGGGCCGGCCGCATCGACCGACTGTTGTTACCGGCATCCTCATCGGCTCGTCGGAATTCCAAATCACGCTGAAGGGCTTGTGACTTGGTTCATAGTGCAATTGCCAAGCATTCAAGTACGATCTTGATAGAACCAAGGGGGTGGCCGATATGGCCGCCACCGAGCGAGGGGCTTCCTGGAGCTCCCTCCGCCGAAATGCCGAAGAGGCGTGAAGGGTTAACGGGAGACGGGGGACGTGTGACGCTGTCGCTGTTTGGATGCAGGGCCAAATCTCCATGCGCGGCCTTCGGGTACCTGCGTGCCGACGCGTGTTGGCCCGGATCGGCAGGCCCGCGAACCGCACCTGCTGCAAGGAATGGTCTCATCGGACTGTCCTGATTCAGGATGTTTCGATCGGGTTCGGCACTAGGTACTGCTGTTGAACCCGCAGAAAACCATGCGTACATGGAAACGGGGGAGCGACGGTTTCCGTCGCACAAGGTATGTCAATTATGGATCCGTTGATCAGTGCTGCCACATTGTGTCTGCAACAGAGGGTCAGATATTTCAGACAGGGTATTTCTCTGCCCTTTTCAGATAAGGAACCCTGTACGGCTTCCGGCTGCCGCCGAAGACGCGCGTAGGGTTTAGTCATCCCAATTCCCTCATGGTTCCGCAGGGGTGGTGCGGCGTTGCGCCGATTCCCCCGGACATGAGGTCTGTTGCGAAAGCGCGCGCCTCGGGAAGAATTCCGTGTCGCCCGCGGATCGTTTCCAGAAGCGGCTTGATGATGCAGCCGTGCCGTCGGCCGTACGGCCTTCCCCTGACTCGGTTCAGTCACTGGCGAGGCCGTCTTCGGCCGCCCTTTCATCATCTCGGCACTCCGAGCCGTCTTTTCCCTGCCTGCGTCGTGTCCGGGTGCTGCTGCGCGCAGCCCTGCCCGCCGTCGTGGACCCTGCCCGGCCTGCGCCCATGCCTGCCGCCGCGCCCTGGCGCGGCCCGTCAGGTGTCGGACGCTGCCGGTCCCGCAAGGTTCTTTCGCCCCACGAAGGAGAAGTCATGAGTTCTGTCACCGTCGCGACCCCCGTCGCCGACAAGCCCACCGTCCACGCCATTCCCCATCTCGAAACTCCGCCGCCCTACCGGGAGTTGTCGCGGAGTGACGGCCTCCCGTGGATCGAACTGCCCAGCGGGCACGATGCGATCAACCTGACCAGCTACGGGGATGTCCGCGCCGTCCTGGCCGACTCCACTTCCAGCAGGGCGGAGTGCAACGTCGAGGGAGGCCCCAGCTTCATGCCCACGACCTGGGCTCCGGAGGTGCTGATCAACCTGGACCAGCCGGTCCATGCCCGGATGCGTACCTTCATCTCGCAGGACTTCAGCGTGCAGGGGATCGCCCGGCTGGGACCGATCGTGGAACAGGTCACCGGCGAGTGCCTGGCGGCCATGCGGGACGGAACCGCCGAACCCGATCTCGTCCGTTCGGTGTTCGAGGTGGTCACTCCCGCCGTCACCGGTGAACTGCTGGGGGTACCGGCCGAGAAGTGGGCCTGGATGCACGCCGCCGGCCGAGTCATCCAGATGGCGGACCCCATGGACATCGAAGGTCTCGCCACGAACTGGACCGAGTTGTACGGCTACGTGCAGAAGCTGGTCCGCGGCGAGGAACCGGCAGCGCCCGGCGGGCTCATCGACCACTACAGGCGCCGGGCGAAGGAGGCGGACCCTCAGCTCACCCCAACGGATATCGACGGCATCGTGATGGGGATCGTCCTCGGCGGCGACAACAACGTCTCCACCATGCTGGCAAAGACCGCGTGTGTGGCACTGAGCCTGCCACACATCTGGGCCCGACTCGTCGAGGACCGCGCGGCCGTACCGGCGCTGATCGAAGAGGTCCTGCGGCTGATGCCGCTCGGCACGCCGGGCACGTTTCCCCGGCTGCTCAAGCAGGACCTCGCCACCAGCTACGGGACCATCCCGGCCGGCACCGTGGTCTATCCGAACGTCAACCAGGCGAACCGGGATCCGCAGGTCTTCCCCGAACCGCTGTCGATCGACCTCGACCGCAACGCCAAGCGGCACCTCCAGTTCGGGTACGGCATGCACCACTGCATGGGGGCGGCCATGACCCGGCTGGAGATGAGCCTCGTACTGAACAAGGTGCTCGAGGAGATGCCCGGTCTGCGCCTGGCCTGCGAGGCCGATGAGGTGCCCTGGGACCTGGGCATCGGACTGCGTCGTCCCTCTTCGCTCCCGGTCACGTGGTGACCTTCCGGCGCGCTCGCTGAACACCTGCGGTCCAGGGCGGCCGGAATGCATCCGGCCGCCCTGCATCCCGCGAAAGCCGCCCGGCCGAACCTTTCCCGGCGCGGGATCCGATCAAGGAAACTGCCCAGCCGCCTGTGATCCCGCTGTATCTGCCCCCCAAGGGCTCCCGACTGCCCAATTCCCCTGAAATGCACAACAAGTCTGCCCGGACACATGGAGGTTTACGTGATGAGCGTCATGACCCGCGAGCGCCACATGAATTCCTCGCAGCTCTCTTTCGCTGCGACGGTTCCACGCGTGAAGGTGCACAGAGAAGCCGTGTGTGAGGTGTTCTTGACGGATTCGGCGCAGGCCGGGCCCGACTCATTCCTCGTGGGAGCCCAACTTCCCCGAGTTCACAGTTTCTACAGTGACTTCCTCCTGGCTCCCAGGAACTACGACCCGTTGCTCCTGGCGGAGGTGTGCCGGCAGGCCTCGATACTTCTCGCGCACGAGTACTTCGGCGTCGCGCTGAACCAGAAATTCATTCTGAACTACAGCAACCTGCGTGTGGTTGACCGGGCGGGGCTCCGCGTCGGCGAAAGGCCGGGCAAGTCGGCGGTCGAAGTCACCATCACCGAGCGGAAATTCCGCGGCACCGAAACCGTCGGCTATACGGCGGCCATGCACGTCGACCTGGACGGACGTTCCGTGGTGACGCTCGACATCGCGATCCAGTGGATGCCGGGAAGTGCCTGGGACAAGCTCAGGGAGCGCGGACGCGCCCACCTGCCGGTGAGCTCCGGGCAGACCTTCCGGACCCCGCACCCTGCGGACCCCTCCGTCGTGGGCCGGCTGGATCCGGCGAATGTGGTCATCAGTACGCCGTGCGCCGACGCCTCCGGCTTCACCGCCGATGTAGTGGTCGACCAGTCGCACGCCGCACTCTTCGACCACCCGCTCGACCACATCCCGGGTGTGCTGCTGTTCGAGGCGTGCCGCCAGATGGCTGTCGCCAGCGCGCACGACCACTTCGGCTTCGCCCCGCAGCGGCTGGCGGTGGAGTCCTGCCGGGTGGAGTTCAGCCGCTTCGGGGAGTTCGAACTGCCCACCGTCTGCCAGGCGGAGGTGCCGGTCCTGGACGCCGCCGGCGACTCCCTGCGCACCCGCCTGACCGTGTCCCAGGACGGCCTGCCCATCTCCACCGCGGAGGTAGGCCTCGCCCTGGTGCGCGGCGCCTGGTAGACCGCGGCGCCGCTGCCGCCCCATTGCCCAGTCACACAAGGAGGACTTCATGACTCTCAAGACCATCTGGTTCGACTTCGGTGGTGTGCTCTCGCCCCCGATAGCGGACCTGTTCGACGCGTACCACCAAAAGACCGGTGTTCCGGGAAAGCAGTTGTGGTCAGCCATGGAGGACGTCGGCAACGAATTCGGCATGCCGGGACTCGCCCCTGTGGAGATCGCGGCGGTCAGTGAAATCGACTGGGGGAGGCGAGTCGCGGAGAACCTGACCAGGCGCTACCCAGAAATTGACCTCTCCAGGTGCGAGTTCGAAACATTCGGCAGGCAGTGGTTCGGCGGCCTCGAACCGAACTTCCTGATGATCTCGACACTGCGACAGCTGTGCGACGCGGGATTCACGGTGGGTATTCTCACCAACAACGTGGTGGAATGGGAGCCTTATTGGAAGGAAATGATCGGTGTCGCGGACGAGGTTGCGGCGGTCATTGACTCCTGCAAGGTCGGCATACGCAAACCCGACTCCAAGATCTTCCGCGTCGCCGCCGAATCTGTCGACTCCGAAGCCTCCGACTGCCTTCTGATCGATGACGTTCTCGAGAACTGCGAGGCAGCCCGCCGGGAAGGGTGGCAGGCAATTCACTTTCGATCCAACGCCCAGGCTGCGCGGGACATCGCATTCCACACCGGCATGCCCAGCATTGTCTGAAAACGGTGCATCGCGCGGCGAGTGGCACAGGAGCGGCGGTCGAGCAGGCCCGTCCGGTGTGAGCCGGGGGAAGTCACGTGGGGAAGGACATTCATGACGGTCAGCCAAGAAGCACCTGCCGGTCGAGCTGGTGCCGTAGAGGCCGGAGAAAACGCTGACCTGGGCGGGCTGTTGATGAGAGCCGCGGCACAGTTCCCGGAGCACGGGGTGGGCTACTGCTCGGGAGAGCGGCCCCTCGCCTTCGCGCTCCGCACCTATCCGCAGCTCCTCGGGGAGTCGCTCCGTCTGCTGAACTCCCTGCGGGAGGCGGGGGTTCGTCCGGGGCGCGTAGTGGCGCTGCTGCTCGAGAAGCCCGAGGACTTCATTCCGGCTTTCTGGGCGTGCCTGCTCGGAGGGATCACCGCCTGCCCGCTGGTTCCTGTCCGGGACGACCCACAGCGCTGGGCGGCGCAGTTGAACCATGCCAACACCCTGCTGGAGGGACCGCTCGTGGTCACCGACGGCCGGATACGTGAGGAACTTCCCGCTGTCCACGGGCTGGCAATCGTCACGCTCGACTGCCTTGCCTCGGCCTCGGCCGACACGGACGCGAGCACTGTCCCGGTGACCGCCGCCGGGCCGGACGACGTTGCGCTGCTGGTGCTCACCTCCGGCTCCACCGGCGCTGCCAAGGCAGTTCGGCTCACCCACGACAACCTCCTGGCCTCCATGGCGGCGAAGGCCGGGACGCAGTCGCTCGCCGCCCAGGACGTGACACTCAACTGGATCTCCTACGACCACGTCGCCGCGCTGCTGGAGGCACACCTGCTTCCGCTGTCCGTAGGCGCGGTGCAGCTGCAGACGTCGCCGGAGTCGGTGCTGGCCGATCCAGTGCACTTCCTGGAGCTCATCGATGCCCATCGGGTGACGATGACGTTCACCCCGAACTTCCTGCTCGGGCTGATCAACAAGGCGCTCGACCAGCTACCGTCCCCCCTGACTCTGGACCTGTCCTGCCTGCGGCACATCGTTTCCGGCGGTGAGGCCAACCCAGTGGCCACCGGCGTCGGCTTCCTCGACCGGCTGGCCCCCCATGGGCTGCACCGGGGCGCCCTGTGGCCCGCCTTCGGGATGACCGAGACCTGCGCCGGCAGCATCTACAACAGCGAGTTCCCCGACGCGGACCACGGGGCCGAGTTCGCGGCGGTCGGACGGCCGGTCGAGGGGCTGCGCATCAGGGTGGCGGAAGAGGGCAGCGACGGGCTCCTCGCCGATGGCGAGGTCGGCGAAGTCCAGCTCACCGGCCCGATGATCACCGGCGGGTACTGGAACAACAAGGAGGCGACCGAGAACGCGTTCACGGCGGACGGCTGGTTCCGGACCGGTGACCTCGGTCAGCTCAACGAGGGGCGACTGACCCTGGTGGGGCGGAGCAAGGACAGCATCATTGTCAACGGCGTCAACTACCACAGCCACGACCTCGAGTCGGTGCTCGACGACCTCGAAGGCGTGGAGAAGTCCTTCGTCGCCGCGTTCCCGACGCGCCCCGGGGGCAGCGACAGCGAGCAGCTCGCCGTCGCGTTCGCGGCCACCCCCGATGTGGCCGGCGACGAGGCGGCGCTCCACCGCCTGCTCATCGCGATCCGCAGCAGTGTCGTACTGCACTGGGGATTCCGACCGGCGCTGCTGTTGCCGCTTCCCAAGGACGCCTTTCCCAAGACAAGTCTGGGCAAGGTTCCGCGCTCGCTCATGCGACGCCGGCTGGAGGCGGGCGACTACGCCGCTCACCTGGAGTCGGCCGAGGCATTGGTGGCCCGTCAGCTCGGCGGCCACGTGGCCCCGGCAGGCGCAGTCGAGGAGACTCTCGCGGAGCTGTACGGCGAGCTCTTCGAGACGGAACCGTCCACGATCAGCGCCACCGCCGGCTTCTTCGACCTCGGCGGGACTTCGCTGGACATTCTGCGCCTGAAGAGCCTGGTCTCCCAGCGCTTCCCCGGCGTGGAGCTCCCGGTACTCGCGATCCTCACCTCACCCAGCGTCCGGGCGCTGGCCGCACGCATCGAGGCGGGCCGCTCCGGGGAGCCCGCCCCGTACGACCCGATCGTTGCGCTCCAGACCAGTGGGGACGGCACGCCACTCTTCTGCGTCCACCCCGGCGTCGGCGAGGTGCTCGTCTTCGTGAACCTGGCCAAGTACTTCGTTCACGAGCGGCCCTTCTACGCCCTGCGGGCACGCGGCTTCAACCCGGGGGAGAAGCCGTTCGGGAGCTTCATGGAAATGGCCGGCACCTACGTGGAGGCGATCCGCTCCAGGCAGCCGCACGGCCCCTACGCGATCGCCGGGTACTCCTTCGGCGCGGCAGTGGCCTTCGAGGTGGCCAAACTCCTTGAGGCGGAAGGCGAGCGCGTGGACTTCCTGGGCAGCTTCAACCTGCCCCCGCACATCAAGTACCGCATGGACGAACTCGACTTCGTCGAGACCGCAGTCAACCTGGCCATGTTCCTGGACCTGGTGCCCGAGCAGCAGGCGAAGACACTGCCCGCCGAGCTGCGCGCTCTGGGCAAGCAGGAGCAGCTCGGCCACCTGATCGACCTCGCGCCCCCGGACCGGCTGGCCGAACTCGACCTGGACCTGGCGAGGTTCACCGCTTGGGCGGACCTCGCCGACGGCCTCACCGGTCTCGGCCGGACCTACCGGCCCGACGGCAGCGTCGCCGCCATGAGCGTCTTCTACGCCGTTCCGCTGCGCGGCAGCAAGGAGGACTGGCTGAACAACGAGCTCAAGCGCTGGGAGGACTTCACCCGCGAGCCGCCCCGGTACCTCGATGTGCCCGGCGAGCACTACACCCTCATGGGGCCGAAGCACGTGGCTGCCTTCCAGGCGGTCCTGCGGGCGGAACTCGGCCGGGCGCTGTCCAATCCGTCCGCTGAGAGCAACCTGACGCAACCTGGCGGGAGTTGAGCCGATGCCAAACGATCAGACGTTGTCCCGGAAGAAGATCCTGATCACCGGGGCGACCGGTCTGGTGGCGCGCACCGTGGCCGAGACGCTCGCTGAGGACAACGAGGTGTGGTGCCTCGGCCGGTTCTCGGATCCGGAGGTGGAGATCCGGCTCCGGAACCGGGGGGCTCGTACCTGGCACTGGGACATGGCCAGGGACGGCCTCGACGGAGTCCCCGACGACTTCACCCATGTGCTGCACGCGGCCGTCGAACGGGGCGACGGGGACTTCGAGGAGGTGGTGGCGGTGAATTCCGTTGCCACCGGCCGCCTGATGACCCACTGCCGCGCTGCCGAGGCCTTCCTCTTCATCTCCACCAGCGCGCTCTACGCGCCACAAGCCCTGGATCACCTGCACACCGAGACGGACCCGCTGGGGACGGAGTCGGCATGGCTGCCGACGTACCCGGTCGGCAAACTGGCCACCGAGGGCACCGTGCGTGCGCTCGGCGTGACGCTCGGACTGCCCACCACCATCGCCCGGCTCAACGTTGCCTACGGGCCGCACGGTCACGGCGGGCTCCCCGTCATCTTCTACCGGTCGATGCTCGCAGGGCAGCCGATCGCCGTTCCTCACGAGGGACAGCACTACTGCTCCCCGATCCACACCGACGACATCGCGCGGCACGTGCCCCGGCTCTGGGCCGCGGCCAGAGCACCCGCGACCGTCGTGAACTGGGGAGGAGACGAGGTCGTCGGCGTGCGGGACCTCATGACCCACGTCGGCGAACTCACCGGAGTCCCGGTCGATTTCGTGCCCGGCGACGTCACCCGTCATGTCGTCGCGTTCGACGACGCCCGACGCAGGAGCCTCGCGGGTGACTGCGGGTGGTCCTGGCGCGACGGGATCCGCCAGGCCCTGGAAGCGCACTTTCCCGGCAGCGTAAAAGCCGGACCCACCAGAGAGGTTTTTCCCCATGAACACTGACGCGCCCAGTGAGACGTCCGCCGAACCTCAGGTGCTGGGGCTCCTGGAGCGTGCGCTCAGCGCCAGCTGCGCTGCCTCGCTGCGCGCCGCGGTGAAGCTCGGCCTTGCCGACGCCATGGGTGACACCCCGGCGACGGCGGAGGACCTCGCCACGGCGATCGACGCCGATCCGGACGCACTGCGGCGCCTGCTGCGCGCGCTCACCTGCCATGAGGTCTTCGCCGAGGACGCCGAGGGCCGGTTCGTCCACACGGAGGTCTCGCGGCTGCTGCGCGCGGACACCCCGAGCAGCCTCGACCAGCTCGTACTGTGGATGACGGAACCGTGGACGTGGGAGCTGTGGGGCCGGCTCGACGAGTCGGTCCGCACGGGCAGGGACGTCTTCGTCGACCTGCACGGCCGGGATTTCTTCGAGCAGGTGCACACCGCCTGGCCGGAGTCCGCGGTGGTGTTCGATCTCGCGATGACCCAAGCGAGCAAGCAGTCGGCGACGGCCATCGCGGGCGTTCTGCCGCTCTCCGGTGCTCGGACCGTCGCCGACATAGGCGGCGGACAGGGGCTCTTGCTGGCCTCGCTGCTCGAACGCCACCCCGACGTGCAGGGCATCCTGTTCGACCGGCCGGACGTAGTGGTGGGCGCCGACGCCCGGCTGCGCGACGGCGGGGCGCTTTCCGAACGGGTGCGGCTGCTGCCCGGTGACTGCCGCGAAGAGATCCCGGCCGACGTGGACGTGTATGTCTTCAAGAACATCCTGGGGATGAACGACGAGGACGCCGTCGTCGTGCTCAGCAACGTAGTGAAGACGGCCCGCGCCGGCGCCCGGGTGGTCATCGTGGAGAATCTCGTGGACGACGGACCGGGTCAGAAGTTCAGTACCGGGATGGATCTACGGATGCTTCTCACCGTCGGCGGCAGAAAGCACACCCGACGCGGGCTGCTCAAGCTCGTGGAGCAGTCGGGCCTCGTCGTCCGTGATGTGCGAGCGGTCGACTCCTACCAGCACATGATCGAAGCGACGACGCCCGCACAGCGTCGCAGGAATCGTCACTCACGCAGTTCAACTCCCCGGACAGCAGGGGGAGTCGGTCCGGTGAACGAGAAGGGCAGATCCACATGAGCGAGGCCGCAGACGTGCTGGTCGTGGGGGCGGGTCCCACCGGCCTGCTGCTGGCCGGAGACCTGGCCGCCGCCGGGTCGCGGGTCACGCTGCTGGAGCGGCGCGAACGCGCCGGCGCCCATATGACCCGTGCCTTCGCGGTGCATGCCCGCACCCTGGAGGTCCTCGACGCACGCGGGCTCGCCGATGAACTGGTCGCCCTGGGACGGAAGGCCCCTGTAATCGGGGTGTTCGGCAGACTGGAACTGAACCTGCACCGGCTGCGCACCCGCTTCCCGTTCGCGCTGATCACCCCGCAGTACAACCTCGAGGGGCTGCTGGAGCGGCGTGCGCTCGCTGCCGGGGTGCGGATCGTGCGGGGCGCCGAGCTGGTGGCGCTGCGGCAGCGGACCGATGGCGTCGAGGCGGACACGGTCGGCGCGGGGAGCTTCACTGCCAGGTACGTGGTCGGGTGCGACGGGGTGCGCAGCGCGGTACGGCGGCTGACCGGGATCGGCTTCCCCGGCCGGTGGGTGGTGCGGTCGGTGATGCTGGCCGACGTCCAGCTCAACGAGATGCCCGTCGACGCGGTGACCACCAACGCCAACCAGCACGGCTTCGCCTCCCTGGTGCCCTTCGGGGACGGCTGGTTCCGGGCGATCGGCTGGGTCGCCGGAGACGACCGGCCGGATGACGCGCCGGTGGACGCGGAGGAGCTGGCCGGGCTGCTGCGCCGGGTGCTCGGCAGCGACTACGGCATGCACGACCCGCGGTGGATCTCGCGCTTCCACAGCGACGAGCGGCAGGCCGAGCGTTACCGCGAGGGCCGGGTGCTGCTGGCGGGCGACGCCGCGCACGTGCACTCGCCCGCCGGCGGCATGGGCATGAACACGGGGCTGCAGGATGCCGCCAACCTGGGCTGGAAGCTGGCCGCGGTGGCTCAGGGCCGGGCCGGGGACGAGCTCCTCGACTCCTACGAGCGGGAGCGCCACCCCGTCGGTAAGCAGGCGCTGCGGATCTCCGGGGCCATCACCCGAGGCGTACTGAGCGCCCCGCGCAGTCCCCGGGTGCATCAACTGCGCGACCTCGTCATGCCCGTGGTCTCCCGGCTGAGCACGCGCACCGTACTGGGCGAGCGCCTGCTCTCCGGCATCGGCGTCTCCTACCCGGCGCCGCGCGGCAGCCACCCGCTCACCGGCCGCCGAGTGCCCGACCTGCGCCTCGCGAGCGGACAGCGGCTGTACGAAGTGCTGCGCGGCGGCCGTTTCGTGTTGATCACGCAGGGCCACCCGGTGCCGGAGACGCAATGGCTGCGTCTCGCCGCCCCAGCCGGCTCCTTGCGCACCACCCTGCTGGTCCGCCCGGACGGCCACATCGCCTGGGCCGGAGAGAATCCGGATGCGGCGGGGATCCGCGCCGCGCTGGGGCGCTGGCCGGTGAGGGCGCACGCAAGCTGATGCCGGATTCTCAGCGGGCCGCGCCGCCGCCTCGACCTGTCCGCCAGCGGTGTCGCGCTGCTGACCACCGTTCCGACGCCGGCGATGGGAGCCTGTGCCCCGCCGGCGGCCTTGATCGGCCGCCGCTGGGGCCCCCAACGGGGCGGGCCGGCGGGGCCTGTTCGTCGTCGGACTCGCGACCGCGGTCCGCGGACTCGGCGAGGCCGCGTGGCTCCAGCTGTGCGCCACCGCCGTGGTGGGCGCGGGAATCGCCATCGCGCAGACCCTGCTGCCCGCCGTGGTGAAGACCCGCTTCGCGGCCCGCGCCGGACTGGTGACCGGGATCTACACGGCGGGCCCCGGTCTCGGCGGTGCGGTCGCGGCCGGCGCCGGCGCCCCGCTCGCCCGGGCGCTCGGGGCCTGGCCGGGCGCACTCGCCTCGTGGGCCGTGCTGGCCGTGATCGGCATCGTGATGTGGACGGCCGCCCGGCGTTCGCTGAGCCTGGAGCACGTGGCCGGGCCCAAGGGCATCGCCACCAGCGGTCTGCCCCGGCGAAGCTCCCTCGCCTGGCGCATCACCGCGCTGTCGGCCGCCAACCCGGCTCTCCACTACTGCGAACTGGTTTGGATCGCAACGCTGTTGCACGACTCCGGTGGCGTCAGCGAGGCCAACGCGGGTGTCATGCTGACCGTGATGATCTCCATCCAGGTGGTCTCCAGGCTCGGAGTCCCGGCCCTGCTGGGGGAGCGCCCCGACAAGAGGACGGGCCTCGCCGCCACCAGCGTGCTGACCGCGATCGGCTTCCTGGGCTTCGCGTTCAGCCCGGGCAGGGGCGCCTGGATCTGGATCCTCGCGATGGGAGTCGGCCACGGCGCACTCTTCACGCTGGTGCTGACCCTGCCGGTCTCCGCCAGCCGGGACGCGGTCCAGGCCGGGCGGTTCAGCGCGATGGCATTCTTCGTCGGATACGGCTGCGCGGCGGTGGGACCGGTGCTCGTCGGCAGCCTGCGCGACATCACGGGCGACTACCGGCTCGCCTTCGGCCTGCTGGCGGTGATCGCCTTCCTCCTGCTGCTGCCGATCGCCCGGCTGTCCCGCGGCGCATCGAGCAGGACCAGCAGAAGGCGCTGTAACGCCCCGGCCCCGTCGTAGGTCGACGGATCCAGCCGTCTCCCAGGGCCCGCCGCACACCGGCGGACCCTCGGTCGTGTCCCGGCGCACCCGCAGCACGGGTCCTCTCGGACGTTTCTGGCGCTCGCTCTCGAACGGCCCTTGGACACGCCAGACACCGGCCCCGACTCTCTCTCAACCGGTATGTGCCTGGTGGCGTGTGGCCAGGCTGCTGCCGTGCTTGGGTGTGGTGAGTGGCGGTTCCAGGACTTGGTGGCGATGCGGTGTCCGGGGTGGTCCTTGAGGATCGCGGTGTCCTTCTTGTTGTCCCAGACGTAGTTGCGGCGGTCCTGGTGGAGGTCGGTGCGGAAGTCGCGGCCGATGCCGGTGTGGATGCGGACAGTGGAGCGGCCCGCGAGGCGCTCCGCGTCCGCGCGCCTCCCGGTCCGCGCGCCTCCCGGTCCGGGTGCGGTGCCCCGGTCCGGGTGCGGTGCCCCGTGCGGAGCGGAGATCATTCCGCCAGCGAGGCGTTCGAGTACGCGCGCTCTCCCGTGACCTCCCCGGCGACCCAGCCGGGCAGGTCCGGGCACGGGTCCTCGGTCTCGGCCCACTCGATCTCCAGGACGATCAGGCCCTGATGGGCGCCCGTGTACTCGTCCACGACCCACTCGCCCACACCCGGTGCCGCCAGACGATGCCGGTGCTTCTCCACGAGCCGCCCCGTGCGGTGCGCCAGCAGTTCGAGGGCGTCACCCACCGGGACCGGGTACTCGAACTCGGCGCGGACGGGACCCTGGCGCCCGGCCTTCACGGTCAGGAAGGCCTCGGTGTCGTCCACGACCCGGACCCGTACCTCACGGGCGGGGTCGGTGGAAAGGTATCCCTGGCGCAGGCGGTGGCTCTCGCGGACCAGCGGGCGCCAGCCGTCGGTGCGCACGAGGTACTTCCGCTCGATCTCGGTCCCCATGTCCTTGACTCCTCTCAGGTGGCCCCGAGCATCAGCGCGATACCCGCCACCATGGTTGTCGCCGCGACGATCCGCGGACCTCCGAACCGCTCCTTGAAGAGGAAGGCGGAGATGGCCGCACCGGCGATCACACTCGACTCGCGCAGCACCGCGACCGGTGCCAGCGGCGCCCGGGTCTGTGCCCACAGCACGAGCCCGTACGACACGACCGACAGCACGCCTCCCACCAGGCCCGGCAGCACGACCGGCCGCAGCCGTTCCGCGAGACCGCCGCGGAGTCTGGCCGCGGCGTACAGGGGGATGGCCATGCCGTCGAGGATCATCAGCCAGGCCACGTATCCGGCCGCGCCCGCGGCCGTGCGTACGCCCACCCCGTCCACGATCGTGTAAGCCGCGATGGTGAGCCCGGTGGCGGACGCCATGGCGACGGCCGCCCAGTCCGGCCGTCGCGCCGACTTCCCGCGTACGCCCCACACCGCGAGCCCGATGATGCTGAGGGCGACCGTCACCACCCCGGCGGTGCCGAGCACGCCGAACCGCTCGCCCAGGGCGAAGATCCCGAACAGGGTCACCACGACCGGCGCGACCCCTCGTGCGATGGGGTACACCTGCCCGAAGTCGCCGAGCCTGAAGGACCGCATCAGCGCCACCTGGTAGCCGACGTGCAGCACCACCGAGGTGATCAGGTACGGCCAGGCGCTCGGATGCGGAAGGGGCACCAGGACCGCCAGGACCACACCGGACGCCGTGCGCCCCGTTCCCACCAGCGTCAGGCACGCCAGTTCGTCCTTCACCCGGTGTGTGATCGCGTTCCACGCCGCGTGGGTGACCGCCGCGACCAGCACCACCACGACGACGAGTGGCGTCACCCGGCCGGCCCGGAGGCGAGCTCTTCGAGCACCGCGGCCCGGCGGGCCGGGTCGAGCATGTCCACATTGGCCCGGAAGCACCGTGCGTCCGTCACCAGCCGGGACAGCCGGTCCTTCATGGTGCGCAGCGCGTCGGTGAACTTCTCGAAGTCCCCGCCGAAGTGCGCCAGCAGGTCGTCCTTCAGCCCGTAGTTCGTCACGGCGGAGGCGAACTGCTCCAGGAACAGTCCCGCCTGCTCCGGGGTGATCCGCTCGAAGCCGCGGTGGCCCGCCGGATCATGGTCGGTGATCACGATGTTGCGTACGCGTCCGGAGTCCACCGGAGTCCCGGGGAACAGCAGTTCCGGCGCGGCCACGTAGTCACCGCTCTCGATGTGAGGGGTGAGCCGGTGCCGGTCGATCAGCTCTTCGAGGTGCGGGGCCCTGCGGACCCGGACGGCCGACGGGACGCCGAAGGCCTCCCCGTCCCTGACGAGCACATGTGTGTTCGTCAGGAACCGGGCGCCCGCAAGGCACGCCTGGGTCAGGAACACCGTCTTGCCACCCCCGTTGGGGCCGACGAGCAGTGTCGCGCCGCCGTCGTCGAGGGTGAAGGCGCCCGCCTTGAGATGGAGGTACCCGTGGTCGACCGCGAAGTCGGTCAGGATCCGCTTCACGAAGTACGGCCAGACCGTGCGTTCGAGGCGGCGGCCGAAGACGTACGACCGGTTCCCCTCGGTGATCAGGTGGGCGGGGTCGCCGAAGATGTGGTTGAGGTAGTACCCCGCCAGGAACCGCTTGGCCCGCAGGGACCGGTCGGCGCGGCGGCGCAGCTCCTCGACGTCGAACGCGTCCCGGTCGAGGTCGACGCAGTGGATCTCGTGGTCGGCGGGCTCGGCGGACGGGGAGCCCGGGGCCTCGCGGGAGAAGTACGCGTACGCCCCGAACTCCTCCAGATTGCTGGAGATCCTGACCCTCAGCAGGTTCAGGTCCACCACCTTCGAGGAACGCACCGGCAGGTTCCGCAGGTCCAAGGTCATGGCTCCACCAGGCCGTCGACCGCCGCGACGATCCTGTTCAGGCTGGTGAAGGTCTCCCGGGTGAGCAGGGCGTCGGGAAACTCGATCCCGAACTCGTCCTCGAGCCCCGTCATCAGTGAGACGCTGCCCAGGGAATCGAGGCCCGACTTCCAGAGGTCGGTGTCGGGGCCGATCGCGGACGGGTCGGCGGACGCGCCCAGGACCGGCAGAAGTATGTTCCGGACCCGGGCTTCCAGGGCCGTGGCTGTGCCTTCCATGTTCGGTCGACGCTCCTTTCGTAGGGTGGGGCAGGGGTGTTCGTCAGGCGACGGCTTCGGCGCGGAAGCGTTCGACCAGCTGCTGCGGGGTCCACTCCACGCGCTTGCCTGCGTGCCCCCCGCGGGGCGCGCACCGGACGTGCAGCAGGGACGTGGCTCCCGGGGCGGGCCGGGTCTCCGCCAGCTCGCGCGCCGATCCGACGCTGTGGGCGGCCGCGTAACCGGCGGCGAGCGCCAGGCCGACGGGGTCGCCGATGCGGACGGGACGCTGGCCGCCCGTGCTCTCGTGCAGGCCGTTGTCGAGCACCACGTGCACCAGGTCGGGGGCGTGCTCGGCGAGCATCGGCAGCACGCTGAGGTTCATCGCGAAGGAGCCGTCGCCGTCGAGGACCACGACGTGCTTGTCGGGCCGGGCGAGCGCCACCCCGAGACCCACGGGAGCGGCCATGCCCATGGAGCCGACCAGATAGAAGTTCTTCGGCCGGTCGGCGATGTTGAAGAGGTCACGGGTGATGAACCCGCAGGTGGAGACGTACAGCGACGTCGGGAACTTCTCGGTGACCGCGCGGATCGCGTCCTGGATGCCGAACACGTCAGATGCCTTCCTTGACGATGAGGACGGTGGTGAACCGTCCGTCTTCGGCCTTCGCGAGGCACCGGTCGACGGACGCGTAGGGCTGTTCCGGATCGAACACGGTGTGGCGGAGGCCGAAGACGTCCAGAAGATTGGTCAGTTCACGGCCGATGACGTCGTGCTCCACCGCGTCGTTGCCGTCGTGACCCCGCCAGCTGACGATCAGCGGCACATGGAGGTCGTAGATCAGGTTCAGCGAGGTGATCACGTTCAGCGAGTAGCCGAGACCGGAGTTCTGCATGAGAACCACCGGCTTGGCCCCGGCGGCGGCGAGCCCGGAGGCGACACCGAGCGCGGAGTCCTCGCGCGGCGCCGGCAGGTAGGCCGGAACCGAGGTCCCGCCCCCTTCGAGCACCCTGAACACGCCTTTGAGCAGGGAGCAGGGAACGCCGGTGAAGTGCGTGAACCCCCGGTCCGCGAAGGCCTGGACGAGCTGTTCGGCCGGTGTGGCCGTGCGCTCCCGCGGTTGTGCGGGCGGCGGGTCGAGGATGGTCTGGACGTCAGTCATGAAGGACTCTCTTCTGGAGGAACGGTGTGCCGCGCCGATGGCGGTCGGCGCGGCAGGGGACCGCCTACGGCCAGGCGTTGAGCTCAGGGAGAGCCGTGCCCGCGTCGGTGGTGGGGAGCGTGCCGTGCGGCCGCCCGGAGATCCAGGCCGCGAGCGCGCGTACGGAGCCGCGGATCACGGTGGTCCCGTCGCCGTCGGTGCGCCACTCCTGGCCGGTGTCCTCGCCGACGAGGAGGGTGCCCTGCGGCAGGCGCGGCAGGAGGAACGACACGACGTGCGAGGAGAGCGCGAGGCTCCACTCCTCGGACCGGTGACCGGCCCCGAGGTCCACGTCGTGCAGCGCGCTCTCCCGCCACCAGGCGAGCTGGGTCGCGAACAGCGGCGAGTTGCGGTACGCGCAGGGCAGGTCCCAGCCGTCGGGGCCGAGCGCCGCCCACGCCTCGTCCAGGGCCGTGAGGCCCTCGTCGAGCTGCCCGCGCAGCCACTCGACGGGCCGGCCGTGCAGCTCCTCGATCCGGCTGTCACGGGTCGGCCGGCCGCCGTCGTACACCTCGATCGTCCGGCCCTCGACGGCGTAACGCGCCTGCCGGGCGAAGGCTTTGGAGAGGTCGGCGAGGTGGATCAGCACGTGTCCCCGGGTCCAGCCAGGCAGTTCGATCGCCTCGCGCGCGCCCTCCTCGGTGAGGGCGGCGGCCTCGGCGCGCAGCCGGTCGTGCGCGGCCGAGATCTCCTTCAGCCGCTCGGGGATCCCTATGCCGCCGAACTCCGCACCGCTGTACTGGGTCGTGGTCATGCCATGGTCCTTTCGTTTTCCTTCGTCTCCGCACCGGCCGGGGGCTCCTGCGGCATGAATGTGTTGATCCAGCAGAGGATGTCCCGGATGACGTGGTGGTCCTTGTTCGGGCGGAGAGCGCCGATCTGGTGGTACATCACACCTTCGCTGGGCGGGCCCAGGAAGGTGATCCGCGTCTCGACACTGCCATCGGCGCGCACCGGATGGAATTCGGGCGTGAGATCCAGGCCACCGGGGACGAAGTCGGGCTCCCCGACACCGGGGTTGGTCCACTTCCGTACCAGGCCGCGGCGGAGCAGGTTGGGGTAGACGGGCATCACGTCCCGTTCGGCGTCGAAGCCGTGGACCCGTGCGTCGACGAGCGCGTCGGCCTGCCGTACGGTCCCGGTCACCGGCCCGGTGACGCGGAACCGGCCGCTCTCCGGGTCGCATTCGACGCGGGCGTCAGGACCGGCCGAGATGTCCACGTGCCCCGATCTGATGAGTGCGGTGACCTTCTCCATCGCCTCGACGGACGCGCCCTGGCAGAGCCGGTTGTGGTGCGGGGTGTAGACGCCGAGGAAGGTGCGGTGCGAGGAGGCGCGCAGACCGCCGAAGTCGACCGCCTCGATCACCACACCGCGCAGGTCGCGCCAGGCCGCGTCGGCCGCGGCCTTGGCCGGGTTGCTCAGGTTGCCCTGGGCGGCCCAGCGGATGTCCACGTCGAGGAAGTCGAGGAAGGTGTCGACGTACTCCTCGGCGCTCGCGTAGCCGGTCCGCGGGATGGGGCTGATCGTCCTGTCCCACGAGAAGCGGTGGTCCGCCGCCCGCTCCGCGTGCCGCCACGGTGACTTCGCCGCGGCGACGGCCGCCGCGAAGTCCTCGGGGGAGTCTGTGCGGGCAGCCAGGACGGCGGCCTGCTCAGCGCCGTAGACGACGGTGAGGAAGGTCCGCAGGACGCCGGCGAGGGCGGGCAGTCCGGCCGTGGGCGCGTCGGCCGCGGCACGCCCGGCGAGCACCTCGTCCACCCGGCCCGCGACGGACTGCGCCAGCTCCTCCAGCGGGGCCAGCAGGAACTCCGCCGCCTCGTGGTGGCCGGCGAACTCGTCGGCTCCGGCGAGGAACTTGTCGTACGCCGGCTGTGCGCTGCGTACGGCGGCCTCGCGGAATCCGGGACCGTACAGGGTGCTGTAGTAGATCAGCGCCATTTCGAGCACGATCAGCGGGAAGACGTGCGCCTCGAAGTCGAGCTGCCGCTTCTCCCCGCCGCCGATGATGTTGGGCGTGCCCACGGTGGCGCGCAGTCCGGTGACGGCCTGGGTGGTGAGGAAGCGGCCCTTGTACTCCAGGGACGCGATGTCGCGTTCCTTCTCGTTGTACGGACGGGCGAAGGTGAAGAGACCGGAGCGGCTGAACGGCACGATGGAGTCCGGCTCGGCCCCGCACGGCCGGTAGGCCAGCCGGCCGCTGTCGTCCCGCTCGAAGGTTCCACCCCTGCCCTCGGTGAGGTAGAGCAGCACATCGATGCCGGTGAGGCCCATCCCGAGGCAGGCCACCGTGGTGCCCGGGCCGGTGTGCGCCGGGTCGAGGGCGCGCTCCAGCGGGTACGCCGACGGGATGAGGTGGGCCCGGTTCTCCTTCGCGAAGCGGGCCAGCGAGGACTGCCACGGGTCGAGTTCCGGGCGGTTGGAGGAGTGCCCGGTCAGCATGAGGACGTAGTCGGCCTCGCGGGGCGGGGCGCCGTCGGAGGTCAGTACGGCGAACCGGTCGCCCCGCTCCTCCAGGTCGACCACCTCGGACCGCTGGAGCGTCACCGTGACACCCTCGGTCGCGCGCAGGATGGCGACGTACTGCGTGAACTGGTCCCTGAGCGCGAGCCCGTGCACATAGCGCTTGGGCCAGTCCTCGGCGACCATGTCGAAGCGCGGGTCGCCCGTCTCCTCGAACTTCTTCCGGCACCACTCCAGGAGCGTGGGCCGCTCGTGGGCGTCGAGGAGGGGGCCCGCCTCGACGACGCTCTCGTCGGCGGCGAACGCCACCTGGCCGACGACACGGTTCAGATAGCTGGTCCTCGTCTGGTCGGGGCTGTGCACCTGGCCCGGCCCGAACTCGCCGGACAGGTCGTAGACGACGACCTCCAGCGGTACGGATTCCGTCCGGGCGCGGACCAGGGCGGCCAGGCGCTCCAGGACGTACGTGCAGGTGGGGCCGCCACCTACGATGGCCAGGCGGATCGGCGCAGTATGCGCGGAGTTGTCGGTTGTCACCGGGTCACCGCTTCCTCTCTCTGTCTCGGCTGGTCGGTCAGGCGGCCGGGGCCGCGTGGCGGGCGACGACGTCGTCGAACGCGGCGAAGAAGCCGGTGATGTCGGCCTCGGTGAGCTGGCCCATGTTGGCCAGCCGGAAGACACCGGCGGACTTGTCCTGCGTGGCGTAGATGACGTAACCGTGCTCCTTGAGCCCGTCGTGGAGCTCCTCGTACGTCATGCCGTTGGCCAGGTACGCGTTGGTGATCGAATTCGCCCGCCGGTGCGGGGGCAGGAGGAGCTCGATGCCGCGCTCCGTCAGGCCTTCGCGGATCTCGCTCGCCCGGGCCGCGTAGCGCCGGCCTCGGGCCGCCACCCCTTCCTCCAGCGCCAGGTCGAGCGCGCTGTCGAGGGCCCGGAGCACCTGCAGCGCCGGGGTGAACTGCGGGGTGCGGCCCAGGACCTGGGCCCGGTAGTTGGCGAACAGGTCGAAGTAGAAGGTGCGGGCGGGCACCGTCTCCAGGGCCTCGAAACGCTCGCGGGGCGCGCAGACGAAGCTGATGCCCGGCAGCCCTTCGAGGCACTTGTTCGCGGTGCCGACGCACCAGTCGACGTGGTCGGCCACGACGTCGAGCTCCTCGGAGCCCAGACTGCTGATGGCGTCGACGACGAGCGAACGTCCGTGCCGGGCCACGAGCGCGCCCAGCTCGCGCACGGGGTTGAGCATCCCGGTGCTGGTCTCGTGGTGCACCACGCCCACGTGCGTGATGCCGGGGTGGTCCGTCAGGAAGTGGTCGACCAGGTCGAGTGCGACGGGGCTGGCCCACCCGAACTCCATGCGCTCCGTGGTGATCCCGTGGACCCGGGCGATGCGTGCCAGCCGCTCCCCGTAGTGGCCGTTGTCCAGGACCAGCAGTCCGCCGTCCGCCGGGACGACGGAGCTGATGACGGCCTCCAGCGCCGCGGTGCCCGAACCGGTCAGCAGCACGGCGGCGTGCGACGGTCCACCTCCGGCCACCTCGGTGACCTTGCGGGCCACGGCGACCAGGAGCTCCTGGGCCTCGGGCTCCCGGTGGCACTCGTCGGGCGAGGCGAGGGCGGCGCGCACCCGGTCGTGCACGTTGACCGGCCCCGGGTTCAGCAGGACGACACGGTTCTCGGGTGCGGGCACGGTGGTCATGAGGTGGTCTCCAGAAGCGGTTCGGGGGCGCCGCCGGCGCGGTGCGAGATGAGCGTGCGGGGAACGTCCCGCGGCCATGCGGCCAGCGGGGCGAACAGGTGCCGGAGGCTGGGCGCCGCCCGGTCGCCCCGGGTGATCACACACTCGGCACCCCGCCGGGCGTGCGCGGCCAGGGCCTCGACCTTGCCCTCCATGGCGCCGGTGGCGTCCCATTCGTCCGTCCAGAACAGCCGCCGCGCGGCCTCCAGACCGTCGGGGTCGAGGTGGGCGAGCACCGGGCTTCCGGAGCCCTTTCCGGTATGGATGCCGGCGACGTCGGTGAGGGCCACCACCCGCACCGGACCGGTCGCGGCGTCCAGCACGATGCCCGGTACGTCGTCGCTGCTGAGGATGCGCAGCGTGCCCTCGGCGGTCACCACGCAGTCGCTGGACAGGACCGGGAGGGCGCCCTCGGCCAGGAGCCGCCGGACGACGGAGGTTTCGGTGGCCGAGGTGCCGTCCGGCAGTTCGCTGATCATCGACGTGACCTGGAGCGGCACGGCCCGCACTCCCCTGGCGCGCAGCCGGGTCGTCCAGGCCCAGCGCATCAGGAACGCCGGCTCGGTCAGCGCCACGGCGGCGTACGGATCGTCCACGGAGGCCTTGATCCGCAGCCCGACCGGGTGGCACAGTGCGCCGCCGCCGGTCACCAGGACCACGCGTCCGGGGAACTCCGCCACCAGCCCGGCGAGCAGCCCGGCGTAGTCGTCGATCGCCGTGTAGTCGGTCTCCCCGGTGGTGCGTTTGTCGGAGAGGAGGCTGCCGCCGACCTTCAGGACGAGCAGGCCGGGCGCACCGGCCTCCGTCGCTCCGGGCGCGGACCCGAGGACGGACGGGAGGGCGCCGCTCACCGGAGCGGCACGTTCGAGACGGTGCCTGCGGTGTGGCGGCCCGCGTCGAAGAGCCGGGTCAGGAAGCCCTCCTGCCAGTACGCGGTCTGGCCGTCGAGCGCCCCGTACTGCTCCAGGTATCCGGTGTCGTCCGGCCGCAGCGCGTCGAGCACCCGGGCCGGGACGGACTCCGGGTAGAGCACCGAGGTGAAGTGCAGGGAGTAGTAGACGATCGCCTCCGCACCGGCCTCCCTGACCCGCTTGAGGAAGAGTTCCCAGTCGTCCTCGCCGTTGGCCTGGGCGACCAGGCTCAGGTCGAGGAACTTGCTGAGCTGGAGGTCCTGCTTGTCCTCGACGAAGTGCAGGCTCGTGGCCTCCTTGTGGAGGTGGGAGCAGAGGTCGAGCAGCCGGTCGTCGGGGGCGGGGACCCAGGTGGGGGCGGAGCACAGCACGGTGGGGACGGCCCGGTCGAGCAGCTCGGCGGAGGCGACGGAGACGCCCGACTTCTTCTGGAAGATGTCGTGGCAGATGTCGACGTTGAAGTCGGTGATGTCGGGCCGGCCGCCGGGCTTGCGGTACGGCAGCTGGTTGCTGAGGTTCATCTTCCAGAACAGCTGTGTCTGGCGGCTGTACGGCTCGATGCGTTCGCCGTCCTCGGCGACCTGGCCCTGGGTGTAACCGAGCCGGGAGAGGACCTCGTGGGCGGCGGGCGCGTCGTCGCGGGCGAGGAGCACGTCCAGGTCGGCGATGCGTCGCAGGGCGGGGTCGTGGTACTCGCCCTCGCCGAGGGAGAAGCCCTTACGGACCGCGTAGCGCAGCCCGGCGGCGGTCAGTTCGGCGAAGACCCGGCCGAACTCGTCGGACAGCGCCTGGTTGCGTGCCCGGTTGCCGAGGTAGGCGCTGATGAACACCCAGGGGTAGGGGAAGGCCGCGGACGAGCCGGACTTGCGGTCGAGGCGGTAGCGGTCGATGTGCCGGCCGATCAGCGGCAGCATCTTGTGCCAGGCGGCCGCTTCGAGGAAGTCGCCCCAGGCCATGTCGGGGCGGCCGGCCAGCTCGCGTATCTCCGTGAGGCCGTCCTCGGTCAGGCGCAGCCGGGCCATCGCCAGGAGCAGCCGGGCGTGCGTGGGGAGGTCCGCGACGGTCCGTACGCCGTCCGTGCGCGTCGGTCCGTGGGAAGTGTTGTCGCCGGCCATGTCACACCTTTGCCTGGGGGGTGCCGTCCTGCGTCAGCTGCCGCAGCGCACGATGGTCTGTCTTGCCGTTGTGGGTCAGTGGCATCGCGTCCAGCTCGGTGAGATGGCGCGGCACCATGGCGTCCGGGAGCGCCTCGGCCAGGTAGGCCCTCAGCTCGTCCGGTCGCACGGGGCTGTTCAGCGTGTAGTGGGCGGCGAGTTCGGCCCGCCCGCCTACGACGGGTACGGTCACGGCGCACTGGCCGACCGACGGGTGACGGCGCAGGACGACCTCGATCTCGTCCAGTTCCATCCGGACGCCCGCCACCTTGACCTGCCGGTCGATCCGGCCCAGGTACTGGACGACACCGTCCTCGAAACGGGCCAGGTCACCGGTGCGGTACAGCCGGCCGGTGGGCGAGTCGGGGTCGAGGGTGTCGGCGAAGAACGCCGTCGCGTTGTTGTCCGGGTCGTTGACGTAGCCGAGCCCGACGACGACGCCACCCACGAACAGCTCGCCCGCCTCGCCGGGCCCGGCCGCCTGCCACTGCCCGCTCTCCTCGTCCCGTACGAGGAGGTACAGCCGGGCTCCCGCGACCGGGGAGCCGACCGGCAGCCGAGGCCGGGAGGTGTCGGGACGGGTCACCTCGTGGTGGGTGATGTCGTCCGAACACTCCGTGGGACCGTAGGCGTTCAGCACCCTGATGTGCGGTGACGCGGTGAGCAGACGGGCGGCGAGACCCGGGTGCAGTTCCTCGCCCGTCGAGATCAGCCACCGCAGGGCGGGCAGCGTGACGGTCATCCGGCGTTCCGCCTCGGCGGCGATCCAGCCGACGACGGTCGGGACGAGCTCGACGACCGTGGTCCCGGACCGCTCCAGGAAGTTCGTCAGACGGCGGGGGAAGGAGAGCTCCTGCTGCCGGACCACGACGACGCTGCCACCGACCAGGAGCGGGGCCAGCATCTGCCAGATGGAGATGTCGAACACCAGCGGGGCGGTGAAGGCCAGCCGGTCCGACGAGGTCAGCGCCAGGTCGTCGACCTTCGCCCACAGGTGGTTCATCATGCCGCGGTGCTCGACCGCGGCCCCCTTGGGCCGTCCGGTGGTGCCGGAGGTGAAGATGCAGTACCGGGCCTCGAACGACCGGTCCCGGCCGTCGTCGGCGGGCCGGTCGGCGGGCCGGTCGGCCACCGGGGCACCGGCACCGGGCGCGTCGGCCACGGGGATCCCGAGCTGCGCGGCCGACTTGACGGCGGTCACGCCGTGGGAGCCGCCGCCACCCGGGTCGCCGGAGTAGTCGAGGAGCAGGCCCGCCCCGCTGCGCTCCAGGACCTCGGTGACCCGGCGGCCGGGCCAGTCGGGGGCGATCGGCAGATAGACGGCGCCCAGGCCCTCGATCGCGAGGAACGCGGCGATGGTGTCGGCGCTGCGGTGGCCCACGGCCGCGACAACCGTCCCCACACCGCAGCCGGCCGCGGCGAGTACCGCCCGGAACTGGTCGCTGCGCGCCACCAGCGCGGCGTAGTCGAGGACTGACGTGCCGTCGACGACGGCCGTACGGGCCGGGGTCAGCGCGGCGGTCCGGGCCGTCAGGGCCAGCACCCCCGGCGTGTTGTCGCACGTGCTCGCGCTGCCGAGACCCAGCTCCGCGGCCCGGAGGGCCGCTCCGGGGGCGAGCGGCAGGGCCGCGAGGTCCACGGGGGCGCTCATGAGGCGCCCTGGTGGCGGTCGAGCTCGTGGAAGAAGCCGTCGATCCGGCTGGTGTCGCCGGCGGCGGTCGCCCGCTCGTGCACATAGGCGCCGACGACCAGGTCCAGTACGCCGAGGCCGAACGGTGAGAACACCACGGGCCGGTCGGCGGGCGCGGTGAACTTGCCCGCGAGGACGTCGTACAGGGTCGCGTCCACGAAGTCGCGGTCGCCGGTCCGCTGCTCGGTGAGGTGTACGGAGGTGTCGGCCTTCAGCACGTGCTCGACGTCGTCGACGACGTTGGCGCTCCGCAGGATCACGTCGGTGCCCAGGTCGCGCAGGGAGACGTGGAGGACCAGGGGGTTGTGGTCGAACCAGGCCGGCTCGACCACATGCGGGGCGGGCGCCGTCGTCGCGAAGACGATCAGGTCGCTGGAGCGGATCAGGGACTCGGCGCAGTCGTGGACCCGCACCGAACCGCCGGAGGGCTTCAGGACTTGCCCGGCGAACGAGGCGGCGTACTCGGGGCTGAGGTCGAACACCCCGAACTCCTCGACGTCCCAGCCCAGTACGGAGAGGTACTCATGGACGAACCGGGCGATCAGCCCCGTGCCGAAGAAGCCGACGCGGCGCGGCGCCCCGCGCTGCGCGGTCAGTGCGCGGGCGGCGGACGCGGCCGACGCAGCGGTCCGCACCGCGCTGATGATCGATCCTTCGAGGCAGGCGAACGGGTAACCGGTGCGCGGGTCGTTGAGCAGCAGCAGCGCCGACGCCCGCGGGATGCCCAAGTCCAGATTGGTGGGGAAGCTGGAGATCCACTTGATTCCGTCGACGCCGATGTCGCCGCCGACCGAGGCCGGCAGCGCGATGATGCGCGAGGACGGCCGGTCGGGGAAGCGCAGGAAGTACGAAGGCGGGTTCACCGTCAGGCCCTCGCCGTGGAGCCGGTAGGCGTCCTCGACCAGGTCGATGACGTCCGCCTGGCGTCCAGCCAGGCTTCGGTGCACCGCGCCGCCGGACACGACGGAGAATTCCGGAGGTCCGGCCTGCTGCTCAGCCATTGTTGTCATCCCGTTCCCTTTGGATGTCGCCGTAGGTGTCCTGGACCCACGCGTCGTCGTAAACCGTGTCGATGTAGCGGTCGCCCAGGTCGGCCGAGACGGCCACCGCCCGCAGGGACCGCCCGGGGTCGTGCTCGGCCAGCCACCGGGCCGCGCCGCTGACCACGGTCCCGGTGGAGCCGCCCAGCAGGAATCCGTGCCTGGCCAGGCGCCGGCACATGCGCACCGCGTCGAGCTCCGGGACCTGGACCAGGTCGTACACCTGCTCCGGGTCCACGAAGGGCATGTGTTCGCTCGCGCCGAGACCGGGCAGGTGGCGGGGGCCGGCCGGCATGCCGAAGTTCACCGACCCGACGGTGTCCACCGCGACGACGCGTACCCCGGTGTGGTTCTCCCTGAAGTAGTGGGCGCAGCCCGCGAGCGTCCCCCCGGTCCCCGCGCCGACGAACAGCACGTCGAGCCGGGGGAACTGCTTCGCTATCAGCGGCGCGGTGTTCTCGTAGTGCGCCAGCCAGTTGGCCGGGTTCTCGTACTGGTTGAGCCACACGTAACCGGGGTTGCGGGCGCAGAGATCGCGTACGAGGGCCTTGCGGGCGCCGAGGTAGCTGCCGCTCGCGTCGGGCTCCTCCACCACCCGGACGTCGCTGCCCAGCGCCCGCATCAGCTTGACTGTCGCCGGATTGCACTTCGGGTCGGTGACGCAGACGAAGGGGATCGACCTGGCGCCGGCGATCACGCTCAGCGCCACGCCGAGGTTGCCCGAGGACGACTCGACCAGTGTGGAGTCCCGGTGGATCAGGCCGCTGCGGATTCCCGACGAGACCATGGACGTGGCCGCCCTGAGCTTCACGGAACCCGCGAAGTTGAATCCCTCGCACTTGAGGTACAGCGGGATGCCGACCGAGTGCTGCAGATCGATGTAGACATCGCTGTCCACCATTTCGTCCGCCGTGGAGATGATTGCCAAGAGTCCTGTCCGCTTCTGTCGGGGCGCCTGCGCGGTCCGTTGGGCGGTCAGCTGTCGAGCTTCTGCCAGTCCTCGAGCCGCTGGAGGGCGAAGATGTCCTTCACCGAGGCGATGGAGCCTTCGAGGGCCGTGGTGTCACCGTTCTCGTAGACGGAGCGGTAGGTGTCGCGCAGCGCGCTGATGGTGGCGCGCAGACCCTGGTTGGCGTAGATGACCACGGAGACGCCGGCCTGCTTGATCTCGTCGATGTGCCAGTCGGGGTAGGTGGTCGGGACGATCACCACCGGGCAGCGGAAGTCCCAGCCCTCAAGGAACCCGACGACCTGGTCGCGGCTGCGGGCCTTGGAGTGGATGAGCACGGCGTCGGCGCCCGAGTCGGCGTAGGCGCGGCAGCGTTCGAGGGCGGCGTCGACGTCGAGGCCGCTGATCAGCGCCTCGGTGCGGGCGATGAGGAAGGTGTCCGAGGAGGCCTGGGCCTCCTTCGCGACCCTGATCTTGTCCGCGAACTCCTTGGTGCCGAGCAGCGTCTGACCGCCCGCCACGAAGCTGTTCATCTTGGGGAACAGCTTGTCCTCGACGCAGAGGCCGGTGATGCCCGCGGCCTCGAACTCGTGGACCATGTGCGCCACGTTGAGGTTGCCGCCGTACCCGGTGTCGCAGTCCGCCACGACCGGGATCCGGAGCACCTTCTGGATGTTCGCGGCGGCTTCGAGGTACTCGGTCATGCTCAGGATGCTGGCGTCGGGCAGGCCGCGGGACGCGGACACCTCGAGGCTCGAGGACCAGACGGCCTGGAAGCCGGCCTCCTGGGCAAGCAGGCCACCCAGGGCGTGATTCGCCCCTGCCACCCGGACGACGCCGTTCTCTGCCAGTACGGAGCGGAAGGAGGAATAGATCGGTCGCTGCACGATTGGAACTCCTGAATCGTCTGCCGCGGGGGACCGGGACCGTGTGACGGGAACCGTGGGAGCGGAACCGTGGGATCGGGACCCGGGGATTGAATCGCTCTACGTCTTTGTAGGCACGAAGTCTTTCTGGGCACGAAGTGTCTTTCTGGACACGAAAGGCAAGTCGTTGCCAAAGCTCTCGTTCTAGGCCGTCGCCGGTTTCCGGACGTCGTGGCCGAACTGCATGCCGAGGACGCTAGAGCGGCGCGGCAAGCTTGTCAATCACTTGTCAACGTGTTGCCAACGTGCTCCAATGCAGCCCTGGGTCCAGTCGCTGGAGCCACTGGGGAATTCAGAGAGGAACAGCAGAATGAGCACCGCTCCCGCGCCTACTCACCCGCGCACCCTGGAAGTTCCCGACGAGACGTTCCACGTGTTCTCGGAGCGGGCCCAGAGCGAAGTGGCCGCCTACGTGGCCGAGCTCGTACGGCGGCATCCGCAGGGCCGCGTCGACGGCATCGAGGCCGACCTTTCGGCCTGCCCCCGCTTCGCCGCGGAGGTCGACGCCAGCCGGGGCGTCATCGACGACTCGGCGCACTTCATCGTGTACGACCGGATCAAGGGCGTGGAGTCCCTGCGCGAACAGGCGGTCTACGCCTGGCTGCTGGGCACCGCGCTCGGCCGGCCCATGGTCCAGAACACCGACGGATGGCGCCTGATCGAGGTGTACGACCGCGGCATCCGCAAGACCATCGAGGACGGCGCCCGCTACCACCAGACCAAGCAGGGCTCCTACATGCACAACGACGCCGTCAACGACGTCGACCCGATCGACTACCTGCTGCTGTCCTGCGGCCAGTCCGCCTACATCGGCGGCGAGAGCATCCTGGTCGACGCCAAGCCGGTCCACGACGTGCTGGTCCGGCACCCCGACGTCCTCGCGGTCCTCACCCAGGACTTCTGGTTCGAGAAGCGCGGCATGTCGCTCTCGCAGGAGACCGGCTTCTTCCGGTCGCCGATCATCCGGTACACCCCCGGGGGCGAGCCGCTGGTCCGCTACTTCCGTACGTACATCGAGGTCGCCCACGAGAAGGTCGGCGAGCCGATCACCGACGAACAGCGCGCCGCCCTCGACTTCTTCGACGCGGTCCTGGACCAGTCGTCCGTGCAGTACCGCATCCGGCTGGAGCGGGGCCAGACCCTGGTCTCCGCCGACGACCGCTTCCTGCACACCCGTACGGCCTTCTACGACCGCTTCGAGCCGCGCGAGGTCGACATGTGCGCCGACGACCCGGAGAAGGTCAATCGCTACATGTTCCGGATGTGGTCCGCCAAGTAGGTCCGGCCGACGCGCCCCGACGAACCGACAGCCAAGGAGAAACCCCCATGCACCAGCGACAGTCCCTCCGGGCGGCTGGCCACGACCTGGCCGCCGAGATGCGACGGCAGCGCCCGCAGGACTGCGTCGCCACCTCCGCGGCGGTGCAGGCCTGGCACCGCACGAGCGGTCGCTACGCGGAAGGGCGGGTCAGGGACGTCAGCGTGCAGTGGGGCCAGGCCTCGGCCGCGCGCTACGTGCTGCGCGACTCCTTCCGGCACCGTGCCGTCTCCGGGCTCGATCCGTCGGTGGCCCGTCTCGCCGCGGACGGCGGCCACCGCGCCCCGCGCGGTCCGGCCGCCGCGCCCGGCCGGGTGCCGGAGTGGATGGAGCTGTCCGCCGCGCTCGCCGCACTGGAGGAACTGGAGGAGGCCGCACGGGGTTTCGACCCCGCGGTCGCCCAGGTGGTCGTCGACTTCGAGCTCGGCGAACAGGACATGTGCCTGGCCCGGGACGGGATCCTGCACGACGAACGCCGACTGCTCAGCTATCTCACGGTCCGGGTGATCGCCCGCCGCGGCGACCGCGTCGCGACCGGCTTCTACACCCCGGGCGTGAGCGGCCCGCTGGGCGGCATCGACGTCCGGGCAGCCGGGCGGGAGGTGGCCCGCAGGGCGGTGACCGGCCTGGACGCCAGGCCCGCGCCGGTGGGCCGGTTCCCCGTCGTCGTGGCGGGCGGCCGGGGCATGGTCCTGCTGCACGAGGCCTGCTGCCATCCGCTGGAGGGCGACGAGGTGCTGCGCGGCTCCGTGTACGCGGGCCGGCTGGGCGAGGACATCGCCTCGCCCCTCGTCACCCTCACCGACGACCCCTCGGTCGCGGGAGCCGTCGGTTCCTACGCGTACGACGACGAGGGCACGGCCGGCAGCCCGACCACCCTCATCGAGAACGGTGTGCTCACCGGCTACCTGACCGACCAGGAGTCGGCCGCCCGGCTCGGCCGGGAATCCAGCGGCAACGGCCGGTGCACGACCGCGCTCCAGCCGCCGCAGCCCCGGATGACCAACACCTGCCTGTCGCCCGGCACGTCGAGCGTGGCCGACATCATCGCCTCCACCGACTACGGCATCTACGCCCAGCACGTCGGCGGCGGCGAAGTCATCGAATCCACCGGCGAGTTCACCTTCAGGGTGACCAACGGGCATCTGATCGAGAACGGCCGGGTCACCGACCCGATCGAAGAGACGACCATCACGGGAACGGGGACACAGGTGCTCAGGGACATCGACGCCGTGGCCGACGACAGCACGGTGGGCGCCGCGAAGTGCGGCAAGTTCGGGCAGTGGGTCACGGTCGGCGTCGTCGGCCCGACCCTCCGCGTCGGATCGCTCCTGGTCGGAGGTACCGAGCGATGAGCCATGACGTGCGAACCGCCGGTGCAGGCCCCGCCACGGACGGGAGCGAGCTGCTGCTCAAGGAGGCGGAACGGCACGGGGCCGACGCCGAGGTGTGGACCGTACGGCAGCGGACCGACGAACTCGTCTGCCGCGTCGGCACGGTCGAGCGCCACAGCGACGTCAGCACCGGGTCGACGGCCGTCACGGTCTGGGCCGACGGCACCGAGGGCTACGCGGTGCAGAACGTCCCCGACTCCGCCGACCCCGCGCTGGTCACCACCGCCCTCGCCGTGGGCCGGGTGCTCCGCACCTCCACCACCGCGCCGCCACCCCCGGCCCCGGAGCTCCGGCCGGTTCCGGACGCCCCGGAGCCGTACCTGGACGCGGAGGTCACCGAACGCCTACGGGTGTGCAGCGAGGCCGACGACGACCTGGAGGTCGAGCTCCGCGCCCGTGCCGATCGCACCGAGGTGCTGCTGCACCGCGCGGGCTCCCGCCCCACCGGGTACCGCACCGGAGTGGTCCAGCTGCACTCCAGGGTGACCGCCCGCGGCGACGGCATCGGCTACATCGGCCACCAGTCCTACGGCCGCTCGGCGCGGTCCCTGCTCGACTCCCTCGAGCGTGAGGAACTGCCCGAACTGCGTGACCTGGCCCGCGTCCTGGCCGCACGGCCCGTACCGCGTCTGGAGCACGACGACCTCCTGGTGGACGGCCGGGTGCTGGTCAAGCTGCTGTCCCTGGTCGTCCCCGCCTTCCTCCTCGACTCCGTGCTCGAAGGCCGGTCCCCGCTGGCCGGCCGGACCGGTGAGCGGGTGGCCTCGCCCGGCGTCACCCTGGTGGACGACCCGACCGCGCCCGGCAGCCCGCTCCCGGTTCCCTGGGACGGGGAGGGCATCCCGTGCGGCCCCACGCACCTGGTCGAGGACGGCGTCCTGCGCGGCTTCCTCAGCACCCGGCGCACCGCCGCCGAGGCCGGCACCCCCGCCACGGGTTCCGGGCAGCGCGGGCCCAACGGCGAGATGTCCACCGTCCAGCCCGGCTACCTCCTGCTCGGCCACACCACGGACCTCGGTACGGAGTACCGGGAGGGCCGCACCGTCCTGCACGTCGTCCAGGCGAACGGCGCGCACACGTCCAACCCGATCACCGGCGACTTCTCCATCGGCGCCAACGCCGTGGTGGTCGCCCCGGACCGCACCCGGCGGAACGCGGGCAACATCACGCTCGCCGGAAACGTCTTCGAGCTGCTCAGGAGCATCGACGGGCACGACGGACGGGTGCGGGTCAACCGCGGCCACAACTCCTTCGTCGCGGGCCCCGGTATCTGGACCACCAGCCTCACGACCGGCCGCTAGGCCCGCTAGGAACCCGTATGTCACTGCTGAAGAGTCACGATTTCCGGCTGTTCTGGGGAGCCCAGACGGTCAGCATGATCGGGACGAACATGAGCAGGACCGCCCTCCCCCTCCTCGCCGTCGCGACACTGGCGGCGACTCCGCTGCAGATGGGGGTGCTGCAGGCGGCGCAGACTGTCGCGTTCCTGATCCTCGGCCTGCCCGCCGGTGTCCTGGTGGACCGCTCCCGGCGTCGTCCCGTGCTCATCGTCTGCGACCTGCTGCGCGCCGCCTTGATGGTGCTGATCGCGGTCGGCTTCTTCCTGGACCGGATGACCTTCGCGGTGCTGCTGGGGGCCTCGCTGCTGACCGGTTTCGCGACCGCGTTCTTCGAGATCGCCTACCAGGCCTACATACCCGTCGTGGTGGGCCGGGACCGGCTCGTCGAGGGCAACGCGCGGCTGGAGAGCACCAACGCCGTGTCCAGGACCGCCGGTCCCACCCTCGGCGGCACCCTCGTCCAAGTGGCCAGTGGCGCGGCGGCCGCGTCCGTACAAGCGGTCGGGCATCTGGTGTCGGCCTTCCTGCTGTCCCGTATCCGCACACCCGAACCTGTCCCGGAGCGGCCACCGGGACGGCGCATGGGGGCCGAGATCCGGGAGGGCCTCCGGTTCGTGCTGCGCGACCCGGTGTTCCGGGCCATCACGGGCTCGGCCGCCACGTACAACTTCTTCTACGCCGTGGCGCTGCCCCTGGTGATGCTGCTGCTCGTCGACGAGGTCGGCCTCTCGGGCACCCTCGTCGGCGTGCTCATGGCCGTCAGCGGAGTGGGCGGGGTGCTCGGCGCGGCCTTCGCCGGCCGCCTGGCTGCCGCACTCGGCCAGGTCCGGGCGATGTGGCTGGCCTACCTGTTCACCGTCCCCACCGCACTGCTGATCCCGCTGACCGGCGAGGGCTGGGCGGCACTGCTGTTCGCCGTCCCCTGGTTCGCCATGAGCTTCGGCATCATCGTCTACAACGTCGGTCAGGTCAGCATCCGGCAGGCCCTGTGCCCGCCGGACATGCTGGGCCGGATGAACGCCAGCGTGCGGTTCCTCGTCTGGGGCATCCTGCCGCTCGGCTCGGTCGTCGGCGGAGCCCTCGGCGAATGGCTGGGCATCCGTACGGCGCTTCTCGTCGCCGCCGTGGGCATGAGCTCCGGTGTTCTCTGGCTGGTCTGTTCGAGGCTGCGGACCATGCGCGACATCTCCGCGCCCGAGGAATTCTCCTCGGCGCGCACCACTCCCGTGAGCAAGTGAATGGAGAAAGACGTGTCTTCCCGTTTCGTGGTCTTCATCGACTCGCCGTGGACCGGCGCCGGTCAGGACTGTGCCCGCTTCCTGCTGGAACAGGGCATCACCCCGATCATCCTGGCCGCCGACCCCGCGGCCCTCCACCCCTCGCTGCTGCACGACTACGCCGCGCTCGGCGTCGACATCCGGGCGTGCGACGTGGACTCCGCGGACGCGATCGTCGCGTTCTGCCGTGAGCTCGCCGAACAGGGCGAGGTCGTCGGCGTGACGTCCGTGTACGAGTACTACTGCGACATGGGGGCGGAGGTCGCCTCCCGCCTCGGGCTCGCCGGACCCGACCCGGCCGCCGTCGCCATCTGCCGCTCCAAGTCGTCCATGCGGGAGGCCATGGCGGACACGCCCGGCCTCAACCCGCTCTTCCGGGTGGCCGGTTCACCCGCAGAGGCCGTGGACGCCGCCGAGGCCATAGGTTTCCCCGTCGTCGTCAAGCCGTTGGACCTGACGGGCAGCCTCTTCGTGCGCCGCTGCGAGTCCGCCGCGGAGGTCGCCGCGATCACCGAGGAGGTGACGCGTCTGGGCGAGTACCTCGGCCACACGGTGACCCCGGAGGTCATCGTCGAGGAGTATGTCACCGGCGCCGAGTACTCGGCCGAGATCGTGCACGGCAAGGTCCTCGGGCTCACCGAGAAGATCGGCAGCGAGCCGCCGCTCTTCCTGGAGATGGGACACATCTTCCCCGCGTCACTGCCCGGCCGTCAGGAACGGCTGCTCATCGAGAAGGCCGAGCTGGCGGTCAAGGCGATCGGCGTCACCTGGGGTCCCGCACACGTGGAGCTGAAGCTGACCGCGGACGGCACCGACGCCCGCGTCATCGAGGTGAACGGGCGGATCGCGGGCGACCGGATCCCCGAGGCCGTCCGGATCGCCAGCGGCGTCGACATGTGCCGGCTCCACATGACCGCGCTGCTCGGCGGCACCCCCGACCTGACCGTGAACTGCGACCGGACGGCTGCGATCCACTTCCTCATGCTGCAGGCGAGCGGCCACCTCGACGCCATCGACGGAGTCGACGAGGCCCAGGCCCTGGAGGGCGTCCACGAGGTGCACATGCGTCCGGGCGTCCAGGCAGGCATCACGTACGAGGCCAACGGATCGAACCGGGACCGTGCCGCCTGGATCATCGCCGAAGGAGCGGACCGGGACGAGGCCTTCGGGCGGGCCAGGGACGCGGGCGACAGGCTCACCTTCACCTGGTCGGCGACCGCCGCCGCACGGGCCTAGCCGCCGTGGCACCCCGACACGGCCCGGCGGACGTGGGCGGCACCCCCGCGGGGCGCACTCTCTGCGTCCCCTTCGCGGCGGGCGAGGCCCACGAGGCGCCGCTCACCTGGAGCCAGCAGTACTACTTGGCCGAGATGGACGCAGCCCGCCCGTACGGCCGCGCGCTCGCGATCCCGCGGCTCTACGAGCTGCGGGCAGGGGTGCGCGAGCCCGAGGTCACGGACGCGCTGCGTGAACTGGTGGAGCGGTTCGAGTCGTTGCGCAGCCGGGTGGTGCGGGGCGGTGCGGGGGGTGACCCGGGCCCGGGCCCGGGCCCGGGCCCGGGCCCGGGTTCGGGTTCGGGTTCGGGTTCGGGTTCGCGCGAGGGTGGGACTGGGGGTGGGGAGGGCGGCGCGCACGGTGACGCGGCCGGCACCTCGGTTCCGCGTCAGCGCGTACACGCGCACGGCGCTCTTCGGGTCGCCGTCCACGGCACGGTCCCGGACGTTGCCCCGTCGGCGGGCGCGGCGGGGGCCGACGGGCTCCTGGAGGTCGCCGAACGGGTCCTCGCGCAGCTCGCCGGGAGCCCTTTCGAGGTGGACCGTGAATGGCCGGTCAGGGCCGCGATCATCGGCGACGGGAGCCGGCCGCGCTTCCTCGCCCTCGTGTTCAGCCACGTCGCCGTGGACGCGTTCGCCCTGCTGCCGGTCAGCGCCCACCTCGTCGACCGGTGCGCGCTGGCCGACCCCGTCGCCCGGACCGCGCCCCGCTCCGACGTGCCCGGCCGGCAGCCGCGAGAGCAGGCCGAGGCGGAGGCGTCCGAAGCGGGACGGCGGGCCGCGGACCGCGCGCTGCGCCACGCCGGAGACGTCCTGCGCCGCATGCCCGTGGCGCAGGACGCCCCCGGCCGCACCGTGACGGGCGAACGGTTCCGCTTTCTGCGCCGGCGCTCGGCGGCACTCGACCTCGCGGTGGGCGCACTGGCCGCCCGCAGCGGCGAGAGCCCGGCCGCGGTGCTTGCGGCCGCGGTGGCGTCCCTCGACGCCGGGCGCACCGGCACGCGGTACGGATTCGTCCAGCTCGTCACGGCGAACCGGCTGCGCCCGGAGACCGTCAACGCCGTCGTGCCCTGCTCCCAGGTGGTGCTCTGCTCGGTGGACACGGAGGACACGTCCTTCGTCGAGCTCGTGCGCAGGACCGCGTCGGCCTCCCTCCGCGCCTACCGCGCCGCGGCCGGCCCCCCGGACGAGCTGGCGCGGCTGCGCATCGCCGTGGAGGCGGAGCGAGGCGCGCGCGTGGACATGCCGACCACGCTCAACTACCGCCCCAGAGCGACCACGTTGCCCGTCCGGGAGACCGACGCCACCGAACTGTCCCGCGCCGCCGGGGACGCCACGACCCGCTGGGTGGACAGCGGCCTCCTCTGGCAGGCCGACCGCTACCTGAGCGCCGATGTGGACGCCTCGGGAATCCGGCTCGTCCTCCAGGTCGACACGGCGGTCCACGCGCCGGAGTGGGCCGAGCACTGGCTGGCCGGCCTGGAACGCCTGCTGTGTTCCGCAGCGTCGGGCGAATCCGTACCGCGTGATGCCGGGGCGGGCGGCGCAGTCACGCACGGCAGCGAGGCGCACCTACCCGGACCCTCGGCCCGACCCCCGATCCGTACGAGTCAGGAAGTGCCCACATGGCAAACAACCCACAGCAGCAGCGAACCGTCGTCCTGATCGGCGCCGGAGTCATGGCCGAGGGATACCTCCACGCGGCACAGGCGCTGGGACTGCGGGTCGGCGTCGTGGAGACGCCCGCCCGGCACGCCGCCCTGACCGCGCGCTTCCCCTGCGTCGTGGACTTCGAACCGGTCGACGAGACCGCGGCCGTACGGGACGAGTCCTGGCTGGCGCCTGCCATGGAGCTCGCCGGGCGGCTGTCCCCGGACGCCGTGTGGGGCTTCGCCGAGGTGCACGTCATGGCGACGGCCCTCGTCCAGCACCGGTTCGGACTGCCGGGCCCCGGGCTCGACGCCGCGACCGTCTCCCGCAACAAGGCGTTCCAGCGGACCGAGTTCCGGCGGGCCGGCCTGCCCCAGCCGGGGCACCGCCACACCACGCGCCTGTCGGCGGAGCGGGACTGGGCCCTCGACCGGCTTCCGGTGGTCGTGAAGCCGGTGTCGATGCAGGGCAGCCAGGGCGTGGAGCGGATCGCGACCCCGCAGGAGTGGGACGACGTCGTGGCCCGCCGCGACGGCGAGGGCGCGCTCCTGGTGGAGGAGTACGTCGAGGGGCAGGAGTACAGCGTGGAGGCGCTGGTCCACCGTGGCCGCGTCCTGTTCACCAACCTGACCCGCAAGGAGACCACCGGCCCCCCGCACTTCGTCGAGCTGCACCACGAGGCCGGCCACGGCACCGGCCACCCGCTGCTGCGCAAGGCCGCGGACGAACTGTGCGAAGGGGTCGTGGCGGCACTGCACTTCGCCACCGGAATCGTGCACCTCGAATTCCGGGCCCGCGCGGACGACGACCCGGTGATCATGGAGGTCGCGGTACGCACCCCGGGCGACCACATCCTCGAACTCGTCGCGCGCGCCCACGGTTTCGACGTCTTCGAGGCCTGCCTGCGCCTTGCACTCGGCGAGCTTCCGGCCGTACCCGACGGCCGGAGCCCGGCACGTGCCGCGGGCAGCCTGTTCCTGTCGGCGGAGCGCGCGGGGACGCTGGTATCGCTGGGTCTGGACGACTGGGCCTCCTCCCCGGGAGTCGCCCGGTACGACACCCGTCTCGACGCCGGGACACGGGTGCGTCCCGCGCAGAACTCGGGAGACCGCCTCGCCTGGGCGGTGCTCGACTGCGCCACGCCCGAAGAGCTGCGGCAGCTGGTCCGACGGCTCGTCACCGGAGCCGTCGTGGACATCGACACATCGGCCGCGTCCCACTGAGGGGACCGCGCCTCCCACTGAAGGCACCGTCCGCGTCCCGCTGAGGGACCGCACCCGGCCCCGGTCGGGCCGTTCGGCCCGCACCGCACACCTCGTCATGCGAAGGAGCTACATGTCCCGGCAGCGCGTTCTGATCGTCGGCGGGCGGATCGAGAACATCCGCAAAGCGAAGGAACAGGGGCTCGGCGTCGTCTGTCTCCAGCGGCCCGAGCTGTTCACGGCGGAGCACTCGGCCCTGGTGGACGCCGCACTCCTGGTCGACTACGCGGACTGGGACCTCCTGAAGCCCATGATCACCGCGGCTCACCAGGCGTACGGCTTCACGAGCGTGGTCACCACGAGCGAGACCGGGGTGGAACCCGCCGCACGGATCAGCGACCTGCTCGGGCTCGGGGGCGTTTCCCACGACGTCGCCCTGCTGCTGCGCGACAAGCTCCGCATGCGGCGTCACCTGGAGACCGCGGCGCCGGAGATCACCGTGGCCGCGCAGGAGGTCACCGACCGCGCGAGCCTGGAGACCTTCGCGGCGGCGCACGGCTATCCGTTCATCGTGAAGCCGGTCGACGGCATCGCCAGCCTCGGACTGCAGCTGATCGGGTCCGCGGACCAACTCGACGAGGCATGGGAGACGATCGGCCGGCTGCGCGGGGTGGAGCACCAGTTCGCCAAGGCATTCCCCCTCGAACGGTTCGTCATGGAGGAGTACGCCGACGGCCCGGAGTTCAGCGTCGAGGCGTTCACCTTCTCCGGCCGGCACGTCGTCGTCGCGATCACGGAGAAACTCACCTTCGACAACTTCGTGGAACTCGGCCACGTCGTTCCCGCCCGGCTGCGCCCGGAGGAGGCCCGGGCGGTCGAGGCCTGTACGACCACGTTCCTCGACGCGATCGGACTGAGTGACGGGCCGAGCCACACCGAGGTACGGCTCTCCTCGCGCGGCCCACGGGTGATCGAGTCCCACAACCGGCCGGGCGGCGACCGCATCAGGGACCTGGTGGAGGCCGCCTACGGCTTCGACCTCGAGCGCTACAGCGTCGCCTGGCCCAGCGGGACGCTGCCCCCGCTGGAGGAGCGCCCCGCGTTGCGCCAGGCGGCGGTGACCCGCTTCCTGAGCGCCTCGCCGGGCACCGTGACCGCGATAGAGGGGCTGGAGGAGGCCAGGGAACTGGAGAGCGTCCTGGACGTCGATCTCGGGGTCGCCGTCGGAGACACGGTGCGACCCCTCAGGTCGAGCTGGGACCGCATCGGCCAGGTGATCGCCGTCGGGCCGGATGCGGACGCCGCGCTCGCACTCTGCGAAAAGGTGTGCGCGGCCGTGGTCGTCCGTACGGAGGAGCCGGCCGATGTCCCCGAGTGACCGGGTCCCGGCCCCGCCGGAGAGCCCACAGTCGTTGAGTACGGAGGAGCCGGCCGATGTCCATGAGTGACCGGCACCCGGCCCCGCCGGAGAGCCCACGGCCGCCGGAGAGCCCACGGCCGTCGGAGTCGTACGCGGACCAGGAGGAAATCACCTCCGAGGAGGAACTGCTGGGCCTGATCGGGGAGCCGAATCCGGTGGTCCACAGCAAGGCCACCCGGGTGCTTGGCACCTTCGAACGGGCGTGGATCCGCCACACCCCCCTCTGTCTCCTCGCGACCTCTGCCGCCGACGGCACCTGCGACGTCTCCCCGAAGGGCGACCCACCTGGCTTCGTCCACGTCCTCGACGACTCGACCGTCGCCATGCCCGACCGGCCGGGAAACCGGCGGGCCGACAGCTGGCGCAACATCCTGCAGAACCCCCATGTGGGCATGATCTTCGTCATCCCTGGGCGGGGCGACACCCTGCGGATCAACGGCCGTGCCCGGCTGGTCCGTTCGGCTCCGTTCCTCGACCACATGGTCGTCAAGGGAAACCGGCCGAAACTGGCCCTCGTCGTGGACATCGACGAGGCCTACTTCCACTGCGCCAAGGCGTTCATGCGGGCCGGAGCATGGGACCCGGCGTCGTGGGCCCCGGAAGCCGCCCCGTCCAGGGCCCGGATCGCCAGGAGCACCGAGTGGACGGACGTCCCGCTCGACGTGCTCGAAGAGCGGTACGGGCCGAGCTATGAGAGCCGCCTCTACCCGTGACCTCTCGTGCCCCCCGGGTGCACACGCTGTGGAGCCAAGGCAACGACACGGTGAACATTGAAAGCCTTGCCAAATCTGTCAAGTCATTGCCAAGTCGTCTGTGGCCGATTACCGTCATCTCTCGAGCGGGCCACAACGGGGGCAAGGTGATCCGTGTCGCCGGGGGGCGGTCGAGGGTGATCGCACCCACCCCTGCCTGCACTGGTATGCAAGAACAAGGGAACGATCATCGTGAAAGCTGTACTCGGGGGACTCGTCGCGCTCGCGCTCGCACTGCTCCTGCAGGGGGGGCCGGCATCGGGCCAGTCGGCGGCGGAGATATCAATGGCAGGTGCCCCGGTCGGGTCCCCCGCCGAGATCGACTGGCCGTGAGGTGACGGGGGATCGCCTGCCTTGCCCATGAGGTGACGGGGATCGCCTGCCTTGCCAATAGTGGGCAATCTTTGCCACACTCTGTGAAGGGGGAGCTGCTGGGCGGCTTCCCCTTCCGGCGTCTGCGCGTGCGCCTCGCGGGACGAATGACGTTGAGACCCTCTAGGACGGTGGCCTTACATGCTCGAGCAGCCGGGCTTCGGCCGACGCTTGCGCCAGTTGAGACTGCAGCAGGGAAAGTCGCAGTCGGAGCTCACAGGGCCCGGCATGTCGGCGGCCTATCTGTCCAGACTGGAGTCCGGAGCCCGCCGCCCGACGGACCGTGTGGTGGCCTACCTCGCCGAGCATCTCGAAGTGCCGGTGAAGAGTTTCGCCGAACACACCGAGAACGATCTGACCGACCTCGTCATGACCCTCTCGTCGCGCCCGGACGGTGAGCGCGATGCGGAGATCCGTGACCTGCTCGACAACGCGCTGAGCGTCGCGACGGAGGTCGACGCCACGACCCGCTGGGAGGCCTTGGCCCTCTTCGCCCGTCAGCACGCGGTGCAGGGGGAGTTCAGGGAGGAGCAGAAGGTCCTCGACGAACTCGCGGTGATGAGCCGGGACCTGAAGCGCCCGGCCCTCCAGGTCCACGTTCTCCAGCGCATCGCCCGATGCAGTCGCAGCCTGGGCAACATGGAGAACACGCGCCAGGCCGCACGGGAGGCTCTGGAACTGAGCCGTCGGCACCAACTGCACGTACTCACAGCGGATCTGGTCCGCATCAAGCTGTTGCTCATCTCCGCCGAGGCCGAGCTGGGGAATCTGGCCGAGGCCGCCCGGCTCAGCGCCGAAGTGCTCGAGAGCCTGCCCCGCCGCGAAGGCGCACTCGCCGCGGAGGCCTACTGGACGGCATCCACGGTCAGCACCCGCCAGGGCAACTTCGCCTGGGCACACGAGTGCATCCAGGAAGCACTCACGGCCCTGGACAGCCACGAGGACCTCACCCTCTGGATGCGGCTGCGCCTGGCCGCCGTGTCCCTGTCGCTCCAGTCCGTACCGCCCCTGCTGGACGAGGCCCAGGAGCTGCTGGCCGAGGTGGAGCCGGCCCTCCAGCTCGCCGGAGTGCCGCGAAACCTCCAGGAACTCCACCTGCTCAAGGCCCAACTGGCCTTCCAGCAAGGAGATATGACAGGCGCTTCGACAATCGTCGAGAGCGCCGAGGGCGAGCGGCATCTGCTGACCTACCGGGACCAGATCCGCTTCAGGATCCTGCGGGAGCTCCTGGCCGGTCGCTCCGGAGACCCGGATGCCGCCCGCCGCCTTCGGGAACTCGCCACCCAGGTACAGGCGGCTCGCATGCCGGATCTCAGCGCGGAGGTCTGGCGCGCCGCAGCCGAGAGCGCCGCGGACCCGGGCAGCCCGCCCGCTCGCGCATCCGCCTGACGTGTTGCCCCGGGACCGGCCCGGCAGCACCCGGCCCTCAGGACCGACGCGAACCCCGGCAGCCTCCCGCTCCGCCGGGCTTCGCCACGTCAGCACGTCAAGCTCTCCGGCGTACGCGCAGGGAGTACGCAGTCCCTCCGGGGAGTACGGAGCCCCTCCGGGGAGCGGGTAGCAACGTGCAGATGTTCAGTTCAGGCTGTCCTTTGAGTAGGCGTACTCAGGTGCTCTTCAGGGGTGCTGCATGACGTCGCAGGATGGCCATGGAATCGATGCGGCAGGCTGCCGGCTCGAAAGCAAAGCGCGGCGGCTACATGGTGGGCAAGGCGTTGTTCCGCGCGTGGCTCGTTCTCACGTACCCCCTACCGGAGCAGGCTCGTTGGTTTCCTCTCTGGCTTGGGGCCCTGATCTGGAACGGAAGCAAACGCGGCGTCAGCTGTGTGCGTCGCCTGCGCAGCTCGACGCGTTAGGTGGGGGGTGTTTCGCCCAGAGCCAATAGGCTGCGATCGCCACGTGTCGCCTCGAAGTCGGGCCGTGCCGTCACCGGGGCTCGGTTGGATCTGGCGGCGGCCGCGATGGACCTTCCCTCCGGGGTCCTGTCGGACGGTGAGGGAGTGGTCTACCGGGACGGCCGCGGAGACGCACCGCAGCGTGGCTGAAGATCAGACATGCGGACACCGTGGACGCCGTGGTGGTGGGCTACACCGGTACCCGCGCCTACCCGGTGGCGCTTGTGGTGCGGCTGCCCGAGGGCCGGGTGACGCTCTCCCGCCGCCTCACCGCACTGGTGCGCCGCGACGTCGCTGCGCACCTGAAGAGCCAGGAGCCTGGCCCGTCCGCGCGCACCAAGGACGGCGACCAGTACACGCTCTGCCCGCCAGGGCTCCTGGTCGAAGTCCTGGCCGCCCCAGATCGCTCTGGGCACCCGTTGGGGGCCTGCTCGCTCTGCCATGCAAGACGGAGGTCTTTGCCGTTCGGCAAAGAAAGTGCATACGCCAGGCGCATGTTCAGATTCTTTGGGGGTAGCCCGGCGATCTTGTGGATTTTCTGTGTCAGGGTGCGGGTGACCGGTGGCCGCTCTGGCCGTACCGGAAACCACATTCCCTGGGGGGAAGTTGACGCTCAATCACGCCCAAATTCGGGCGAGGCGCTCACTGACGGTGGCACTTGCGGTTCTGGCTCTGGGAGCCGGTGCTCTGCCGACCGCGACGGCTGATCCGGCGGTACCGCCGCCGGTGCCCGCGAACTCGGTATGGGGCAAGGAATCGGCGAAGCTGCCTGTCCCCCCGGTGAAGGTGGGCGAAACAGCCCCGGTGGCCCCGGTCGCCGAAGCGACACCGTCGAAGGAACGCGCCGCTTGGCGCAAGGCGCAGGAGGCACGCACGGAGTCCGGTCAGAAGGCCCGCTTCGCCGCACCGTCCGCAGCAGCCGCCCCGCTGGCCGCCGAAGTCCCCGAGGGCCAGGGGGCGGTGCCGTGGCACAAGATCTCCGACTTCCGCATCACCGACTCCCTCGTCGCCCGGGTCAGCTACTCGACCGGCAACCTGATGCTGGCCGGAACCGACTTCGACGTCGCGGGAGTGGGCCAGAGCCTGCAGCTCTCGCGTACGTACAACTCGATGGACGCCCCCTGGGGCAAGGTCTCCCAGCGCTGGTGGCAGGGCTACGAGCGCTACGCGCAGATATCGGACACCGAGTTCGTCCTCTACGACGCCACCGGTGCTTCCGTCCGGTTCGCGAAGAAGGCGGACGGTACCTACACCGCGCCTGCCGGGTACTCGAAGGACCTGAAGGAGAACGCGGACTACTCCTTCACGCTCACCGACCGCAAGTCAGGCTCGAAGGACACGTACAACCAGTACGGCACCCTCACCAAGGTGAGCGACCGCAACAACGGCACCATCACCGTCACGCAGCACGACGACGGTACGGAACACAGGGGCTTCAAGCTCACCGAGACCCGCTCGGGCCGCTGGATCGACCTGGTCAAGACGAACGCCTCGCAGTGGCAGGCCAAGGACCACACCGGCCGCACCGCCGTCTTCGACCTCAACGCGGCAGGCGACCTGGTGAAGACCACCGACACAGCGAACAAGGCGACGTCGTTCGCGTACGACTCCTCACGCCGGCTGACCCGGATCACCACCCCGGACGGGCGGGTGACCAACTTCGGCTACGACGCGCAGAACCGCGTCACCTCCATGCAGCGCGCCACCGCCTACAACGGCACCGGCCACACCGGCCCCACCTACACGTACGCGTATGAGGCCGGCAAGACGAAGGTCACCGACCCTGAAGCGCACACCACCACCTACGAGCTGAACCAGGACGGCGGCGTCACCAAGACCACCGACCCGCTCGGCCACACCCGCGCCACGTCCTACGACGCGAACCACAACGTCAAGACGGCGACGGACGGCATGGGTGTGGGCACGACCCCGGGCAACGAGACGGCGTACGGGTGGGACGCACGCAACAACGCCACCTCGGCGAAGCTGCCGACCGGGGCGACCGGGCTGGCGGGCGGGTACGCGACGAAGGCGGGCATGGACGTCCCCGGCAACCAGGAGAGCCCGGACGGCGAGAAGACCAACTACACGTACGACGCGGCGGGCAACACCGAGTCGGTGGCCGTCTCGGGCACGGGCGGCGGCACGGAGAAGTTCACGTACAACAAGGCGACACCGACCTGCGGCGGCTTCGAGGGCCAGCGGTGCACGGCTACCGACGCCCGGGGCAAGGTGACCACGTTCCGTTACAACGGCCAGGGAAGCCTCGTGGAGGTGACTCCGCCGGCTCCGCTCGGGAAGACCACGTTCACGTACGACGCGGCGGGCCGCATCGAGACGATGGTCGACGGGCGCGGGGTGAAGGCGGTCTACACCTACGACAGCCGCGACCGCATCGCCGAAGTCTCCTCGACCTCCACCACGGTGTCCTACGTGTACGACGGTGACGGCAACCTCTCGCAGCGCACCGACGACACCGGTGTCATGAAGTACCAGTTCGACCCGCTCTCCCGCGAGACGATCCGCACCCTGCAGAACGGGTCGCAGACCGAGCTGACGTACACGGCGGCGGGCAACGTCGACACGTACAAGGACCCGGCGGGCCTGACCGACTACACCTACGACGCGGCCAACCGGCTCACCGCGCTGAAGGACCCCTCGGGCAGGACGACGACGTACGCCTACAACGCCAACGACAAGCGTACGAAGACCACGTACCCCGGCGGCACGGTGCAGGAGGTCACTCCGGACAAGTCCGGCCGCCCGACCCTGATCAAGGCGACCTCTCCCAAGGGGACGTTGACGAACACCTCGTACACGTACTCCTACGTCTCCGGCACGACGACCAAGGACGGCACGAAGATCCGCACCACCACCGACGGGATCTTCGGTCTCAAGCGTACCTACGAGTACGACAGTGCAGGCCGCTCCTCCTACGCCACGGAGATGAAGGGCACCACCCTCGCCGCGTCCTACCAGTACTGCTACGACGCGGCAGGAAACCTCACCTCCCAGGGCTCGGTCAAGGGCTGCCCGGTTGCGGGCACGGCCTACACCTACAACGACGCCTCCCAGATCACCTCACGGGGTGGCTCGACTGCGGGCTGGTCGCATGACGCCGCGGGCAACGAGACCGCGGGCAACGTCAGTGTGGAGCGTGCGCGTACGGGCGGAGTCTGGTCGGACCACTCTCAGCAGACGTCGCTGACGGTGGCAGGCAAGACGTACTCGGGCACCTACGGTTCCACCGACCAGTCCGAGCGCCTCTACTACGGCGACACCACCATGCACAACGGCCCCCTCGGCCTCTCCGGGAAGACCGACCCGACCGGAGACATGGGATTCAACCGGGAGCCCACGGGCACCCTCAACTCCATGACCACCGGGGGCAAGTCGTACTACTACCTCACCGATGCGCTCGGCTCCGTCCTCGCGCTCGCGGACGAGACCGGCACGAAGGTGGACGAGTACCGCTACAGCCCCCGCGGCGTCGACGGCACCTTCACCGAAAAGGCCCCCCAGCCCTACCGGTTCACCGGCGGCTACCAGGACCCCACCGGCCTCTACCACCTCAAGGCGCGCTACTACGACCCCCGCGTCGGCCGCTTCACCAGCCCCGACCCCTCCGGCCAGGAGAAGAACCCCTACCTCTACGCTGAAGGCGACCCTGTCAACCGCATCGACCCCAACGGTCTCGCGGCGGTCGACGCACTGGGCCCGGTCGGTGACCTCATCCAGGCCGGCCAGCACCTTGCTGAAGGGGATACCAAGGCCCTGTGGGGTGACGTGGCAGGTGCCGTCGTGGGCGGCGGCATAGGCACAGCATGCGGAAGCATGATGCTGGCCGCACCTCTCACGCTTGGTGCCTCCCTTGGCTTCGGCCTTGGCTGTTACGCAGCCAGCTGGGCCGGAAGCCAGATCGCTCAAATGCCATTCAGCTGAATCCGAACAGATAACCCATCGGTGGACATCCGATGATGATGAGAGGCGATGCAAGGTGCGCCAGGTAGGAGTCTCCGTGCAACGACAGGCACTGGCCAAGCGGCTGCTGACAGCCACCTACGTCTTCGGCGTACTCGGTGTCATCCTCTCGATCGCCCTGCTGTTCATGGGCATGACGGCCGGAGGGCTCACCGTCCTCGCGATGACCGTCCTCTTCGTGGGCTGGGCAGTCATAGGAGCACGAGTCAACAAGAAGAACCAGCTGTAAGCACGATGGTGGCCTTCCGCGATCCCTGCGGGAGGCCACCACTGCGTAGACCCTCACCAGTGCATCCTGCGCACCAGACCGCCGTGTGCCAGCGAGGTGTCCAGGAGGACGCAGGGAACGTTGCCTGCTACCGCGACCGGCACCCTGGCGGCGAACCGGGCCACCACATCTACCGCGCCGGGCATCGGCCGGAACGGGCAGCGCCTGTTGGCCTGCTCGTCCGTCAGCCGCCGGGAGTTCAGGCACGTCACCTTTCTCCCCTGCTGCTGGAGGGCGAGCCGACGACGATTTCCACGTCGCGGTCGGCACTTCTCTCGGTCAACGTGCTTCCGGTGGGCAGCGAGCGGATCCGCTCGGAGAGCCCTTGCTGCGCGAGCTCGGCGTACCGGACGGCAGACCGTTCCCTGACCGCGAGATAGGCCAGATGCACGAGGTGTCCCCGTACCAGCGTTACCCCCGACACCCACATGGCCAGGAGATCCATCCCAGCTCCTCCACCATCACCAAGTACGCACTCCGTGTCTCGCCTCGCAGCGCAACTCGGAGGGCGAAGCGTGAAAACTGCAGGTGAGACCGCGTCGGCAGGCGGTGAATCCCTGTGGGGTCTATCGGTAGCAACCTGGGCCGGCGGAGGGAACCGGGGGGCACTCCCGAGTCTGGGAACGGTCCCGCCCCCGTTGTGGCCACTCGCCTTGCCCGTGGGCCAGAACGTTCACCGGAGGGTGTCGACCGCAGCCGTGCACTGGGCCAGCCACGGACAGAAACGGTTACGAGGACGTATTCCGTAGGGCGAGAACTGCGCGCAGGCCAGTGGCTGAATGCCAGGCGGGGCTGCTCGGCTCAGCGGTGTACCAGCTTTGCCGCGCGAGGCAGTCAACCTCGCTCAAAGAGCCTGAGGCTCGGCGCCGTTTCCCCCCCCCGGAAGGGACGCCGCCTTCACCTCCGCCTTCCCGTAGGGGTGGGGCCGGGGTGGAGGTGTCTGTGCTGGGTGCTGTGTATGAGTAGCATCCGGCTATCCACGTGCCCCCTTTTGTGAGAGCGAGCGACGATGTCGTTGAGTACCACCCCGATCCAGGACCAGTACATGCAGCAGCTGGCGGATGACCTGGCGAGGAACGCCGAGGAGCAGGAGAAGGCCCGAGCGCAGGTGGAGGAGGCGCAGAAGCGTCTCGCCGTCCTGGCGCAGGAGTACACCTGGCTCGAGACCATGCGCGCCCAGGCCGCAGCCGCCCACGCCACCGCCGCTGAAGCTCCGCCCGCCGACGACGCTCCTGCGGCTCCCGCCGCCGAGGAAGTTACGGCCCCGGCACCGGTGAAGGCCAAGCGGGCCCGGAGGAAGGCCACGAAGCCGCAGACCCCCACCGCCGCTACGGAGGTACCGGCGTCTGCGAATGCCCCCGCGGAGAACTCCGGGCCGGACGCCGCCGAGGCGATCGGGACGGCACCCGCGGACGCGCCCGAGAAGCGGGCCGCAAGGAAGCCGGCGGCGAAGAGGGTTCCCGGCCAGCGGGCCACCACAACGAAAGCGGCTCCGGCCGGGCGGACCAAGCGGGGCCCGTCCCTGGCCGACCTGGTCGCCCCGCTGCTCAGCGCGGACACCCCCCGCTCGACGAAGGAAATCGTCGCCGCGTTCAAGGAGCACCACCCCGAGCGCTCCACCAGCGACCAGCTGGTCCGCAACGCCCTCAACACCCTGATCAGCCGGAGCAAGGCGCAGCGGCTCCAGCAGCAGAACTCCGTGTTCTACACCGCCGCCCCGCCGCAGGACGCGGGCGTGCAGGCGGCCGCACGGTAAAAGGACAACCGGCTCGGCACCGCGGCTGAGCGGAAGTGGTCAGCCGCGAGTGTGCTCTTCCTCGGCGAGGAGTTCCCTGTGCACGCGCAGTGCCGCCCTCCCGTACTCCACGGGCGTTGCGCCGTTGCTCTGCACGCTGCTCATTGCAGCCAAGAGGTGACTGGCGGCCCGTCAGTACCCGCCGGACCGAGCGCGTTGCAGTGGGAGGGGCGCCGGCGTGTGTAACGCATCAGGGGTGGGCGGTTGCGCGGTGGTGGCCGACGCCGAGGCGACGGGCGGTGCGGGTCACTAGGCGGGACATGCGGGAGGGCAGGGCGTCGGGTGCGGGAACGGCGATCGGCCGCACCCGGCCGTTGTGGATTGCGGTGATCTTCCAGCCCTGGTCGGTGTGGACCACGACGACGCTTTGCCGTGACAGGCGGCGCTTGGGCAGGCGGGAGCGCCAGGGCATGAGGACTGACGCGGTGCCGTGGATGATCGCGACGCCCGGGGCGATGTGCCGGATCGACTCAAGCTCCCCGATCAGGGCCGAGTCGGCCAGCACCCCGCGAAAGAGCCGGTCGTGGTTGTCCTGGTGCTGGACACGACCGACGGCGCGGGTGCCGTCGTAAGAGACGTAGTCGGAGTCCTCGGTGAAGCATGCGCCGAATGCCAGGGCGTCGCCTGCGGTCCAGGCCTGCATGAACTGCTCGAAAAGTCGGCGGATCTGGCGGTCGTCGTCGGTGCCGGGCCGGGTGCGCACAGGTGCCTCCACAAGGAGTATTATTTCGCTTGACGAAACTTACGGTAACAGGAAGCTTCGAATGTCGAAAGATGCCAAGAGTGACATCGCGATGCAGTTGCGGCTGCTCCAGCAAAGCTTCGACGCCTTCGATGAAGCCGTCGCCGCTCGCCTCGGGCTCAACCGCACCGACCTGCGCTGCCTGGACGTAGTGCTGGGCTGCGGGCCCCTGTCGGCCGGTGAGATCAGCACCGCCGTCAAGCTCAGCCCCGCGGCGACGACCACGGCCATCGATCGCCTCTCTCGCGCCGGCTACGTCTCCCGCAGCCGCGACGACGACAACCGGCGCCGGGTGCTCGTCACCGCCACCGATGAGGCCCGCGCCGTCGAAGCAGAGATCTTCCGACCCGTCGGCCATGCCGGAGCACAGGCCCTGAGCCGTTACAACGAGGACCAGTTGGCAGTCATCCTGGACTTCCTCCAGACAGCCCGCCGAGTGCAGCATGCCCAGACAACTCGCCTCACTATGACTCCGACCCCGCCGGGCTGACGACGGGTCGCACGGGCACTTCGGCACCGTCCAGGACGAATTCGGTCACCGAGCGACCAACTCCAGCGGCACCTCCGCGACCGCGGCGAGCGCGCTGACAGCACGCCCATCGTTCTGCCCGGCTTCCTCCCCGACGTGCTTGACTCATCACGTACGCCGAGGACACCGGAGACGTCACCTCCGGCTCGTGATCCTTCTCCTGATCGGCGCTCGCTCCATGCCCGTTGCTGCGGCCCGCCCGATATCCCTGAATGGGGCCGCAGCGAGGCGGTTACGCAGTCGGTGCGTCGACCGAACCAGTCATGGATCCTGATCGGTTCCACTGAAGAACGACCCGTGGAGACGCTCGGGCAGGAAACGACCGCCGAGATCCTCGCGCTCGCCGACGTGGTGGATCTGCCTGCCGGACCGAAGCCCAGTTGAGACCAGGGCCTGTCTGAAGTCGTGATCACTGGAGGCTCTGTAACCAGATCACGGGTCAAGGGTCATCGGAGTCGAGTTAAACCAGACGTTCCTCCAGGTCGGCGAGCATGTGGGAGATTTGCAACGCCTGTGCGGGAGGCCCAAGGGCAGGATCCGGCTCGGTCGACCTACCCAAACGCCTCGGGGAAGATCACCCAGGGACAGTTGAGTGCCTGTACTCACGTGCCGTCGATCCGGCGCGCACAGGATGTGCACATGAAGCGAATCCTCGGCATGCGCCGTTACCTCATCTCCGCAACTGCCTTGTGCGCACTGGCCCTCACCGCATGCGGCACCACCCAGGACGACGGCAGCGGCCCCGCGACGGCGGCCAAGCCCGCGAAGGGCGTCGGCGCCGCGGCGGCATCGAAGCCGGATGCCGAGCCAGGCCCCGGGGAATCCGCTCAGCTGCTCACCTTCATGAAGTTCCTGAACAAGGTCGCCGAGCCCTGCTTCCCCGGCCTTCCCAAGGAGCCGCCGCTCGCCGACGAAGCGCCCGCCACTCCGTCGGCCTCTCCGCCGCCGCCGCCCATCCCCGACGGGCCGCCCTCGCCCGACGAGTTGAGCCCGGGTTCGTACAAGAGGACCGAGGAGGACAAGAAGGCGGAGGCGGAGCTGGGGACCGGAAACAAGTGCGTCACCCAGGCGCACACCGGCCGCGTCACCAAGGCGGTGCAGGGCCTCAAGGCCCCTGCGCAGGTGCGCGGCTCGCTGAACCGCAGCGGATACGTGGACAGCGTGCTGAAGACGCGCGAGCAGCCCGGCACCGGGACGCGCTTCAGTCTGGACCTGGGCAGCGTGTGCCTGACCGGCACGGCCGACGGCAGCGCGTCCCCGTCCGTACGGGGCCACGAGGTGCTGGACCCGGAGAACCCCTGCCCCCGCCTCTGACTGGCCTCGGAAAGACCCCTGCCCCCTGCCTCCGACCGGCCAGGCGGGACGCCGGCCTCCGACCGGCCCCGTCGAGGCCCGGACGACGAGTTCCGGGTTGAGGAATGCTCCCCGGTGGGCACGTCCCGGTTCCTGACCGGCGCGATCACACTCCGACTGACCCCCAGGGCCAAGCCGGTCTGGCCGGTCTGCCGGCCTGCGGACCGTCGTCAGCGCAGGATCGGCAAACCTGCCCTCCAGTACGGGACCGCTGAGGGGCGAGGTCCGACATACCTCGCGCGGGGAGTTCGCCGAGAAGGCGCCGGCCGGTGCGCGCAGGGAGGGGCCTCAGCGGGTCGGTTCGTCCCGGGGGAGCCGGGGCGCCGGGCCGGCGATGCCGCCCTGACCGGTATGACCTCAGCCTCCGGGGAAAGGAGACTCATGTTCCCCACCCCGGGCGAGAGGAGTCCACCGATGGCAGCCGACGACGTGGGGCACGCCGAGGACGCGTGGTGGCGGTCCGCGGTGGTCTACCAGGTCTATCCGCGCAGCTTTGCCGACTCCGACGGTGACGGCGTCGGCGACCTGGACGGCCTCACCGGACGCCTGGACCATCTGTCCGGGCTCGGCGTCGACGTGCTCTGGCTGTCGCCCGTCAACCCGTCCCCGCAGGCCGACAACGGGTACGACATCAGCGACTACCAGGACATCGACCCCGTCTTCGGTGACCTGGCGGCCTTCGACCGGCTGCTGGGCGCCGTGCACGAGCGCGGGATGAAACTCGTCATGGACCTGGTCGTCAACCACACCTCCGACGAGCATCCGTGGTTCCAGGAGTCACGCGACCCGGCGAGCCCGAAGCGCGACTGGTACTGGTGGCGTCCGCCACGTGAGGGACGCGAACCCAACAACTGGGGCTCCTTCTTCTCCGGTTCCGCCTGGGAGCTGGACGCGGCGAGCGACGCGTACTATCTCCATCTCTTCTCGCCGAAGCAGCCCGACCTCAACTGGGACAACCCCCGGATGCGTCGGGCCGTGTACGAAATGATGCGCTGGTGGCTGGACCGGGGCGTGGACGGCTTCCGGATGGACGTCGTCAACCTCATCTCCAAGCACCCCGCCCTCCCCGACGGCGAGCTGCACGAACAGGGGCCGTACGGTGACGGCTCGCCCTACTTCGTCTGCGGACCCCGCATACACGACTACCTCCAGGAGATGCACCGCGAGGTGATCGCCCGGTACCCGGGCCGGCTGTTGACCGTGGGGGAGATGCCAGGGGTGACGGTCGAGCAGGCCCGCCTGTTCACCGACCCGGCGCGTGCCGAGCTCGACATGGTCTTCCAGTTCGAACACGTAGGGCTCGACCACGGACGGGGCAAGTTCGATCCCCGCCCACTGCGGCTCACCGACCTCAAGGCCTCGCTCGGCCGCTGGCAGTCCGGCCTCGCCGACGTCGGGTGGAACAGCCTGTACTGGAACAACCACGACCAGCCCCGGGTGGTCTCTCGGTTCGGTGACGACGGACCGAGCCACCGGACCCGGTCCGCGACGATGCTCGCGACCGTGCTCCACCTGCACCGGGGCACGCCGTACATCTACCAGGGCGAGGAACTCGGCATGGCCAACGCGCCCTTGCGCACCATCGAGGACTTCAGGGACATCGAATCCCTGAACCACTACACCGAGGCGCTGCGCGCGGGGGCGGAACCCGAAGACGTCCTCCCGGGACTACGGGCAATGGGCCGCGACAACGCCCGCACACCCATGCAGTGGGACGCGTCCCCGCATGCGGGGTTCACCACGGGCACCCCGTGGATCCCCGTCAATCCGGACCACACCGAGGTCAACGCCGAAGCGGCCCTCGCGGATCCCGGCTCCGTCTACCACCACTACCGTCGGCTGATCGCCCTCCGGCACCGGGAACCGGCCGTCGTGCACGGGGACTTCACGATGCTGCTGCCGGACGACGAGCGGATCTACGCCTTCACCCGCCGGTACGGCCGCACGGTGCTCCTGGTCGTCGGGAACTTCACCGGCGACACGGCCTCCGCCGTGATGCCCGCCGGATGGGACGGCGCCGAACTCGTCATGGGCAACGGCCCGTCGGTCCCCCCGAGGCCCGGCCGCCTGGTGCTTGCCCCGTGGGAGGCGCGGGTGCACCGGCGCAAGGACTGAGCAAAGCGGGCAGGGACGGCGACCGATGATCCCTCCCGTGCCGGGTACGCGTATCCCATGACCGTCTATGGATTCCACGCCTCCCATGAACAAGTACCTCCCGCCGACCTGCTGGCAGCCGTCGTACGCGCGGAAGGCGCGGGCTTCACCGCCGCGATGTGCTCGGACCACTTCTCACCGTGGAGCGTCCGGCAGGGTGAGTCCGGCTTCGCCTGGTCCTGGCTCGGCGCGGCGCTCCAGGCCACCGACAGAATCCCCTTCGGAGTGGTGAACGCCCCGGGCCAGCGCTACCATCCGGCGATCGTCGCGCAGGCGATCGGCAGCCTCGCCGCAATGTACCCAGGCCGCTTCTGGACGGCGCTGGGAAGCGGTGAGGCGTCCAACGAACACATCACCGGCGACCGTTGGCCGCGTAAGGACGTCCGGAACGCGAGGCTGCTCGAGTGCGTCGACATCATCCGGGCGCTGCTGCGCGGCGAGGAGGTGAGCCACGACGGGCTGGTGACCGTGGACCGGGCCAGGTTGTGGACCCGTCCGGAGACGGTGCCGCCGTTGGTGGGGGCCGCGTGCAGCGAGGCGACCGCGCGGTGGTGCGCGGAGTGGGCGGACGGCCTGATCACGGTGAACGCGCCGCGCGAGACACTGCGCCGGATCGTGGACGCCTACCGTTCGGCGGGCGGAGTCGGCCGGCTGCACCTCCAGGTGCACCTCAGCTGGGCCCCCGAACTGGAGACCGCCCGGGAACTCGCCCATGACCAGTGGCGCACCAACGTGCACGGGCCGCCGGCGAGCTGGGACCTCGACTCCGCCGAGCTGTTCGACAACGTCAGCGAGCACGTCTCTCCGGACAGGGTCGCGGAGTCCGTCAACATCTCCAACGATCTCGGCCGGCACGCGGCCTGGCTCCAGGAGTACGCCGACCTCGGCTTCGACGCCGTCATGCTGCATCACGTCGGCAAGGAGCAGAGCGCCTTCATCGACGCGTTCGGCGCGAAGGTGCTGCCGCAGCTGGACGTCACCCGGCCCCCGGCCGCCGTCGCGGAGGGTGTCCGATGAGGCTGACCCGCACCTCCGACCTGTGGTGGAAGAACGCGGTCGTCTACTGCCTGGACGTGGAGACGTACCAGGACTCCGACGGCGACGGCACCGGCGACTTCGCGGGCCTGACACAGCGCATCGACCACTTGGTGCGCCTCGGCGTCACCTGCGTGTGGCTGATGCCGTTCTACCCGACGCGGGAGCGCGACGACGGCTACGACATCACCGACTTCTACGCCGTCGATCCCCGGCTCGGCACGCTGGGTGACTTCACCGAGTTCGTGCGCACCGCCCGCGACCGGGGCATCCGGGTCATCGCCGACCTGGTCGTCAACCACACCTCCGACCACCATCCGTGGTTCCAGGATGCCCGCTCCAGCCGCACGTCGAAGTACCGCGACTGGTACGTCTGGTGCGACAGCCCGCCGGAGGAAGGCCCCGAGGGCGTCGTCTTCCCCGACGTCGAGAAGAGCGTGTGGGAGCACGACGAGACCACCGACCAGTACTACCTGCACCGGTTCTACAAGCAGCAGCCCGACCTCAACGTCGCCAACCCGGCGGTCCGTGACGAGATAGCGCGCATCATGGGCTTCTGGACGCAGCTCGGACTGTCGGGATTCCGGGTCGACGCGGTGCCGTTCCTGCTGGAGACCGACGGCCAGCAGGACGCGGACCAGCTGCCCGACCCGCACGAGTACCTCGCCGACCTGCGGGCCTTCCTGGGACGTCGCAGCGGAGACGCGGTGCTGCTCGGCGAGGTGAACCTGCCCTACCCGGACACCGCGAAGTTCTTCGGCGACTCGGAGTCTTCCCGCGGTGACGAGCTGACCATGTGCTTCGACTTCATCGGTATGCAGCAGATGTACCTGTCGATGGCGCGGGGCGAGGCGGCTCCTCTGGCGGCGGCCCTCCGGGAGCGCCCCGCGGCGCCCCGCGACGCGCACTGGGCGACGTTCGTCCGCAACCACGACGAGCTCACGCTCGACAAACTCGACGACGACGAGCGCGCCGAGGTGTTCGCCGCCTTCGGCCCCGACAAGGACATGCAGCTCTACGACAGGGGCCTGCGCCGCCGCCTGCCGCCGATGGTCGACGGCGACCGGCGGCGCGTGGAACTGGCCTACAGCCTGCTCTTCTCCCTGCCCGGCACACCAGTGCTGTTCTACGGCGAGGAGATAGGCATGGGCGAGAACCTCGCCGCCGAGGGCCGGCAGGCCGTCCGCACCCCGATGCAGTGGACGCCTGACAAGAGTGGCGGATTCACCGCGGGGGAGGGAGTGGAACTGCCGAATCCCGTCGCGACGGGTGCGTTCGGCCCGACGAAGGTCAACGTGCACGACCAGGCGCACGACCCGGCTTCACCGCTGGGCCGGATGCGGACGCTGATCGAACGCTACCGGGAGACCCCCGAGCTGGCCTGGGGCGACTACCTGGTCATCGACGCGGACGATCCGGGCGTGCTGGCCCACCTCAGTTCGCTGGAGGGCGGCGCGGTGCTCGTGCTGCACAACTTCTCCGAGCGGTCCGTCACCGCCTCCGTCGAGGTCCCGGGACTGAGGGGCGGCCGGCTGCTCACCGACGTCTTCACCGGTGACACCCTCAAGTCGGCGGCCGCCGGCCTCGTCGATGTCGCGCTGGACCCGTACGGCTACCGGTGGCTGAGGGTCAACACCCCCCTTGACGACCCGGATCGGGCGACAGCGGTGTGACCCCGCGCGCGAGGTGTCCGGCCGCACGGACGGGGAGCAGGCGGAGGCGGTCTTCGACCTGGTGCCGGTCGGCGAACGGCGCCCGGCCCGCTGCCGGCGCCGCCTGATGGCGCGGGCCGCCCGCCGGGGGCCGTCCGCGTACGGCGAGCGCCTGACCGGCGGCCCGGGCGGAGGCGGCTTCCGGGGCTCGATGACCTCGGCCTGGTCCGGTGGCGCCGACGCCTCCAGCCCCTGCGAGCGGATCCCGCGGCAGACCGATCTGCGCGACGGCGTCGGCAAGCTGCAACCCGCCGCGGGGGTGGTGTTTGCTGTGCAGATCCTGCTGCGTACCGAGGCCGCCCATCCGCAGCTGGCCCTGGCGCGGATGCGCCAGTTGACCGCGGCGCTGTCGATGACCTCGGGGGAGAACCACGTCAAGGTCCACCGGCCCCGGCCCCGGCGCTGGTCGATCGGCCGGTCCGAGCGCCGCACAAGTCGTGCCGCCGATCCGGCTGGTCCCGGGTCGTGGGTGCGCTGACGCGGTGCTCAGGATTGTCCCCCGGTTCGTGGATACTCACGCTGCCGCAACCCCCCTGTGCCCCTCAGCACGCCCGTGGCGGGAGACGGGTCACGGACGCTGGCTGGCCTGCCTGATCGGGCTCGTGCGGGTGGAACGGGTGGCCCACCGGGCCCCGGGGTGGCCAACGTCCATCCGGGGGACGCGGCTCTGTCGCTGCCCGCGGGCCGTCACTCGATGGGACTGCGCAGGCTCGCTGCGGTGGAAGCGGCCCACACGTCCGCTACGTCCTGGACGAGAACCCATAGGTTTCTGATCAACAGCGCCGCTCTGAGTGCTTCCCGATCAGTCGTGCAACTCCACGGCATACGCCTCGATCCGGACCTCTAGGGTTCGGCTGCGGGTGCAGGGGTAATCGGAATGCCATGACGGCAGGGGAGAGCTCCCAGGGGACAGGGAAGTTGGTCACGGCCTTTCTGAACCTTTTCTTATTCCTAGTCCTTATTGTGGCGGCCGTGATATTCGTGATCCATAAGCTCCGGGGGCGAACATAGCCCCCGGTCCTGCCGGGAGGCAGGTCAGGGGCGGTCCTCAGGAAGCACCCACGGTTCACCCTCCGCGAAGCCCCCATCTCCAAGACCGAGTGAGCATGTGGGATGGGCCCCTTTCATCGCGTCAGGCGCAACGGGTACGAGGTCTGCTTCGTACCTGATGCGGGAGAAGACCGCGCGTCCAGCACCGCTGTGGACAAGAGCGCGAAACGCAGCCTGAGCCCTGACGGTGTACCCAGTGGATCACTGGTGAGTTCGGTCGGTGGAGGACCACCCGCCGACGGCGCCACTGCACCCGGCACCCCCGGCTCACCTCCGAGGGCGACCGGTTGCGGACCGATCTCCAAGTCCTGCTGCCCCAGCTCGAAAACGCGCTCCAGCCGACCGAGCCGCAGCCCTCGCTGCGGCTCCGCTACGCGTGGGGCTTCCCCCGCCGGCGCGGCCGGCAGGCGCAGGCCATGCTGGAGGAGCGGCACCACGCCCTCGTACATATCGGGCGCAGGGACGACCGCACCGCGGGAGTGCGCGACGACCGCACCGCGGGACTGCGCGACGGCTGCGTCCGCGGGACTGCGCGACGAGTGCGTCCGCGGGACCGCGCGACGGGCCCGTCGACGCGGCGCTGCTCCGGGTGACGGTGCGCGACCCGCGGCTGGTGCCCACCGAGATCCTGCGGGAACCGCGCAGCGCGACCGTCTCCCGCAGCTTGACCCTGGCCGCGCGCGACCGGGTCGTCTGGCGCGACCCGGGGGCGCCGCTGTCTGGTCGTCAACACCGTCAGCTGCTCGCTCACCCCGCAGGACTGGCCCGCCGGCGCCACCCCCCGAGATCGGCGCCGAGGCCGCCAACATCGAGGAGTACCTGCACGCCATCGCCGCCCGGCGCGGGGCCGGCCTGCTCCCGGTGTCGGTGGCCGCGCAGCACCCGGACCCGGACATCCTGTACCTGCCGCTGACGGGGACCCCGCCCGCCGTCCTCACGTACGCCTGTCCGCGCAGCAACCCGCACCCCTCGGCGGCTGTCTTCGGCCGCGCGCTGCGGGAGGGCCGGACCGCCGAACGGGCCCCAGTTCGGCCCGATCTGCCGGAGGCCCGGCTGACGGCCCCGGCGGAGGCGTGAGGGGAGCGCCGGGCCGGGGCTCGCGTGCCTCACCCCGCAAAGCGTTCGGACGCCCGGCTTCCGCGATGACGGCGCTCAAATCGCTCGCAAGGGCGCGATCAGGACGACCGGTCGCGCATCCGATGGTCGTACAGGCATCCGCCCCTCCCGCCGTCCCGGCCGGCCGGGGAAACCCGCAGTTGGGGCCCGGTGCCGCCGCCGAACGATCGCCATCGCGAAGAACGGGTGTGCGAGCGAGGGGAGTTCCCCGCCCGCCGGCCTCCGTACGAGCCCTGTCCTGATCTCCACGGCGGTCCTGTCCTGAATCGCGTTGTTGATAGTTGGTGGGCACAATCGTTTCCGCAGATCAGGCGCATCGCTCCTCACGTACGCCTCTCCCGTGCGCCCGCCCGGCCCGCGTTTGTGCTGGCAATGGCGAGTTTCCGTCCTGTGGAGCCCAAGATCCGTCCGTCAGGATGATCGTGACGGGTCGGCGGCAGGCACGCCGACGAGTGGAGGAACGGTGCAGCACTCGTCCGGGTCCGCAAGGAAAAGGGCTGAGGAGCCCTTCTTCCCCCGGTCCGACCCGTGCATCGACCAGTTGCGTTCCCGTTCCATTTGCTCGGCAAAGTCGTTCCGTCAGTCAACCGCGCCTGAAAACAGAGTGGACACACGAATGACAACGTTTCCCAGCACGGCCATTCACGACTCGGTCACCACGCTCATCGACGATCTGGACCGGCACCCGGTCTACGAGAACGAGTACTTCAAGCTCCTTGAGGGAACGCCCTGGACCGGTGACGCGTTCGACTTCCACCGGGCGAACTTCTACCACCGCACCGAAGGCACCGTGAAGGGCATAGCCCACGTGTGCGCCCAGGCCGCGGCGCACGACGACATGGACACCCTCGTCCTGTTCTCGCACATCCTCAACGAGGAGACCGGCGACGGAAACCGGGCGCACTGCCACGAGGTGCTGATGGAGAACACCCACAACCTGCACGGCCAGGTCGAGTTCGGGGTGACTCCGATGCTGGTCAAGGAGGCACGGGAGAGCAAGCTCGTCATCCCGGAGACCCTGGAGTACCGGCAGCGCACGTTGGACCTGCTGATGGCCGGCTACCACAGCATGCTGGGCGTCGCGATGGCTTTGGAGTCCCACGCCGACCGGATGCTCAAGATCTGCCGCACGGCGTTCCGCAACACCAACAAGAACCTGCCGCAGGACAAGTTCGTCCACGACGTCGAGGTCTACTTCAACGTCCACGTCGGCGACGCGGGCGTCGAGGAACGCCACGCCGCGGACGCCAAGAAATGCGTGGTGAACAACTGCCACAGCGACGCGGACGTGGCAGCCATCGCCGCCGCCGCGACGGAGACGCTGGACATCCAGCTGCGCATGTGGAACGCGATGCACAAGGCCGTCACCACCTGAGTCCGCGGTTCCCCGAGGCTGCCCGCACGACTCCAGAGAGGTAGACCGCACGACTGTGCAGAAGAACCGAGGAATCTCCCGCGCCATCCTGAACATCCCGGAATCGGTGACCCACGGCACCGCCGCGAAACTCCTGGCGATGAACAGCACGCTCGCCCCGGAGGACCAGGTCATCGACCTCAGCATCGGGGCCCTGGACACACCCGCCGACCCCCGGATCGACCGCGGCGTGATCGACTTCATCCGTACGCGGCCCGAGGTGCTCCACGCGTTCGCCCCCATCAAGGGGTTCCCCTTCCTGCGGGAGTCCGTCGCGGCGCGCGTGAACCGGCTGCACGACATCTCCTACGACCCGGAGAACGAGATCCTGGTGACGCCCGGCGGCGTCAAGGGCTCCATCTCCGTGGCCTTCCACGCCCTGCTGGATCCGGGCGACGAAGTCGTCGTCCCGGTGCCCAACTGGCCCCACTACCCGGACATGGTGCTGCTCCACGAGGCCGTGCCGACGACCGTCCGCGTCACGGCCGGGGACGGGCTGACGGCGCCGGCCCTGGAGCAGGCACTCAACGACCGCACCAAGATCGTGGTGCTCGGCGACTGCGTCAACCCGACCGGCAAGATCTACTCCACGCAGGAGCTCTCCGCGCTCGCCCAGGTTCTCGCCCGGCACAACCAGCGGCGCGAGTCGGACGGCGCGAGCCCGGTCTACGTCCTGTTCGACTGTCCCTACGAGGCCCACGTCCTGGGCGAGCGCGCCCGGACCTTCGCCGCCATCGAGGCCACCCTGCCCGACGGGACCCCCGCCCCGATGCGGCCGTGGACGCTGACGGTGACCGGCCCCGGCAAGACGTACGGCATGCACGGCGACCGGATCGGCTACCTGTGCGGACCGCCCGACATCGTCGAGGCCGCCGCCCGTGCCCAGGTCAACCTCACGTCGTTCGCCTCCACCTACGGCCAGGTCGCGACGCACCTCGCGCTCCAGCCGGACATGGACGAGGTGGCAGCCGAACGGGCCAGGTCCGCGCGGGCGAACCTGGAGGTCATGCTCCGCGAACTGGAGTCCGTGCCCGCACTGCGGGTCAGGCCCCCCGACGGCGGCTACTTCCTCTTCGTCGACCTGTCGCACTACGCCCACGCCTACCAGCAGCACGGGTACGTCACGGCGGACCAGTTCCTGCTGGAGGAGGCGAGGGTCGCCGCCATCTGCGGCAACCACTTCGCCCAGGAGAAGGAGTTCGACCACTACGTACGGATCAACTGCGGCCGTACGGGTTCCACCCTGAGCCAAGCCGGCACACGCATCAGGGGTGCCCTCAGCCGTCTGGAGTCCTGAGCTGAAAGCCAACACGGTGGGAACTGTCAGGTACTGCGTCATCGGCACCGGATTCGCCGGAACCTGCGCGCTGTGGCATCTGGTCCGAGAACTGACCGATCCCGGCCGTCGGTCCCCGCTCTCCCGTCCGGCGGTCTCGATCGCCACGGTCGAGCGGGGGCCGGTCAGCGGCCCCGGATACCCCTACGCCAAGGACAACGCCCAACTCGGGCACCGGTGCAACAACGAGGCGAGCACCATGGGCATCCATGGCAACGACTTCGTCGACTGGCTCGCCGAGAACAAGCCCCGGCTCGTCGCCGACCACCCGGAACTCGTCCTGGAGACCCACCCCGGGATCGACCTGGAGCAATGGCGGCCGGAGAACGGCGAGTTCTATCCGCGGGCCCTGTTCGGCCTGTACCTGGAGCACCGGTTCCAGGACGCGGTGCGGACCGCCCGGGAGCACGGCATCGACGTGCGGCAGTACACGGAGCACGAGGCCGTCGACGGGTGGAGCGCGCGGGACGGATTCTCCGTACGGCTCCGCGACCTGGCGACGGGCCGCGAGTTCGACCTGGACGGGCTCGACCGGGTGCTGCTGAGCACCGGGCACTGGCAGTCCGCGCAGGGCGACCCGCTCGCGGAACACCCGGGGTACCTCGCGGCGCCCTACCCACCGGGCAGGATCCTGCCCGCCGTCGCCGACCGCGTCCGCTCGCGGCGCGGTGCGGGCGACCGTCCGCGGGTCTACGTCCAGGGCATGGGGCCCAGCGGCATCGACGCCGTCATGACCCTCTGCGACGAGGGCGCGTTCACGTACACCGCCGACGGACACATCGACTCCTACCGACCCGCCCCGACGGCATGGGGGACGGAACCCCTGCACATTGTCGTCGGGTCGCGCTCCGGCTTCTTCCCGCCCGTCCGGGGCCCGCTCACCGGCCACGAACTGCACCATCTCAACCCCGGCGCCCTGGCCGGCATCCGGAGCGAGAACCGCGGGCAGCTGCGGCTCGAACCCGTGCTGGACCTGCTGGACAAGGACCTGCGCCGGGCGACCGACGGGGCGCTCGGGTGGCGCGACGTGGCGAAGCCCCGCTTCGCCTCGGCCAGGGAGAAGCTCGAAAGCGACCTCCACGACGCACGCCACGGCAACCTCGTCCACACGCTCGTCCTGAAAGCACGCCGCATGTGCTTCTACCGGGAACTGACATCCGCCGACAAAGCCCTGTACGACCGGCACTTCGACACGCACTTCATCCGCACCGCGGTACCGATGCCGAAGGCCAACGCGGAGAAGCTGCTCGCCCTCATGGACGCCGGGGTCCTGTCCACCGTGCAGCACGGCTACGCGGACCCACCGGTCGGCGTGCACGAGGACGGCGGATTCGTGATCGCCTACGAGACGGCCGACGGCGAGCGGTCCCGGCTGCGGGCCGACTGCGTCGTACGGGCCAAGGCGCACGACTTCGGCCTGGAGCGCCACCCCTCGCCCCTCGTGCGCAACCTGCTGCGGCGGGGCGAGATCGTGCGTCACGAGGAATCGGGCTATGCCACCGGCGGACTCGCCCTCGACCCGCACGGCGACTACCGGGTGACCCGGCGTGTGGGAGGAATCACCGGCGCCTCGCCGCACCTGTCGTCGTACGGTTCCCCCGTCAGGTTCTGGCAGACCGAGAACAATTACGCCGGGGCCTTCGTGAGAGCCGCCGAACAGGTCGCCGCCGACTGGGCCGAAACCGCGAGAGGCATTCCGCAGCAGACCGGGAACCTTGAGAGCGCCACCGTCCCGGACGACTCAGAGCTGATCACCACCGAAACACGGAGCTGAATCATGGAAATGAAAGAGTTCTACTACCAGGACGGTCTGCGGGTCAGCGTCTTCAACCTCGATCACGAAGCGGTGCCCTACCACTTCCACAGCGAGGTCTCCGACATGGTGTACTGCTCCCGGGGGCAGGTAGCCATCGAACTCCCCGAGGCCGGGGAGGTGTTCACCGTGCATCCCGGGCAGGTCTTCCAGGTGCCCCGCACGAACAAGCACCGGTTCGTCAACGGAGCACCCGTCGGAACCCACTCGCGGTACGTCCTTCTCCAGATCGGCGCGTTCGACATCAACTTCGTACCGCCCGCCGAAGGGCTCGCGGAGAAGGTCGCCGACCGTGAAGCCACGCACGTGGCGGACGCCGAGGTGTACATCGAGAACCGCGAGGGGGACATCCGCAAGCTCGCCGAACACTTCGCGGCGGAGAGGCCCGAGGTCCTGACCGAGGAGGAACAGAGCGACGTGGTGCAGGCGCTGCGCTGCTTCGTGGGCCGCGGGATCGCGGCCGAGCACCCGAGGGCCGCCGTCCAACCGTGACCGACGCCGCTCCCTTCTCGTTCGGGCCGGCCACCTTCGTACTGATCGTCCTCACGTTCTTCGTGGGCGGCCTGTTCAAGGGACTGACCGGTCTGGGCCTGCCGCCCGTCGTGCTCGGTGTGCTCACCGCGACGATCGGCATCGAGCCCGCCAAGGCGCTGATCGTCATCCCGACGTTCCTGACCAACGTGGCCCAGGCGGTCCGGGGCGGCCACGGCCAAAGAATCATCCGGCTCACCTGGCCGTTCCTCCTGGCCGCCACCGTGTTCACCCTGTCGGGGGCCCTGACGCTGAGCTACTTCCGGGCGAATGTGATGTCCGCCCTGCTCGGCGTCGGGCTCGCCGTCTACGGAATTCTCGGCCTTTTCCGACTGCGGGTGAACATCAGGGGAAAATGGTGGAACCACCCGGTCGGCGTCTTTCTCGGAGCGGTCAACGGATTCCTTACCGGAATGACCGGATCCTCGGCCGTACCGGGAGTTTTCTACCTCCAGTCGATCGGTCTGCTGCGGGACCAGCTGATCCAGAGCATGGGGATCCTGTTCACGCTGTCGACGGTTTCCCTGGCGTGGTCGCTGCGCACTCAGGACCTCCTGGAAGTGAACCTCCTCCTCATGTCGGCGGCGGCCCTGGTACCGGCGTTTCTGGGAATGGCGCTCGGAAACAAGATCCGCCACAGCATTCCCGAGGAAAAATTCCACACGGTACTCTGTACCGCTCTGGTGCTGCTGGGCCTCTACATCACGGTCCAGAATTTTGCCAAATGACACCGGACCAGTTCATTGACGAGGAGACACACATCATGGAACAGGCCTTGACCGAGTTACTGCGCGAGCTGGAGGAATTCGGCGAGGCCAACGACTCGTCCACGGCACTGCGCAGCCGGAAGATGCTCAACATCACGCACGACACCGGCGCGTTCCTCGCGGTGCTCGTCAAGGCGTGCAAGGCGCGCAACGTCCTGGAGATCGGCACCTCCAACGGCTACTCGACGCTCTGGCTCGCCGACGCCGTGGGCGAGGGCGGCACGGTGACCACGGTCGAACTGGCCGAGGAGAAGGCGGAGATGGCCGGAGACAACTTCCGGCGCGCCGGACTGGACTCCCGCATCCGGCAGATCACCGACGACGCGGGCCGTTTCATCGCCGGGCGCGACGCCGGCGAGTACGACTTCCTCTTCCTGGACAGCAACCGCGCGCAGTACGTCGGCTGGTGGGACTCGCTGCGTCGGATCCTCGCGGACGGCTGCCTGCTCGTGATCGACAACGCCGTCTCGCACGCGCACCAGCTGGAGGAGTTCAACAAGTTGGTCGAGGCGTCGGACGACTTCTCCGGGGTCCTGCTGCCCGTGGGCAAGGGCGAATTGGTGCTCCTCAAGGAGTCCGGGGGCGCGTCCTAGCCGCACTCGTACCCGATTTCGTACTCGTACTCGTACCCGATTTCGTATCGGGCCCGTATCCGCAGCCTCATCCGTACCCGGATCCGTACTGAGGAGTACCTGCCTTGGACGTCATGACGGCCATTCTGACGCGCCGCAGCATCCACGAACTCGCCGGTCCGGCACCCTCCGACCAGGAGTTCGCCTACCTGCTCAAGGGAGCTGCGGCCGCCCCCGACCACGGCGGACTGCGCCCGTGGCGCTGGATCCTGCTCCGGGACGCGGAACTCGCGGCGGTGGGCGACCGGCTCGGCGCCGACGCGGAGGACTGCGGGGACTCCGCGGAAGGAGCCCCGGCCGGGGAGGAGTCCGTACAGGCGCCCCTGAAGGCGGTGCTCGTCTTCTCGCCGAGCGCGGAGTGCGGGGTGCCCGAGTGGGAGCAGCTCGCCGCGGCGAGCAATGTCGCCTACGGCCTGATGCTGCTGCTGCACGCCCGCGGCTTCGGCAGCGTCTGGCGCAAGGGGCGGTGGTGCCGGAGCGAGCGGAGCCGGGAGCTGCTGAGCATCGGCCCGGACGAACAACTGCTGGGCTCCCTGGACATCGGGACGCCCGGTGTCCGGGTGCGTCCGGACCGCCGGAGGGTCGAGGACGTCACGGACCGTATGTGCGTCCTGCGCACCTGACGCCTGGGCGTCCCGCTTCCGTGCCACCGGGGCGGGCCGGGCACGCTACGACGCTCTGTCCCGGGCGACGGCCCGCAAGGACTGGAAGGCCATCCTGATCGCCTTCACCAAGGGCCCCAACAACGGGAACGACATCAAGGAGGGCTGCGCCGCCCAGCCGATCCGTGACGCCCTGGAAGCCCGCCGGACCGGGCTACGCCGGAAGGCCGCAGAACAGGCCGGCTGCACCTGCGGGTGAGCCGGCCCGCGCCAAGGTTCGGGCCAAAGGGCGATGAGATGATGCGATGGTTCTGGGTGCTCGCTCGCTCACCCTGTACTTCCACACCGAAAACGAAGGAGTCCGGCTGTTGAGTCAGGAACGGCCGGTAAGCACGGCTGCGAGGAACTCGTCGCCGATTCCGTGGCTCGTCGTGGGCGGGATCGCCGCGATCGTCCTGGCCTTCGTGCTGTCCTTTGGGCAGGGCGACGGCGGCTGGTGCGTCTGGCAGTCGGACACCACGAGGGTCATGAGTGACCACCTGAGGAACCACACTGTGCCGTACGCGCCGTGCGGCACCGTCCGGGAATTCGCTCCCTGGTTCCAGATCGCCATCGGCCACGCGTGGCGGTGGCTTGGCGTCGTAGGCCTCGCGGGGCTGTTCCTGGCAGCGGTGCTCCGGTTCCGGCGCGAACCCCACGAGGTGGGTGCCTCGGAAAACCCAGACACCCCCTCACAGCCTCCTGCCCCGCCATCCCTTGGGAAGAAGCGGGGCAACAGCGCAGGACACTGCTCGGGGGTCGGGCAGCAGGTTCCTCTTCCGGACCCGCGGGGCTAGCCCCGCGCCGCTCACCGTCCTGCGTGCGGCGGGCCGGGGTACGGCTGCTCCGCGGCGCCCTGAACCTTGGCGGCCTCGACCTCGGAGCCTTCGTCTGCTCAGCGGCACCGGGATGGACACCCTGCTGCCCATCCGCCCCGACGCCGGGCCCGCACCGGCCGCATGCCTCAGCAGCCGCACACCGCGCGAAACAGCTCATGCTCGTGGCCGGCACCCCTTGTCGCAGGTGCGCAGATCTCCGCTTCCGGAGCGTGAGAGGCCCGCGGCGCGTCGCTCTCCGTTCAGTGTTCGCGTGCGCCGGTCAGGGGGTGCCCGGCCGGGCGGTCGTGCGGGGGCTCGGCGGGTGCAGGCGCCGGCTTCGCGTCGTACGTCGCGGGCACCGGGGCCGGTGCGGTGAAGTAGTCGGGGTCCCTGGGGCGGGCTCGGGTCAGTTGCATGGGGCGGGGAGCCGGTTCGAGGTGGGGGATGTGCTTGGAGCAGTGGACGTAGGCCTCGTGGAGGGTGATGTACGTCCACAGCAGGGGCTGCCGTCCCGGAGCGGGATCGGCGGGTATCCAGGGGTGGGCGGCGCGTATCTCCTGCTCTCCGAGGAGCCGGGCGGAGCCGTTGACGTGCAGTCCGATGTGATCGCGGGTGAAGTCCATGAACAGCAGACCGATGTGCGGGTTCTCGGTGATGTTCCCGGCGCTGGCCATGACGCCGTTGCCGCGGTACTCGGGGTAGGCCAGGGTGTGCTCGTCCAGAACGGTGACGAAGCCGGGCGGGCCGGCGCGGAAGGTGGCGTCGCAGTGGCCGCGGGCGTCGGCGGTCGAGAGGAAGACCATGGACTGCCGGCCGATGAAGTCACGCATGGGCGGGGTCAGGTGGGGGTGGACCTGACGGTCGTAGAAGGCGTCGGCGCGTTCGCTGGTGCCCAGGTGGGCCTGCAGCAGGCGCTCTCCCTGCGAGGGGGTGGCGTCGGGGTGGGTCACAGCTGGTCGATCTCCTGAGCGGGTCGGGGAGGGGTGAGGGGAGCGTTGAGGACGGGGGTGTCGAGCGGGTCGTGGTGGATGCGGGCCTCGGGTGTGCCCTGGTACAGCAGGGTCTGCACGGCCGCGGTGACCATGGCGGGCGGGCCGCAGAGGAAGGCTTCGTGCTGGTTCCACGGCCCGAACTCCCGCAGGACCTGCGGGAGCGTGCCCTGCTGTCCCGGGATGTCCTCGTGGGAGACGGCCCCGCGGACCGACAGCCAGTGGTGGCGCTGGGCCAGGCGCAGCATGTCGTCGAGGCCGTACAGCTCCCGGGCGGTCCGCGCTCCCACGAACAGGTCGGCGTACCGGCGCATGCCGGAGGCCGCCGCTTCTTCGAGCAGGGCGCGTATCGGTGCGAGGCCGGTGCCGCCGGCGACCAGCAGCAGGTCGCGGTCACCCGCAGCGGCAAGCGTCATGTCGCCCTGCGGCGGCCCCAGCCGTACCCGGTGGCCCGGGGCGGCGCGATGGACCAGCGCGTGGCTGACCTGCCCCCTGTGGACGGCGCGGACGTGGAAGGTGAGCGAGCGGTCCGCGCGGGGCGCGTGAGCGGGCGAGTAGTGCCTCCAGGTACGGGGGTACCAGGGGGTCTCCATGCTCACGTACTGCCCGGCGACGTAGGGGTAGGGCAGGTCGGTCCGTACGGTGATCTCGGCGATGCCGTCGCCGCGGTGCTCGTGGCGGACGATCTCCGCCTCCCAGGTGGCCGGGCGCAGGCGAGTGTCGTCAGCGGCGGCTGCGGTCATCACCTGGGCCGCGACGGTGTAGGCGTGTGTCCAGGCGGCGGCGACCTCGGCGTTCCACGCGGTACCCGCGTAGCGGGCCAGGGAGGCCACCAGACATTCGCCGACCGCCGGGTAGTGCGCCTCCAGGGCACCGAACTTGCGGTGGTCCTGCCCCAGCCGGGAGCAGAACCGGACGAGGTTGTCGACGTCGTCGACGAGATCGATGATGCGCAACAGGCCACGCAGCAGCCGGTCGCGCTGGACGTCCATGTTGTCGGGGAAGAGCGCGCGCACTCCGGGATAACGGGCGAAGAGGACGGTGTAGAAGTAGACGGTCATTTCCGGCGCCTGTGGTGCCACCACCGCCAGGCTCGTGCGGATGAGTGAGATCTCCCGGTCCGTGAGCGGCGCGGACGTCACGTCCATCTCCCGGACAGTACGGAGCGGCGGCGCACCCTCGTTCGGCGGGCCGGAACGAGGTGGGGGGAGCCAGGTGTCGTCGCATGCGGCGTGGGGGGCACCGGGCTGAGCAGTTGTGCTGACAAGAGAACGTTCGCAATCCTAGGAGAAAATCCCATTCCGTTCGAGGCGACGAGCCCCGAATGTTTGAACAGTGGACGAGTCATTGTGCATGGTGGGTGACTGAACCGAAGCCCTACCCCGGATGAGCCGGTGCGAACTCGGTGATCCGGGCGCCGATCAGGGGTTTGCCCCCTGGCCGGAGTTCAGGCGGGCTTCCGTGCGGCAGCCGGCGCGGCAGAGGTGTCCGGGGTCCGCTGCCGGCGGATACAGCGGCCCACCGCGGCAGTTCGGCTGCCCGTCGGCAGGTTCCGTTTGTCGGGGCCGTGTTGCCCACCGGCCGAGGAAGTTCGTCTTCCCCGTGGGAACCGAAGCTCGCTCCAGAGCCAGGTGTTCTCGAGAGCGGTAGACCTTCGAGTACACGCATGGCGTGTCGCCGAACGAGTCTTGCTCCTTGCGAGGGCGGCATCGGCCACGGACGTTCCGGTCGAGTGCACCCGTGCCGCAGCCGCCGGATCCTGGCCTGGGGAGCCGTGCACGGGTCTGTTACGCCCCCACTCTCACCGCTCCCGGTGAGGACGGGGTCAGGGGGCGAGGTGTAGGTGCGGGCGTGGGGCGGGGGCGGGTTCGCCTCCATCAGGGTCTGGGTCCGGGCGGGGGTCGAAGGCGGTGCCGGTGCGGGGGTCGCTGCGTCGGGGCGGGTGGATGTCACCGGAGTCGAAACGCAGGGGCCAGATGTAGGGGCGTCTCCACGTGCTCGATGTGCTTCCTCGGCACCCTCAGGCGCTCTTCTCGGGCGTGGAACGCCTGAGCCGCCGGGAGGTTGAGCATCCACTTGTCGTCCTGGGTGCGCTTCACCGACCGCTCACGCTCTTCAGCCGGACCGAGTCCGAGGGCGTTCTCCAGCAGCTACTGCTGCGCCGGTTGCAGCGTGTCCCTCTCATACCGGCGGTCCTGCACCTACCGTGTGAGGGTTTCGCCCTGGACGATGAGGGACGGCGCGTGAGTCGTCAGCGGCCGTACTGACGGCGGCAGGTGGCCATCATGGCCGCGTCGACGACTTCTTGCGCCCAGGAACAGACGATGCCCGCGTGGTTCTGCTGCCGGGGGCGGCGCTTCGCGGGCCGCCGAGGTGCCAGTGGCGCCTGCCGTACGGTGCGGGCGGGTGTGGCCCATCGCCGGGGAGCGCGGGTTCGGTGTGCGAGACAGGGGTGCGTCGGGGGAGTGGCGTTGCGGCGCGGCGGCGGGGGTCGGCCCCGGCGGGGAGTGGGCGCCGGGTGTTCCTGGGCAACGCGCTGTGCGGAAGCGGGTTTTGGCGGGGCTTTCTGCGAGGGTGTTCCGGCGGGGCCGAGGGTGGTGAGGGGGCCGGCGGACGTGTCCGATCCTGAAGCGGTGGACCGCCTCGCCGAACGGGCCGTCGCCGAGTTCGGACGCATCGACGTGTGGCTCAACGATGCGGCGGTCGCGGCCTTCGGCGCACTGGAGGAAGTACCGTACGACATCTTCCGGCAGGTCCTGGACGTGAACGTGCTGGGCTGCGTGGCCGGGGCACGCGCCGCTCTGCGCGTGATGCGCGCCCAGGGGCACGGCACCGTGATCAACGTGTCCTCAGCGGTCGGCGCGGCCGTCGTCCCGTACAACACGCCCTATGTCCTCTCCAAAACAGCGGTACGTGCTATGAGCGCCAGCCTCCGCCAGGAACTGAGACTGGCCGGGCAGCAGGACATCCATGTGTGCACGGTGCTCCCCGCCACCATGGCCACCCCCTTCTTCCGCAGTGCCGCCAACTACTCGGGGCGCCAGGTGACTCCGATGGCGCCCGTCTACACCGCCCACCGCGCGGCGCGGACCGTCGTCCGCTTGACGCGCCGTCCGCGCAGGGAGACGTGCGCGGGACCCGCCAGCCACGTACTCGGCCTCCTGTCGAAACTGGCGCCCGCTCTGGTGGAGAGGGTGCTCGCGCTCCAGACGGACCGTTCCCACCTCTCCCGGAACCATGGCGCGGAGCCTGCGCCGCGCAACGTGCTTTGCCCCCGGGACGAAGAAGCCTCGGTCGGCGGGGGCTGGCACGGGCGCAGGCGTGCGGCGTTCCGCAGAACCGGGGCGACGGCGCTCGCCGGCGGCCTGGTAGCGGTCGGCCTACGGACGTTCCGGGGGAGCCGGCGCCCCGGAAGGCCGTACGCGAAGGACTGAGAATGTCGAGATCCCGCGACCGGCTCGTCAGGTCGCCGAGGCCACCCATCTCGCTCAGTCACCTGGTGTGGCGGGGCTCTTCACCGTGGACGCCTGGGTGGGCCGCATCGAACAGGCGCTCATCGCTGGTACGCGCGGCGGGTGTGCTGTGTGCGGCGGTGTCTGGAGGGGACAGAGTGGGGAGGAGGTTGCTCTCAGTAGGGGCCTGGCGCACCTACTTCACCCGTCCCACGAACGCCTCCTCGAACAGCGTGTCGACGCCCTAGTCACCCCGGGTGAACACGGCGCGGGCCAGACGGGGGTGGAGTCAGGGTTGCCGGTGGCCGCGTGGAGACGGGCCAGGGCCTCTTCGCGTGCGGTGGTGCCCTGTATCGCTGGCAGGGGCGGAGGGGGCATGCTGGGAGGGTGAGCGGTGACGAGCAGCCATGCCTGGCGTGCGGTGGCCAGAGGTGACCGAGCATACGGAGCACACTGTGGAGACGGACGAGAAGGGAAACCAGAAGTCCGTCACCCGGCAATGGACCGGTCCGTGCAGTACCTGCCACGGTTCCGGCCTCGGATAGGGGAACAGCGCGATGCGGACGATCTATGTGTGTCTGGGATGTGCCGGGCAGTACCTGCCTCCCGAGTCCATGACCTATCCCTCTCTCGGGAGGGCAGCGAGTGCGGTGCATTGCGGAATGCCGGACTGCCGGACCACGGTCGAGGAGTCGATGGCGTTGATGGGAGTACCGGAGGACGTCGTGGCGAAGTGGGCGCGTCGTGCGGCGGGCCTCGACGGCTGGGTGCGGCGCGGGCGCCCGGGGCGGCCGTCACGGGGAAGGCGCCCCGGGGCGGCACCTACGTCTGCACGCAGCAAGCTGTGGTGAGCAGGGCTCGCAGGCATCCGTGAGCAACTCAGCTCCGACAGTGCTTCGGGCCTCCGACGCTGTGTGCGCGTCCGTGCTCGTCGTGCCGCCGCCTTCTTCGCCGTCGTTCACCGCGTTCCCAGCGCGTCTAGTGCCGCATCAGGCAACGTTCGCCCTGTAGTTCGCGGCGTGCGCCGGCGTCAGTCGTCGTCTTGGGGAATGGTGTCGAGCGTCCCGTCGCCGGAGACCTGCTGGCCGGTGGCGTTGCCGGTGTTGGCGGGGTTGAGCCAGGTCTCGCTGGCGGGTTCGACCACCTCGGTGGGCACGGACTGCGGCGCTTCTGGTGGCCGGTCGGCCCGCGTCTATTCGCTCTGCGCCGAGGTGAGCGAACCGCGTGTGCGGGCTATACCCACTGGCATGAGGCGACGGGCGCTACTTCCTGGCTGTGCCGGGGTCCCTGCCGATGGATTCTTGGTAGACGTCCGCATAGGTGGGAGAGTCTTCGACCAGGTCGTCGCAGAACGCGGCGACGTCGCTGCCGATGAGTTCCAAGACCCCCTTGCCCGCGGCGACGCCCTCCTCGAAGAAGTCGACGATCCCGGGGAGCAGGGGCCCGTCAGGCAGGTCGACCGGTCCGACCTTGAACAGGTACTTCTGCATCTCCTTGTAGACGATCTGGTAGTCCGGCGGGAGAGCCTTGACCCGAGCCATGTGCGCCCGCCACTGCTTCTTGCCCTTGATGATGTCCTGGATGCTCACGTCAGCCTCCCAGCTGGCTCAGTTTCCTTGCGACGTTCCTGTTCAACTGCTCACGCCACCGGTCGCGATAGGTTCGAACCTCTTCGCCGCCGGCCAGCGCCGCGCAAAAGCCCCGGATGTCGTCGCCGAGCGCCTCGTGGACGCTCTGCCCGTCCGCCGCTGCTTATTCGAGCAGGCCCAGGGCGGCGTCGAGGATAGGCATCAGGTTGCGGCCGGTGAAGTCCCCATGGGGAAAGAGGTGGCCCTTGATCTGCTCCCACGCCGCCCGGTAGTCGTCTGGCAGGGTCTCGCCCCGGGCTTCGAACGCCTTCCATTCCCTGGTGAGATCGCTGCCTGTGATGGTCTCCCAGAAGTTCATCTCCCGCCCTCCTTGAGCCTGTCGATGCGTGATGAGACGTACTGCCATTTCGCCCAGAACTTCGCGAGTTCCCCGCGTCCGGCGTCGTTGAGCGCGTAGAACTTGCGCGGCGGACCGACCCCGGATGGTCGTTTCGTCACCTGGACGAGTCCGTTCCTCTCCAGTCGCAGCAGGATGGTGTACACAGTCCCCTCGATGACGTCGGTGAAGCCGAGCTCGTTCAGGTGACGGGTGATGGCGTACCCGTAGGTTTCCTCACCGCCGATGATTTCGAGCACGCACCCTTCGAGCGTGCCCTTCAGCATCTCCGTCAGGTCGTCCATCGCGAGTCCTCCCCAGCCAAGCGGTACTGCGTGCTACCGAGTACCGCTATACGGTACCACCGAGTAGTGGAAGATGGCAGTGATCGGCGAACACGGACCGGGCTTTGCGGACCACGAAGTCCGGATGGCTGCGCCGGGCGACGCGTGATCGTCATCCTGTCCGGGTGGCGGAACGAGTACGTGTACGCGAGATCGATGATGACGAGGGTCGGCGGCTGCTGCGGATCATCCGCAGGGGCACCGGGTCAGTGGTGACCTGGCGGCGGGCCCAGATGGTGCTGCTGTCAGCGCAGGGCATGGCGGTGGCGAAGATCGCCGAGGTGTCGTTCACCAGCGACGACCGGGTCCGGGGCGTGATCCACAACTTCAACACCGAGGGCTTCGACTCCCTGTATCCGAAATACAAGGGCAGCCGGCCGAAGACCTTCACGCTGCCCGAGCGGCGCGAGATCAAGAAGATCGCCAAGTCCAAACCGACTGAACACGACCTGCCGTTGTCGACCTGGAGTCTGACCAAGCTGGCGGACTTCCTGGTCGCCGAGGGGGCGGTCGACGGCATCAGCCACGAGGGCCTGCGCATCCTGCTCCGCGAGGAAGGCGTCTCCTTTCAACGCCTGAAAACCTGGAAAACCTCCCGCGACCCTGACTACGCGGCCAAGGAGGCGCGGGTCGAGCACCTCTACGCGATGTCGACCGGATTGCAGCTACCGCGCCACGGCTGGTACACAGGGCAGGCGTTTCGACACTCTGGTAGCTCTGCGTAACGCCCATAGATCCATAGATAAAGAACAAGCTGAGGGACCGTGGGGCGACGTCAGGGCCGGAGGGAAAGCGGTGAAGGGGTGGCCCAGCGTGGTCCCGTGGTGCCGCCGGTGCCTCGTCCTGTCGGGAACGTGCGCTCACGACCGTACGGGAGCCAGTGCCCGCCCGCATCGGGACCACGCCTCCTACGGATGGCGGCGGGTGACAACCGGTCAGGGGCTTGGGGTCGCGCGGGAAGGGGTGGTCGGCCGCTTGTGGATGTTCGCCAGTGGGTGTGGGAACACCGCGGGGCAGCTGGACTTGCCGCAACCTGCCGCCCGGACTACCCAGGCTCTGCGGCATCTAGGGTTCCACTCCCTGCTGCGAGCCGGACTGGTCGACCGCTTCCGGGCGGTGACGTTCCGGGTGATCACCGGGGCCACGGGCGAAGAACGCACCGACGACGGCTATCCGGACGTCGGCCTCGAGATGATCGGGCACCGCACCTTCGACGGCCGCATCCAGCTGGTCGAGTACAAGCCCCGCGTGCTCGAACACCCGTCGCTCGGTGTTCCTGCATGACGTCGCCCCGTACGGCGGCCGAGCGTCGGCTGTACGAGCCGGCGGTCCGGGCGGATACGGCGCTCGCGTTGGCCTTGGCAAAACTGCTGGTGGTGCCGGAGGGCAGGTGAGTATATCTGGGTGGAGAACGTTTGGCGCGTCAGATGGGGCGGGCCGATGTCCCGGGCGTCGAAGGAGTGTGCTTATTCGGTAACCTGCTTCGCGTAGAGCCGCGTGAGGTCGTGCATTTGATATCGGCCGTTCGTCAGCGGAGTCAAGAACCCGGCACTCACTAGTTCTTCGAGAGACCTCTCTGCCTGAATAGGGCTGGCCTCGATCAAGGTGCATGCCATATTTACCGAGATGACTGAGCTCGAGTGGGCGCCCAGCGTTCTGAGATCACGAGCTTGATCAGTCGTGAGTTGTCGGTAGCTCCAATCCAATGTTGCGCGCACCTGAAGGTCACCCGCCTGCAGTTCGTCCAGGCGGCGGTGCTCGTCACTGAGCTTGTCGGCCAGCGCCGAGACGGTCCAGGTAGGCTGGGAGGCGAGCCGGGACGCGGCCACGCGGATGGCCAGGGGAAGGTAGCCGCAGGCTACAACCACGCCCTGGGCGGCTTCCCGCTCGGCGTTGACCCGTTCCTCGCCCACAATCTTGGTGAAGAGCTTCAGGGCCTCCTCCGGTGACATCACGTCCAGGTCCACCAGGTGTGCCCCGACAAGGTCGACCATCCGTTTGCGGCTGGTGACCAGGGTCGCGCAACCCTCGGTCCCGGGCAGGAGGGGACGGACCTGGGCGGCGTCACGCGCGTTGTCGAGCAGGACCAGGATGCGGCGGCCGTCGAGGGTGGAGCGGTACAAGGCGGCGCGCTCGGCCAGGGTGTCGGGAATCGCGGAGTCGGCGGTGCCGAGCGCGCGCAGGAACGCGCCGAGCACGGTCTCCGGCTCAGCGGCGTGCGGGCCAACTCCCTGGAGATCGACGTAGAGCTGACCATCGGGGAAGTGCGGGCGGGCCGCGTGGGCGACGTGCACGGCGAGCGTGGTCTTGCCGACGCCGCCGATGCCGGCGAAGGCGGAGACGGCCATCAGCGAAGTGTCGGCCGTCGCCAGCAGGTCGCCCAGTTCCCGTACGAACGACAGTCGACCGGTGAAGTCGGGGACCGTGGCCGGCAACTGGGCAGGACGCGCGACGGTGGGGGCTGCAAAGGATGCTGCGGGAAGTTGGTCGAGTTCGCTGTCGGCGCGCAGGATGCTCATCTGCAGGCGGGACAACCCGGGGCGCGGGTCGACGCCGAGTTCGTCGGACAGCAGGCGGCGAGTGTCTGCGTAGACGGCCAGGGCCTCGGCCTGGCGGCCGGAGCGGTACAGGGCGAGCATCAGCAGTTCCCGCAGCCGCTCACGCAGTGGGTGCGCGGCGGTGAGCGAAGTGAGCTCGGTGACCGCCTCAGCATGCGCGCCCAGCTCCAAGTCCATGTCCAGGCGCGCCTCGGTGAGCTGAAGCCGCCACTCCTCCAGGCGGACGCGCTGGTTCTCAGCGTAGGGGCCGGGTACGGATGCAAGCGGTTCTCCGTCCCACAGTGCCAGGGACCGGTTCAGCAGGTCACGAACCTGGAAGCGGTCACCGACAGCGCGGGCCTTCTCAGCCGCGGCAGCCAGCTGCTGGGCCCGGTGCAGGTCGAAGGTGTCAGGGTCGATGCGCAGCGTGTAACCGCCGGACTCGCTGACCAGGACGCTGGGGCCGAGCGCCTTGCGCAACCGGGAGGCGTAGGTGCGCAGGGCCGCGAGAGCTTGGGAGGGGGACTCCGCGCCCCAGAGGGCGTCGATGAGTTCAGGCGCAGTCAGGGTGCGTCCTTGATGTAGTAGGAGGACGGCCAGCAGGGCGCGCTGCTGCGGCGATCCGCAGGGCAGGGCCTCGTCGCCACGCCAGGCGCGCACGGGGCCGAGGACGCCGAAGGCGAGTCCGGTTCGTTCCTCGGCGGCAAGCGTGCCCGGGGCAAGGAGAGTTGACCGTGGCAGGGCGGGTGTTCTGGGGGAGTTGGCCGGCGCTACGACGCGTCTCCACGCGTCGGCCCAAGGGCGGTGTTCTTCTTCGGGAACATCACAGGCGATGAGGAACGCGATGAGCTGGCGCTCGTCACGCGGCATGGTCTGGCCCCGCACGATGCGGTGCGCAGTGCTGTGCGGCAGCCTCCCCCATCGGCCTGCCCGCCGTTCCATGTCGCGCACGGCGGGTCTGCCGGCCAGGATGTAGAGGTCCTGCAGACCAGCCGTCAGCTTGCCTGGTCCGTTGATGTAGAGAGGGCTTGACCACCATCGCGCCGCTGTGCCGAGGTGCTGATCGACCCGAGCTCGCTTCCATAGGTCCATAGCTGTAGTGACCGAGGCGTCACAGGCGCGCGCGTACGCCTTGACGACGCTCTCTCTGGGCACCCGCTCTCCCGATGCCGCGCGTTGCAGCGTCGTGGCGTGCAGGCCCGTTCGTTGGGCCAGTTGCTCGTAGGACCACCCGCTGGCTGCGCGCTGAGCGCGCAGCCAGCGGGCCAGCCTTGCCAAGGCCTGGTTGGCCGTGGTGATTGGTCTTTCCTTGCGTCCCACGACAGTGCTGGCTAGGGCGCTGAGATCGCGTGCAGCACCCGCAGGAAGCGGTGCCCCGTCGCAGGCCTTGCCCCGCGAAGGAGCAGCAGCGCGCTCGTCGCCACCAGGCCGGCGCCCGCCAGTACCGTCAGGGTCGAGGTGTTGTCCATGCCGCTGCGGGACATCGCGCAGGCCAGGACCGCGATGACGATGATGACCACGGCGTCGGGTGCAGCAAGCTGGGAACGCGGGGCGTCAGGTACGACGCAGACCAGGGAATGAGACGTTCGGGGCATGTCCTGCCTCCTGAGTACTACGCCACACGCGTTGCGTGTCAGGCGTTTGCGGGCTCCAGATTTTGGCGCGCAACTGGCGCTTGCCGGCGCCGAGATGAGCCCTTGTATCGTGGCACCGTGCTGCCGCGAAGGGCGAGGGCCTCGGCCGGATTGATGCGCCGGTGTCCACGCAGCGATCGTGTGCATCAAGCGCTCGCAGCAGACGCATGCCTCTATGAGCTGCCGATAGACGCGCTCAGGCGATCATGAGACAGGGCACACTGGCGAAAGATGCAGATCCATCTCAACCGAACTGCTTGCCCAGGTCCTCGTAACGGAATGCCAGCTCAAGCCCCCGTCAGGCCCGTAAGGCTTCTGAGCAGGTAAATCGCGTCCTAGCCTCTGGCCGTCGACGAAGCGAGCGTCAGAGGAGCCGACAGTTCAGCGGACGTTTTCCCCGGCGCGAGAATGTAGGGGAGTCGCCTGACCGTTGCGGGCTCCACCCTCACGAACAGGCACCTGGTGGTCATACGTTGCCGCGTTGGCCACACAAGATCGGCGCTCTTTGAGCGCCGATCTTGCATGTCATTCCCTCCTTCTCCTCACCCGCCTGGAACCGGCTGTCTGCGTCTCAACTCACATGTGGCGGCTCCCGCAGCACCGCACCGGACGACCCGGCCGACAGCGGCCCGCCGGTGAAGAAGGACCGGGGCGTCTGTTCCGCGCGTGCAGGCATCGGCCACCGGGGCGCACCCCGGGCGGCACCGGAGAACACCCTCGCTTCCCTTCAGGCAGCTGCCCGTCTTGGGGCGGATGTGGTGGAGACGGACGTCCGGTACACCGGGGACGGCACACCGGTGCTCATGCATGACGAGCCCCTCGACAGGATGACCAACGGCTCCGGGCGTACAGACCAGCTGACCGACGCGCAGATCTCCCGGCTGACGGTCACCGGCGGAAGCCGCATTCCCACCCTGGAACAGGCGTTGCAACCTTTGAAGGCGGGCCCGGCCAGGCTGTTGCTGGAGATCAAGGGGCCGCAAAACGACTGGCCGCGCCCAGCACGGTCGGCTGGCGCCGACGCCCCGCGGTTTCGTACAGCGGTGTCTGTCCCGGAGGTGGGTTCGGCTGGATGTAAGGGTCCAGGTTCAACGGACGGCAGGCCCCGCAGCGCGGTGGGACGCTCTCGCAGTGTCCGGTTCTATCCGGGACCGTGGTGGTCCTGTCGTTCGAGCGTGGTGGCGTGACCAGCGAGAGACCGGTTCGTGGGCGGAGTTGGGCATTTTGGGGCAACCCGGCCGGGCGGGCGGGGGATCAATTGTCATGTCCGAGGTGATGGCGGAAGTGCCGGTGACTTGCATGGCTTCGTGGCGTGGAATCTTACCGCTGTCTGTCGTGCACGAGCGGCGGGATCCCGGCAGCAGTCCGGCCCCTCTCCGCCGCGGGGGAGCAGGTGGGCACGACAGCGGCGCGCCCGGGTTCCGGTCGCGCCGCTGTCGAGCTGTGGTCAGCCCTCGGGGGAGCCCCCGGGTCAGTGGAGCTTGTTGACGGCGGTCTTCGTCGTGGTGCGGAAGGCGGTCAGCGGGGCGTCCTTGAGGTCGCCCATCTGGCCCCAGCGGACGAGGGTGACGGTGCGGCCGTCGCGGCCGACGGAGAACAGGTGGATGTCGGAGATGCCGATCTGCGGGTCGGCGGTGTCCAGGCTGTAGGCCCAGGCGCCCTCCTCGACGGCGAGCTTGCCGTGGGAGGAGCTGACGGCCTGCAGGCCCGGGTTCTGCTGCTCCAGCAGGGGGCCACAGCCGGCGAGGGCCCCGCGGAGGGTGTCGACCAACTTCACGGCGTCGGCCTCGGTGCGGGCGACGGTGGTGACCTGGACGCCGTTGGTGTCGAGCTCGGTGCTGAACTCGCGGTAGCGGGTGTTCTGCGCCGGGATCTTGTACGGGGCGCAGAGGACGCCGCCGTTCTCCGGGACGCCGGTGAAGACCTGGGTGGCGGTCCACGGCGTCGACGACGGCGGCATCTGGGAGGCGGCGAGGAAGGCGGGCTGGGCAGCGGCCTGCGCCGGGGCTGTGGCGAGGGCCGCGAGGCCCAGTGCGGCAGCGGCTGCGGTGGCGAGTGCGGTGCGGAGCTTGTTCATGGTGGTGGATCCCCCGTCGGGTCGTTCGTTCGGTCAGTGCTCAACCAGCGTGGGGCCGGTGCCCGCCGGCTGCAACGATCACGCGCCCACCAGCCGTCCCGGAACCATTCCACCCCCGCTGACGTGCAAGGACGTGAAGGATGGGACGCAGGGTCGAGGGGGATGGAATGCTGAAGGACGCCGCCGTCGAGGAGTTCGCGGGGCTCGTGCGCGCGCTGAAGGCGCGGGACGGGAGGAGTTACGAGGCGCTGGGCCGGCGGCTGAGCGTCAGCGCGTCCACCCTCCACCGCTACTGCTCGGGCGCGACCGTCCCGGAGGAGTTCGCCGTGGTCGACCGCCTCGCCCTGCTGTGCGGGGCGGACGAGGAGGAACGCCGGGCCCTGGAGGCGGCCTGGACGGAGGCGGACCGCGCCCGCCGCCGAGCGGCGTCGCCCGCGCCCACGCCTGTGCCGGCCGTGTCGGCCGCGCCGGAATCGAACCCGGAACCGTCCGCGCCGGAACCGGACCCCGGCCCCGGCCCCGCCCCGGGCCCGAATGCGCCGGCCCCGTCCGCCGCGGATCCGTCCGCGCCGGACCCGTCCGCACCGGGCCCGTACGCCGCGGATCTGTCCGAGCCGGAGGCGCCCCGCGCCCGTCCCCGTCGTGGCGTCCCCGCTCCCCTCCTCGTCGCCGTCGCCGTCGCCCTCGTCGTGCTCGCCCTCGCCGCCGCCCTGCTCGGCCACCCCACCCGTACGGCTTCCGCCCCCGCTCCCGCTTCCACCGCTCCGGGGCGGACCGCGGCCCCCCTTCCCTTCACCTGGAGCATTGGTTCCCAGCTCTGGGAGGGCGGCTGCGGGCACACCTACCTCGTGGACCGGGCCCCCCGCGCGGTCGGCCCGCCGCCGGTCGCGGCCGACTCCGGGACGTGGGCCGGGACGCACGGTGCCGTGCACGGCGGGGAGGCGCTGGTGCGGATCACGGTCCAGGGCCGGTCGCCGTCCGACGCCGTCGTCCTCCATGCCCTGCACGTGCGCGTGGTCGACCGCGCCGCGCCGCTGCCGTGGAACGCGTACCGGATGGACAACGGCTGTGGCGGCGCCGTCACCCCGCGCCACTTCGCCGTGGACCTCGACCGGCCGCGCCCGCTCGCGAGGCCCGTCGACGGCCTTGACGCCTCCGGCGCCGAGGTCCGGAAGATCCCGGCCGTCTCCTTCCCGTACAAGGTCACCTCCTACGACCCCGAGGAGCTGCTGGTCTCCGCGCGGACGGCGGGCTGCGACTGCCGCTGGTACCTGGAGCTGGAGTGGAGCGCCGGGGGCCGTACGGGGACGGTGCGGATCGCGGACGGCGGGAAGCCGTTCCGCACGAGCGGGACCAGGGGGAGGCCGGCGTACGTGCACGACTCCGCACAAGGGCGCTGGATCACAGACTCGGACTCTGGACAGACCGGGTGACCGATGAGCAACTTCGACTATCGTACGCTGAGCAAGCGCTTAGCCACCCCTTTCTCCCTCTCGGACACCGCACGCCAAGCGGTGAAGCTCCTCGGTGAGGACTGGCACGCAGAGTCCGGCTACTGGGGCGCGACTGGCGAGATCACCACCCTGGACGGCGCCCGGTTCATCGTGGGCGTGGACCACGAGGGCGACCTCTACGTCCACGCGGACAAGCGCGCCGAGCCCACCTCCCTCACGGAGTACTTCGACTGCACCAGCGCCTTTGACGGCCTGGAAGAGGTCGCCAAGCGCGTTGTCGCGTTGATCCTCGACATCGATGAAGCCACCCCTCCTGTCCCCACCCGGGGCGCGCCCACCACGGGCGCGCCCCGGCCTTCCAGGACCGCACAAGGGACGTCAGAGAGGCAAGCAATGATCAAGATCTTCTGCGGTGAATGCGATGCCCTGTACGGGCTGCGGGCCGATGGCAACTTCCAGTGCGACGGATGCCGACGCCTCCTCTCACCCGAGGGCATCGACCTCGACAGCGGAGAGGTCTGGGTGGTCAACGCGGCCGGGACCCTGGGCCGCGGCACCGACCCCATCGCCTCCATCGAGGGCATGGAGCTGGCCATGGACGGCTACACGGACTGCGACAACGACTCGTACGGGGAACTGGCCGCGCTCCGGCAGTTCCGCGAGCACGTGTCCGGCCTGCAACTCGCGCTCTACGCCGGACTCCCCTACCCCCGCGCCACCCTCTGAAAGGCGGCACCATGACCACCCAGAGCCGCATCCACGAGATGCACACGCTCCTCTGCACGCCGTGTGACGGACTGGGGGCCCTGTACGCGGTCAGCGACGGCGGCTTCGCCTGCGAGACCTGCGGAGGACGCCTCACCGAGCGCGACGTCCTGTGCAGGCTGGAAGACCACGAGATCTGGACCGTCCACCCCACCGGGGAGCTGGGCTACATGGAGAACCCGGTCATGCAGTGTGGGACAGGCCACCTCGTTCTCAGAGGCTGACGATCACTACCTCGAGCTGTCTCGGGCCGTGTACGCCTTCGACGCGGTCGAGTTCGATGTCGCTGGTGGCGGAGGGGCCCGAGATCCATGTCTGAGGGCGGGCCGGATCCAGGCGAGGGAGGGCCTGCAGCACGGAGGCGACGACCTGGTCGGCGAGCACGATGCAGAGGTGCAGGCCGGGGACGAGAGTGAGGGCGCGGCGACCCTGGCCGGGGCTGCCGTCGAGGATGAGCGTGCCGGTCTCGGCGATGGCCAGCGCGCAGCCGGACACCACGGCGTCCGTGGTGTCCAGGTCGTGGGGGGTGAGCGAGGCGTCCTCGTCGTGGCGCTGCTTCGCCGTTGACGCGCCGAGCCATGCGGCGGGCAGTCCGGACGGCACGGCGACCGTGCGGGCACCGTGCCGTTCGAGCAGCTCCGCCGTCAGGGCGGGGAGTTGGGCGTGCGTGGAGCGGTGGACGATCGCCCGGTAGTCGGTGAGGTTCTCGTGGAGGAGAGCGAGGACCGGGGCAGGGTCGTCCGGGGTGTGGGTGGCGAGGTAGTCGCGGGTGGGTTCGGGGGCGAGGGGCGCCTCAACGAATGCCTGGCGGATGCGGTCCAGGACCGCCCGGCAGGAAGAACAGCGCCGCGCTCTGGCCTCCTTCGTTCGAGGCTGAGGCGCGCCGGGCGGGGCATCGGCCTCACGCTGCACGGGGGCCTGTGCGGCCTGGGCGAAGTGCATGACGATCCCCTTCGTCCCCGGGCGGCCTTCTGGACCGTGAGCAAGTCCTGCCCATTTTCAGGGAGTTGGCCGGAATTTTTGCCGACGCGAGGTCCACGTGTGGTTCAGTGGTGTTGCCGAACAATGGCAGCAACGTTCACTGCCCCGATCCGAGACGGTCGCCTCCGGGCGACGGTGAGTACGTGGGTTGCGACACCCGTTACTCGAAGAACCTGGGAGGTTGTCATGGATGGCTGGGACTGGTGAGCTTGAAGGGCAAATCGAAGGTGAAGAGCGGCACGAGGAAGGTCAGCGTGGCCGTGACCGCAGTCGCGTCGGTTGCCGGGATGGCCTTCGCGGCGACGCCCGCGGCCGCCGCCGGCTCCGCCACCTTCTCGATTGACTATGGGGCGAGCTACTACAAGGGCGTGGCCACCTGGTCCAACCGGACGGTCGACGTCGCCGGATCGTTCAAGGCCGACATCTGTCGGCGGGTCTACGTGCGGGCGTTTGCAGGCAGCACCACACTGGACGTTAAGAGCACCAGCGGCTGGTGCAACCGATCGGGGCCGGCGAACTTCACCCTTGACGCGAACGTCGTCGGTGGGTCCGACAACATCTGGGTCTACATGACCGACGAAAACGGGACGTACCTCGAAGGACGGACCTGCTACCGCGCCGGCTACTGCGTCGACGGTCGGGTCTAGCCTCGAAGTAGCTTCGCTCTTTCGTGACGGTCCGTCGGTTTCGTCGGCGGGCCGTTTCGGTTGTTCGGCGTCGGTCTCGCCGCGCGTGAAGTTCGGCGAACGCGGCTTGGCCGCCGTGCCGCCCCGGTGGTGCGCACCGATTGCGGGCACGCCAGGTGGCCGGGCTGCGTCCCAGCGCACCAACCAGTCTGGCGAATCGAGCCGACGCTCGACCGCGCCGCACCTGGCACTTGCAGCGGAGGGGGGTGCGGGTTGGCTCAGGCCCGGCGCGAGCGGTTCGACACGCGCCCCCAACAGGCGCGACCCCGCCCGGCGGTCGGGGCGGCGGACGATAGAGCTGAACGCGCGGAGGTCACAGCCCAGCCGGGCTGACCGGCATCCGCCGGCCCGCCGGCCCGTCGGCCCGAACGGCAGCGGACCGCGGACATTTCCCCTGGCACCAACAGAGGACGAACAACTCAGCTTCGTCGCAAGTGGAGTTGCGGGAGGCAACCGTGGATGTGACCACGCCTCGATAGGCATCCGCCCGTCGAGGGGTCTGGCCGCTGATGGCCGGACCCCTCCGCGATGCACGCGTCCCCGTGCTGACCCCGCGCGGCCGATCCCGGGGAGAGTCACACGGGGAGGGGGCGAAACAAGCCAGGACGACTGCTGGCGCCGGTGGGCCGGCCGGGTGCTCCTGCGCAGACAGGGCCCGCTCTCACCGCGGAGCAGCGGAAGTTCATCGAGGACGGGATGGGCCCAGAGGCCCTGGCCGAGATCGCGAAGGCCATGAGCGAGCAGCCTGCCGACCCGGGCGGCCGTCAGGCCCGCGCCTATCCCATAGCGGCCGTCGCCATCGGCGCCGCGGCATGGTGCGCGAAGGGCGCGCTGTGTTCGACGCCGCGAAGCTGCCCCAGCACCGCTTCGCCGCTCCCGACGAGAGCGGGACAGTGCTCGGCTGGGCCGCCGCGAGCAAGGTCTCCGACCGGTGCGCGTACGCGGGCGTGGTCACGGCACTCCGTCTACGTCCACCCCGCCGCCCGCGGCCGCGGTATCGCCTCCACCCTGCTCAAGGCCCTGGTCGCCTCCACCGAGCAGGCCGGGATCTGGACCATCCAGGCCGGGGTCTTCCCCGAGAACACCGCCAGCCTCGCCGTCCACCAGCGCGTCGGCTTCCGCGTGATCGGCACCCGGGAAGGGGCCCTGGTGGCGCTGCTGGTCAGCACCGCCACAGCGTTCGCCGCTTTCCTCGCTCGCGTCACGCCAGCCTTCCGTTCGGGGAACAGTCACTGCGGCGCGCCGCGGCCGCTCACGCCACGCCGTAGCGGTGCAGCCGCCTCACACGACGGGTGAGGCGGGGGAACCGCCCGGCGGCGGGGCGGACTGCGGTGCGGACTGCGGTGCGGACTGCGGTGCGGGCGAGGCCGGAGGCTCCTCGGACGGCGGCGGCGGGGGCTCGGACGTGGGTGCCTCCGTCGTCGGCGCTTCCGTGGAGGGGGCGGGCGACGGGTCGTCGGGGGGCGGTGCATCCGAGGACGGCGTGTCCGACGGCGGATCGGACGGGGAACCGGGGTCGGACGGTGAGTCGGGGTCGGACGTGGACGGGGAGGGCGAGGTGGTGGCCGGCGGTTCGGTCTTCTTGTCGGCCTTCCCGGTGTCGCCGGGTTCGCGCGCGAACCAGTCCCCGGCCTTCGGATCGAAGACGACGAACACGTTCACGACGGTGGTGGACGGGGTCACTACCACGACGTCCGACGAGCGGTAGCCGGGCCAGGCGGCGCCTTTCAGCTGCGGGGCGTTCTCCTGGGCGGCTGGCGGAAGCAGCGGATTGCCGCAGGCGCACCGCACCCGGGGCACTCCGCGGTCGTCGACGAGGACGGCGGTTCCGGCCTGCAGCACCGCCTGGTAGGGGGTCGCGGAACCGTCCTTGTACCCATGGTTGGTGACCCGGGTGTCAGCCCGCAGCTGGACTGGCGTCAGCGAGCGCAGATGCCCCGGGACCCCGGAGGGCTCGATGCTCAGGGCCGAGGCGAACGCGCGGTTCCTGTCCGGTGCGTCGGAGAGCGCGGTGATCTGCTTCTCCACGTCGCAACTGGCGGTCTGACGGGTCCCGCCGTACAACCCGGGGGCCGACCCCTCCACCACACGGGTGGTGTCCGATGTGGCGGTGGAGCTCGGCACGGCGGTCGGTGTCGCGGACGCCTCCGGCTGTCGTGCGGCAGTGGACTCGGTGAACGGGTCCTGGCCAGAGGAGCCCGCGGCCTGGAGGAACACCTCGCCGCCGCCCGCTTTCGTACTCCCGTCGGGACGGGTCAGGACGACGGCGACGGCGACAGCTGCCACCAGGGCCAGCGCGATGACCGCGACCCGGGGCGCGGACCGCCACCAGGCCCGGCCGGGACCACCGCCGGCCGGCTGTCCGCCGCCGCTGGTACCGCCGCCACCGGAGCTCCCGCCGCCCGAACTGCCACCGCCGGAATCGTCACCCCCGGCATTGCCCCTGCCGCCGTAACCGCCGGTCGAGCCGGGCGCTCCCAGTTCTCCGCCACTGGGCGGGCCCGGTGGCGGACCGGTCGGGGCGCCCGGCGGGGTCGGACCTGACGGGGAGGGGCCCGACAGCGGGCCGGAGGGGGGCCCTGCCGGGCGGCCGGACGATGGTGTCTGCTCACTCACAGGCTCTTCTTCCCACGACCGGGAACCAGTCCCCATAATGATGGGTATACGCGTCATTGTGTGCCTTGTACCCCAGCGGCCCGCAAGCGGACGCGGTCGGCCCACACCAGAGAGCGGAGTCCTCCGGCGCTGCATACCGTGGCAGCGTGAGCAGCCCGCGAAGCACCGGCAGAACTGGCGTGTCCCGTCCCCCGCACGGCTGGGCCCACGCCCTCGTGGCGGTGCTCGCCGGGATGCTCGCCATGATCGTCGTCGCGGCCCTCGGCCTCTGGGCCGCCGGGGCCGGTCAGCTCCCCGGAGGCGCCTTCCCACACGTCGTCGCGGCCGTCGTCGTCATGGCCGCAGGCGGGTCGGTCGCGGTGTCCGGCAATGCCGGGGCACTCGCCGAGACGAACGCAGACCTCTCGGTGCTGCCGCTGTCCGTGACGCTCGTCGGCGCCCTCGCCGTCGCCACGGGCTTCCTCCGGCCGCTGCGCCACCGGGCTGTCGCCGGTACCCGCGAGCTGGCCGGCTGGGCCGCCCGGGTCGCGGCGCTCTGGCTCCTCGCCCTCCTCGTGCTCTCGCTCCTGGCCCGGCAGACCTTCGCCCTCCCGCTCGAGGACCCCACGGGCGGCCTCCTCGACGACGTACTCGATGCCGCGCCCACCGTCGGCTTCAGGGCCGACATCCCGCTCACCCTGCTGTTCGGTCTGCTGTGGCTGGCCGGTGTCCTCGTGCTCGCCCTGCTGGTGTCGCGCGGAGCCCCCCTCCCCGCCCGGCTGCTGCGCTTCCAGGAACCGGTGCGGCCCGCGGCCCACGCCATGGCCGTGCTGCTCCTCGGTTACGTGGCCCTGGGCCTGATCGTCGGACTTGCCGTCGTGGTGACACGCGGACACCCCGCCGAGACGTTCGCCGTGATCGTGCTGGGGCTGCCGAACCTGGTGTGGTTCGCCTTCACCCTGGGGCTCGGAGCATCCTGGGAGGGAAAGGCCGACGGCCCGTTCGGACTGCCGATGCCCCAGGTCCTCGACTCGGTGCTCCGTACGCCCGACATCTCGACGATCAACGTCCGTACGCTCGCCGCACAGGACGGCCGAGCGTGGTGGCTGGTCGCCGTCGCCGCTGCAGCGGTCCTGGCGGCGGCCTTCCTCATGGCGGTCCGCTCACCGGCCCGTACGCGCGCCTGGCAGCACGCAGCGCACATGGCGCTCGCCCTCGCCCTGACGGTGCTGTTCAGCTGCCTGGTCGCCCGGGTCTCCGCCCATCTGGGCCTCTCACTCCTGGGCCTCGGTGACGTGGGCGGCGGCCTCGGCGGCGAAGTGCTCCTGCGCCCGCGCCTCTGGTCGGCGCTCGGTATCGCCCTCCTCTGGGGCGCCGTCGCCGGGCTCCTGGGCGGCCTGCTCGCCGCACAGGTCCGCCGAAGGGTCCGTGACCGCTCGGCCTAGGGGCTTCGAAAGGCGCTAGGGGAAGACCGGCACAGCCCAGCGGGGTGGCGGCGGAGGAGGTTCGACGGCGCCGGAACTCCAGGGCGCGGGGCTCCCCTCGACCCGCGTCGGTGGATGGGCGCCCGGGCCGGCACCCGAGGCCGCGGCACGCAGGGCGGCGACGAACTGCAGACAGGAGTCGTAACGGTCTTCCGGACTCTTGGCGAGTGCCTGGGCCAGTACGCCGTCGACCTCGGCCGGCAGCCCCGGGCGCTCCTCGCTCAGCGGCGGCGGAGGGTCGTACTGGTGCGCCCAGAGCAAGGCCATGTCGTCGTCCCGCCGGAAGGGCGGGGTGCCGGTCAGTGTCTCGTGGACGACGCAGGCGAGGCTGTAGACGTCGCACCGTCCGTCCACCGGCCGCCCCGAAATCTGTTCAGGAGCCACATAGTCCAGCGTGCCGACGAACTGGCCCACGGTCGTGAACCCGGTCAGCGACAGCGACTTCTTCGTCAGCCCGAAATCGGTGAGGTACACGTGCTCCGGGTGGTCGCTGTCCGTGCCCGCCGCGACGAGGATGTTGCCCGGTTTGACGTCGCGGTGGACCAGGTCGTGGTCATGGGCGGCGTCGAGCGCGGACGCCACCTGCGCGGTGATGCGGATCGCGGTGGTGAGCGGCAGCGGGCCCCGGCGGTCGATCAGGACCCGCAGATCCTGTCCCGCCACGAAGCGCATCGCGATGTAGAGCAGCCCCTCCGTCTCGCCCGCCTCGAAGACCGGCACGATGTGCGGATGGTCGATCGCGGCGGCCACCCGGGACTCGTGCGTGAACCGCTGCCGGAAGGTGTCGTTGCGCGCCAGCTCCGGTGCGAGCAGCTTGAGGGCGACCGTGCGGTCCAGCCGCAGATCCTTGGCGCGGTAGACGACGGCCATGCCGCCACGGCCGATCTCGCTCTCCACCAGGTAGCCCGCGACCTGCTTCCCCAGCAGGTCGTGCGGCCTTCCGGCGGGCAGCCCGGCCATCGCGGGTCACCCGGCCGACCGGGTCGGTGGTCCTGCGGAAGGCCCCATGGCCGGACCCGGGTCCGGGACGACGCGGGTCGGTTCCGGCCCGGCTTCCCCGGCCCTGCCCGGTCCGGGCCCCGCCGACGCCGCGTACGTACTGAGCTGCATCCCGTCGCAGTACACCCAGCGTTCGTGCTCCGCGTCGTACAGCCACACGGACTCGCCGTCGACGATCACGCCCACGCGCAGCCCCTGCGTGCGGAGCCGGAAGTTCTCGCCGTCGAGGCGGCCGTCCGCCAGCTCCTGCGCGGCACGCCGGTACTGGTGGAGCGCCTCGTCGACCCTGGCCAGCAGGGGGCCGGGATCCGCCGTGCGGGCGAGGGGCTGCCGGCCGGCCGGCGGAGTCTGCGGTACGGCGACGAGGAGCCTGCCGTCGATCCACGCGGACCACCCGTTGGCGCACGCGATGAGCCCCCAGTCGCCCCGCCGGTCGAGAAGCTGCACGGGCAGCAGGGGGTCGAGGGGCGCCGTCGGCCGGGAGACGTCGGGAGCCTCCCAGGCGGGCATTCCGTCCGGGGGGACGACATGGGTCGGTCGGAACTCCGGAGTCGCCATGGGCCGCCCCTACTTCCGCATGATGGCGGGTTCATGGCGGCGCAGCAGCTTCGCGACCAGGTATCCGAAGACGAGCGACAGCACCACCAGCATCCCCATGTTGAGCAGCCACACCCCGGCGGAGTGCGCGAACAGGGGATCGGAGGTCAGTTCGCCGGGGACGACCGCGCCGAGGTCGATCGTTCCCGCCATCGCTCCCAGCGCCCACCGCGACGGCACCAGCCACGCCAGCTGTTCGACGCCGATCACTCCGTGCAGTGTGAGCAGGGCCCCGCAGAACACGACCTGGACGATGGCGAGGAGGACCAGCAACGGCATGGTGACCTCCTCCTTGCGCACGAGCGCGGACACCAGGAGGCCGAGCATCATCGCGGTGAAGGAGAGCAGGGCGACGGCCACGGTGATCTCCACCAGGGGAGGCAGCAGCACACCCTTGCCGCCCGGCGCGTTGAGGTCGACGCCGACAAGGCCCACCAGGGTCAGGACGACGGCCTGCAGGACCGTGATGACGCCGAGCACGACGACCTTGGACATCAGGTACGCGGATCTGGACAGCCCGACCGCACGCTCCCGCTGGTAGATCACCCGCTCCTTGACCAGCTCCCGCACGGCGTTGGCGGCGCCCGTCAGCACGCCGCCCACACACAGGATGAGCAGGGCGTTCATCGCCGTTTCCCGGGTCAGTTCGCTGCCCGCCAGGGCGCGGGCCATCGCTCCCATCACGAACGGGAGCGCGATCATGATGACCAGGAAGGTCCGGTCGGCGCTCAGAGCGGCCGCGTACCGGCGTACGAGTGTGCGCAGTTGACCGCCCCAGTTCCTCGTCTTCGGCGGCGGGGCGACGGTCGCCGCGGCCGGGACGTCCGGCAGTCGCGGCTGGGCCGTGGAGTTCAGGATGTACTGGCGGTGGAAAGTGGATTCCTGATACTGCCCCGCCCAGTCGCGGTCGCGGTCGTTCTCGAATGCCTCGAACGCCTCCGGCCACTCCTCGAAGCCGAAGAAGGCCAGCGCCTCGTCCGGAGGACCGTAGTAGGCGATGCGCCCGCCCGGTGCGAGGACGAGGAGCCGGTCGCAGACGTCGAGGCTCAGCACGCTGTGCGTGACGACGATGACCGTCCGGCCGTCGTCGGCGAGGCCACGCAGCATATGCATGACGGAACGGTCCATGCCGGGGTCGAGGCCCGAGGTCGGCTCGTCGAGGAAAAGCAGCGACGGCTTGGTCAGCAGCTCCAGAGCCACGCTCACCCGCTTGCGCTGGCCTCCCGAGAGGCTGTGGATCGGCTGGTCGGCGCGTTGTTCCAGGCCCAGTTCACCCATCACCTCGGACACCCGGGCCTGTCGTTCCGCTGCCGCGGTGTCCTGCGGGAAGCGGAGCTCCGCGGCGTATCCGAGGGCGCGGCGGACGGTCAGCTGCGCGTGCAGGATGTCGTCCTGCGGTACGAGGCCGATGCGCTGGCGCAGCTCGGCGAAGTCGCGGTAGAGGTCACGGCCGTCGTACAGGACCCTGCCCCGGTCGGCGGGGCGCAGTCCGGTCAGCGCGTTCAGCAGGGTGGACTTGCCGGCACCGCTCGGCCCGACCACCGCGAGCAGGCACTTCTCTCCGACGGGAAAGGCCACCTCGTCCAGGAGCGTCTTGCGGCCGTGGTCCACCGTGACGGCGAGGTCCTGCACGTCGAGCGAGACCTCACCGGTGTCGACGAACTCCTGGAGTTCGTCCCCGACCAGGCAGAACGCCGAGTGGCCGATACCCACGATGTCCCCGGCCGCGACGGGGGCGTGGTCCACCGGTGTTCCGTTGAGGAAGGTGCCGTTGTGGCTTCCGAGGTCGACGATCTCGTACGTCCCGTCCGCCAGGGCGCGCAGTTCGGCGTGCCGACGCGAGGCGACGAGGTCGTCGACGACCAGGTCGTTGTCGCTGCCGCGGCCGATGCGAACGGTGCGCGCGGGCAGCGGCCGCACGGTCGTCGGCTGCCGGAACGTGCCTGTCGCTCCGGGCATCGAGACCGCCGAAGGCCGCTCCGGTGTCCGGGAGACGGCCTGCGGCGGTTCGGTGCCCACGAGGAGGGCGCGCGGCCCGTCGGAGTTGCTGCCGAACCGGATCACGCTGCCGGCACCGACGTCGGCCTCATGAATGCGGCGGCCCTCGGTGTACGTGCCGTTGGTGCTGTGCTCGTCCTCCAGCAGCCAGTGACCGGCCTCCGGGTGCAGCACCGCATGGTGCCAGGAGACCCGGATGTCGTCGATGACGATGTCGCTCAGCGGGTCGCGACCGACGTGGTAATCCCGGCCCGGCCTCATCACAGTCGAACCCTGATCGGTTTCGAAGACGAGCTCGGGCGCAGTCGCCGCCACAGGCCGCTGTCCCATGCTCGAAAGTCTAGTCAGGGGGCTCCATTTGCGCGCGCTACCGACGGCATCTTTGCGCTAGTGCAAAGATCTGCCAGTACTAGTTCGAAATAGGCCAGGGTGGCGAGATGCCGGCCGAACCCGCACTTCATGACGTGGCAATTGCCGTAGGACGCGGCGGCCCCGCGGGTGGGACCTGGCGCGGTGTGGTGCAGCGTCAGACGCACTCGGGCCGGCGGTGAGACGACGGGATCCGGCTGGACACCGGCGGCGACTGCGAGAACTGCGGTAACGCGAAATATGCGCCCGCCCACCGTTCGTCCGACAGCCTCGTGACCCGTCGCATTGAAGGTTGAGTGATTCTCATCGAAGGTTGAACGATGTTGCGTTGGACGTTGGCGCCCTATTCGGCTTCCTTCGGTTGCTCGGTGGAGCGGGAGTGTCGATGGGCTGCGACTCGTTCGCGGGTCGCGCATCGGCGGGAGCAGTAGCGACGCTCCGGGCCGCTGCCCTGGGTGATGAAGACGTTCTGGCAGGTGGGGGATGCGCAGATCCTGCCGGGCGGACGTTGGCGGTCCCAGACGAGAACGGTCAGGGCCATGCAGGACGAGGCGAGAAGCCACTCGTCCCAGGGGGCGTTGTCATCGCTGTCGAGGTGGGGGTGCCAGGGAGTGCTGCCGTTGTGCGAGGTCAGGCGGAGCGGTCCGGTGTGGTCCACCAAGAGCTGGTTGAGGGTGGCCGCGGCGTCATCGGCGTGCTGAGCGGCGAAGACTGGCCGCAGCAGTGCGGCGGCTGCGTGCATCCCGGCAACGTCGCGGGTGGTGAGGTCGATGGGGACGGTCTCGCCGTAGTCACGGAGTACGTCGGCCACGTCGGTGGGGTCGGGGCAGTCGTCAGCCAGGGCGTTGATCAGGGCTGCGGTGCGCCGGGCTGTGGTCAGCACGGAGTGCCGGGTGGACCAATCGTCGCTGTGGAATGACACCAGCAAAATGTAACGCATCTTGCTAAGTTTTGAGTTACATCCGTAACGTCTTTCTGATGAAAAAGCGTTACTCACTTCGCTTCTATCTCGTCGGTGCGGTGGCAGCCCGTGCCGGGGACGAGATGTCAGGACCGGCGCTGATGCTGGCAGCATTTGCTTTGACCGGATCGACCGTCGCCGCGTCGTCGCTGCTCGCGGGCATCACGGTCTCTGCCGCGGTAGGAGGGCCGATTTTTGGGGCGCTTCTCGACAGAGCAGATCGGCCGGGGCGCCTGCTGGCTGGGGCCCTCGTCCTTTATGCGGTGGGGCTGGGGATGGTTCTTGGGGGACTAGGGCGGTGGCCGTTCGCTGTCACGATCTTTATCGCAGCGGTGACAGGGCTGCTGGGCCCGGCCCTGTCGGGGGGATGGACGGCCCAACTTCCGCGTGTGGTGCCGGGTGACCACCTGCCTCGGGCGAATGCGCTCGATGCCATGACGTTCAATATGGCGAGTCTGGCCGGTCCGGTTCTTGCTGGCGGCGTGGCAGAGGCGCTGGGCGCCCCGATGGCCGTGGTGGTCTCTGTGGTGCTCATCGCCTTGGCGCTGCCCGCCGCGTGGATGCTGCCCGCCCGCCCCGGCCGAGTGCTGGGAGTGCCGGCAACTTCGGTGACCAGCGCACTTGTTGCCGGAGTACGGGGCATCCTCGAAAGACCGTCCTTGGCTCGGGCCACTCTCACCTCGACCGGCTCCTGCATCGCGCAGGGAATGCTGATGGCGTGCATCCCGCTCCTCGGCGAACGTGCTCTGGGCGGGGCCAGCCGCGGTGCGGTGCTGCTCTCCTGCGTGGCGATCGCAGCTTTGGTGGCCAACGTCGTACTTGCTGGGTTCCCGCGTTCAGTCGCCCCCGACACGATCATCTGGGCCAGTGCCCTTGTCCAGGCTGCCGCACTGGCGTTGGCCGCCTGGGGTCAACCAGTCGTACTCATCGTGGCCGTACTCATTATGGGGATTGGGGAAGGCCCCCAACTGGCCGCCTTGTTCGCAGTCCGTCACCGGGAGGCCCCAGATCACCTGCGAGGCCAGATCTTCACCACCGGCGCCAGCCTGAAGATCACCGGATTCGCCCTGGGGGCAGCAATTGCCGGACCAGTCGCGACTAGGTCCCTCTCAGGCACTTTGGCACTCGCAGCGAGCGTGGCGGCCCTCGCAGCACTGGCCTTCTTCGTGAGCCCCTCAGCAACAGCCAACTCGTCTGAGGTCAGCATGATGTCGACTTGAGGGGGGCTCAGCGCAGGAGCGCCGTACGCGCGTATTGGCTCCCCTACCGTCTCCCCGGACAGCCAGCCTTAAACGATCACTGAACCCAAGTTGGCGCCTGGAGTGGGTAGCCGCGACGGCCGCGGGTGAGCCGGGCGTCGAGGAGCGGCTTCAGCTGCCGGGCGCACAATGCACCTGGTGTTCGTGATCAAGCGGTGATTGAGTGCAGTGCCAAGTACATCAGAAGGCGCTTGCTCGGACGGCTGGGGTAGGAACGTGGAACGGAAGCAGTACGTGGAGAGATGCGCGGAGCTCTTCGCAGTGGGGGGCTATGAGGCTGTGAGAACAGCGGCTGAGGCGGGGCTCAAGGAGTCCGGACCGGACCCGGTTCTCTTTCGCTGGCTTGGACAGGCACACGCCGCAGAAGACGACGACGATCATGACCGTGACGCTGAGACCGCGTATCGCAAAGGCCTCGCCCTAGCGGAAGACGATCTCGGGCTCATGGTGTCGTACTTGGAACTGTGCCTGAGGTCCGACTCCTTCGAATACCCGGGGCGGGCGCGCCGTGCGGTGGTTCTGCAGGAACGAATCGAAGAGCTGGCCCCGCCCGGGTCAGCCGAGCGCGAGCGAGTCGATGATGCGACGGGCTGGGCGGGACGGGGCTATTGGGCCGACCTGAACCTGGCCGCTGCTCACGGGCAAGCTCAAGAGGCAGCTACGGCGGAGCAGAGCGTGCTGGTCACCGGCGCCCTGCAGCGAGCCGCTCGGGGCGAGACGAGCGAGGACACAGGGGAAGACCTCCGGGCCGCTGAACTTGCGGCGGCGGTTGAGCTGCTCGAGGGGGCCAGGAACGCACCACTGCGCCTGCTTCTCGCACACCGGGTCGCAGCTTATGTGCTGACGTTCGTCGCCTCGGTCGGCATGAACAAGGCACTGGTGTGGAGCGGAGTGCTGGACTTCAGCCTGTGGGGCTGGTTGCTCTGGGCTCCCGTACTCAGTGCCGAAGCCAAGCTCCGCCAAGCCAAGAAGCTGGGACAGGAGCGCGTCATCGCGCGTATACAGGCGCGCCATGACGAGATGCACCTGCCTTGAGAACCCTAGGGCCTGTGTGATGTCGTGATCAATCGGTGGTTTTCAGTAGGTCGTCGATCCAGATCATCGAGGCGCGGAGGTGGAGGCCGGCGAGGTAGCT
>NZ_JBHXRV010000027.1:0-118545 GCF_042716745.1 Streptomyces sp. NPDC058663
CCAGAACACCCACCATCACCCTCGCCGCATAACCACCTCAAACAGCCCCCACACCCGGCACCACGTCCTTGACGAAGGACATAGAGACACCCCCCCCACGCGACGAGGCCACCTGACAAAGCACTACTAGTCCGGCCGTCTCGCCGTGCGGCGGCAACCGGGCCCGCACCGCGAGGCGGCCTCCACTGTCCCAGACCACCCCGGCCTAATTGCCCCAGGCCCCTCCCTCTGCGACGGGGCTGGAACGCGCCCCCGCTCACCGACTTGGATCGCTTCCGCCATGACGCTGCCCTGGCTAGCCGTATTGACCACGAGCGTTGGTGACGGCGAACAGTCAGTGCTTCGCCCTCCATGCCGGGCCTTGCCGAGGGTGCTGTCGCACCTGGAGCAAGTGACGAACGCGCGATCCCCGGGCTATCGCGCTGCGGGGTGTCAGTCCTGTGAGCGGGTGCTCACGTCATCCTCGCTGCGGCGGAGTTGCCGAGCGGACCAGGCACTGGCGTCCTCGCTGTAGCGGATGAGGAACTGGGCGAACTGGGTGCGCTCGGCCGGTTCCCACGCCGCAGTGATGTGTTCGAAGGTCGCGCGTTGTTCGGAGGCGAAGCGCCGTCGCTCGGCCTCGCCGGTGTCCGTGAGCTCGAGGACGGTGCGCCGGCCGTCCGTCTGGGATGCGGCTCGGCGCAGCAGACCGTCGGCGATACAGGCGGCAATGGTCCGGCTGGCGACGGGCTGGGTCACCCCCATCTCGTCGGCGATACCGCCGACCGTCATCTCGCCGGGCGCGTCCGCGACCACGTTCAGGACGAGATTTCGGGTCAGATCCCCACGCCTGCCCGACGTCCGCCGCCGCAGTCGTGACAGGGCAGGTCCGACCTGATCGAAGAGGGCCTTGCCGATTCCCGGCGGCGTTGACGAGCTGCTCATGCCGCCATCCTAAGGAGTTTCAGTCGACACACATATCCATGCCGTTATGCATATTCATAGCTTTAGCTATATATTGAAGGCCGTCCACCAGAAGTGAGGTAAGCCATGTCCGTAACCGCTATCACCGGCGCCCGGGTCTTCGACGGCGAGAAGTCACTGGGCGTGACCACCGTGCTCGTCGAGGGCGGGCGGATCGCCCGCATCAGCGGTGACGTTCCCGACGGGGCCGACATCGTCGACGGCACTGGCGCCACACTGCTGCCGGGCCTGATCGACGCCCACGTCCACACCGGCAAGGACGCGTTGGCGCAGGCGCTGCGGTTCGGAGTGACGACCGAGCTGGAGATGCAGGGCACCCATACGCGGGACAACCGGGCCCACATCAGCGAGGACGACGCCGTCGCCGACGTGCGCTCCTCCGGTTTTGGCATCACCCCGCCGGGCGGTCACCCGAGCGAGTTGTTCCCCGAAGGCTTCCGCCCTGGCCCGCCCCCTGGCGCCAAGCCTGCAGGCGAGCCGCCGCTGATGCCGTTTTCCACCACCCCCGAAGAAGCGGTTGCGTTCATCCCGCGGCTGATCGAACGCGGTTCGGACTACATCAAGTTCATGGTTGATGACGGCAGCATCGAAGGGCACCCCGGGCTGCCCATGCTCGACCAGGCGACCTTGAACGCGGGCGTCGCCAAGGCCAAGGAACACGGCATGCTCACCATCGCCCACACCCTGACCGTGGACGCCACCCGCATGGCGATCGAGGCGGGCATCGACGGCCTGGCCCACTTGTTCATGGACCAGCCTCACACCGACGAGGTCATCAACTTGGTGAAGAATGCCGGGGTGTTCGTCGTCCCCTGCGTCGTCCTGAACGCCTCCATGATGGGCATCACCGGCAGTGAACTTGCCGACGACCCGCGCGTCGCCTCCCGCCTGGACGCGGACGGCGACAAGGCCCTGCGCTCCTGCTTCGGCCACTACCCCCAGGGCAGGATCGAGGACGTCCTCGCCACCGTCAAGGCGCTCAGTGAGGCCGACGTGGACCTGCTGGTCGGCACCGACGCCTCCCTACCCCTGCCCTTCCTGGGCGGACTCGCCCACGGCGCCAGCGTCCACCACGAACTGCAGTACCTGACCCGGGCCGGCCTCGCCCCTGCCCAGGCCCTGCGCGCGGCCACCGCCACCCCCGCCCGCCGCTTCGGCCTCGATGACCGAGGCCGTATCGCCGAGGGCCTGCGCGCCGACCTCCTCCTCGTCGACGGCGACCCCACCACCACCATCTGCGACACCCTCAACACCCGCGCCGTCTGGCGCCGCGGCACCCGTCTCGCGGCCTGACCTGCGGCCCACCACCCAGATCCCTCACCCACTGGAGGCCGCCGACCTGACGGGCGGCGGCTTGGCGGGCGGCGACCTGGCGGGCGGCGGCCTGGCGGGCGGCGGCCTTCTTCGTGGCGAGCTCCCCACCTGAACCCAGACGGCTGATCACATTCCGCACCTGCACAGATGTCGTTGCCCAGCACGATCCCCTTGACCCGGCCAAGGCATCCGCCTCACGGTTGGTCAGGACCTGGAGGACGAGCGCGCCCAGGCACAGCGGGGAGCACAGGCCCCAGATCGTCAGGGATCATCCGCACCGGCCGGAGAACCTGCGGGGCTGTCGCGTCCTGCCGCAACGCGGGTTCCCCCCGGCGAATCACGCCGGGGGGAACCCGCTGTGGCCCGGCGGGGCGCGGGACAGTGTCGTCGCCATGCCCGCCTCGCTGCCCGCCCGGCGGCGAGCCCGTCCGCGCTCAGTGACGGGCCGTTTCGGGGGTACGCCGTACGCCGAGTACGGCCACAGCGGCGCCGACGACGCACAGCGCCCCGGCCACCGTGACGGCGGTGTGGACCCCGTTCATGAAGGCCTGGTGGCTGCCTTCGGCGACAGCGGCCCGGAGCTGTGCCGGCATGTCTCCGGAGAGCGGGGCGACGCCCATGGCCACCGCGTCCTTCGCATCGTGCAGTCCTGCCGCCGCGGGCGCGGGCACTCCGGCGGCGGTCAGTTCACCGGTCAGGGTCGAGCCGACCCGGCTGCTGATGAGCGATACGAGGACGGAGGTGCCGAGAGCGCCGCCGACCTGCAGGGCGGTCGCCTGGAGCCCGCCCGCTACGCCGCCGTCCTTGACCGGAGCGTTCCCCACGATGGCATCGGACGAGGACGCCATCACCATGCCCACGCCCAGGCCCAATGCGACGAAGGGCGGCCACATCGCGGTGTACGAGGAGTCCGCGCTCCAGCCGAGCATCGCGAAACAGGCGAGCGCCTGCAACGCCATGCCGAGCGGCATCGTCAGCCGGGGGCCGAACCTGTCGGTGAGCGCCGCTCCCAGGGGGGAGGCCACGACCGAGGCCAGACTCAGCGGCAGGGTGCGCACACCCGCCTCGACGGGAGAGAATCCGCGTACGTTCTGCAGGTAGATCATGGCGAAGAAGATGATGCCGAGCAGCACGAAGAAATTGAGCGCGGTGACGAACGTGCCGACGGTCAGTGCCGGATTGCGGAACAGCCGCATGGGCAGCAGCGGCGAGGCGACGCGCGTCTCCACGAAGCCGAAGACCAGCAGGAGCACCACACCGGCCGAGATCGCGCCCAGTGTCCCGATCGAGGTCCAGCCCCAGGTCTCGCCCTTGACCACACCGAAAACGACGGCGAGCAGGCCGAGAGCCAGCAGGACGACTCCGACGATGTCGAACTTCTCGTTCGCGGAGCCGGTGTTCCTGGTCTGCGGAAGGACTACGACGCTGAAGCCCAGCGCGATGATGCCGATGGGAGCGTTGATGTAGAAGACGGATTCCCATTGGACGTGTTCGACGAGCAGGCCGCCGACGATGGGGCCCAGAGCAGTGGACACCGAGGAGACCATGGCCCAGATGCCGACCGCCATGCCGAACTTCTTCGGCGGGAAGACGGCACGCAGCATGCCGAGGGTGTTGGGCATCAGCAGGGCGCCGAAGAAGCCCTGGAGGGCGCGGAAGGCGATGACGCCCTCGATGGATCCGGCGAGCCCGATGGCCACGGAGGTCACCGTGAACCCGGCGACGCCGATCAGGTAGAAGGTGCGGCGTCCGAACCGGTCGCCCAGCTTGCCACCCAGGATCAGGGCTGCGGCGAGGGCCAGCAGGTAGGAGTTGGTGACCCACTGCAAGTCGGAGGTGGACGCTCCCAGATCCTCGCCGATCGCGGGGTTGGCGATGGCCACCACCGAGCCGTCGAGACCGACCATGAAGAGGCCGAAGGCAACGGCGATCAGCGTGAGCCACGGAATGGCCCGGAAACCGTCGAGCCGGTTCGAAGGCGGCGAATGGGTCGCCGGGACATGCGAGTAGAGGGTGCCGGAGGGCATGAAGGTGCCATTTCTTGCGTCAGGGAAGGCGTGGACGGCAGAGGCCCGGTCCACGGCAGGGAAAGAACGCACGGCCCGGGGCGTGAGCGGCCGGAGTGCATGAGAATCCGACCCCGCGGCACGCCACCGGCCCTCTGGGGGGCCGGTGGTGCGTCTAGCCGGCGGGGTGGTGAAGGTGCAGGCTGAGGGTTGCCAGCGCGCCCAGGGCAGAGCCGAGAGCACCTCGTTCGCCGTCGGTCATGGCGACCAGCGCCTGCGTGACATGGGCGCACATGAGGCGGTCGGCCTCGGCAACGCGCTGCTGCGCGATCGCGGTGACGTACAGGTGCGCGACTCGCTTGTCGGCGGGGTCCTGCCGGCGCTCCAGCAGCCCGCGCTCGGTCAGCTGCGAGACCAGCGCGCTGACGTTGTTCGGCTTCATCAGCAGTGCCTGGGCCGCCTGGCGCACGGTGACGCCTTCGTTCGCCTGGACGTGCCGGAGCAGCGCGAGCTGGCCCTCGGGGGGCTTGGGGTGCGGGAACTCCTGGCCGACGCGCCGATCGAGAGCCCGGGACAGCGCGGGCAGGCATGCCACGAGGCCGGCGGCCATGTGGTCGATGTCCTGGGCGGACGCGCTGTGCTGGGGCATGCCGACACCATAGGTATGACAGGATACGTATGTCAAGATACCTTCCGGGCGCACGATGCGGGCACGTGCGTCTCCGGCATGAACGAGAGCGCTCCGTCCCTCGACACCGCCCGCCGAGGGCGCGGATCGGGGACGCGGGCAGCCCCCGAAGGCCGGTGCCTTCGGGGGCTGCCCGTATGGGCCGATCTCTATCGTGCCGAGTAGCCGAAGGCCACGCCGTTCGCCGGGAGTCCACCGGCGCCGGGCCTGTACGTGGTGAGGGGAGCGACCGTGCCGCCCTGTGTCACGTTGGACATCGGCAGCGCGTGGAGCGCGCCGGTGGCCAGCGGCCCGAAGGGCATGCCCGCGTACAGTTTGGTCGCGGTGAAGTGGATGTTCTTGCCCACGTACTGGTTGGCGCCGATGGGGCCGGGCAGGCCGTTGCCCGCCTCGATCCAGCGGTCGTTCGCACCGGCAGATCCGGCCAGCGAGAACGTGTGGATCGCGCCTGCGTTGGCGACGGTGCCGATGTCCTCACCGGGTGTTCCCACCGCGAGCCGCATCGACGCCACGGTGCTCACCGAGCCGGGGGCGGTGTTGACGGCGGTGAGGTACTCACCCATGCGGTCCCCGTCCTCGGAGGTACCGGTCACGTCGTCGTCCGCGGTGCCCTGCTTGAGCTCGCGCAGGTAGCTCCAGGTGCCGTCGGGCTTGATGCGGATCTGCACGACACGGCCCGCGTTGGCGCGGTTCTCGGTGCCGACCGTCACGCTCTCGCCGGGCGAACCGATCGCCAGGATCGACTCCGTGGCGGCTGCGGCGCCGGTGGCCCGGAACGGGGCCATGGCCACCGCGTAGCCGAACTGGTCGCCCGCCTCGGCGTCGCCGGAGATGGCGTCGCTGTTCTGGTCGAGCCCGGCCAGCGGCAGGGGGTGGCCTGCGGAGTCGAAACGGTTGGCGTCGAAGAGGACGACGCCGCCGGCCTTCGCCGTGCTGCCCAGGGCCTCGTTGGGGTTGCCGATGGCGATGTAGTTCTGGTCGGCGGTCACGGACCAGCCGAAGAGGTCCCCTGTTTCGGGGTCACCGGGGACACCGGCGGTCGACTGGCTCACCGCCACGCTGGTGGTGCCGTACACGTAGAAGGAGGAACCCGCCTGCGTGGCGTCGCCGAGGGATTCTCCGGGCAGGCCGATGACCAGGTACGGCCGGCCGGCGTCGTTCACCGCGGCCGCGATCCTGTGGCCCATCCGGTCGCCCGTCTCGGATGCCGAGCCGGCGATCGCACCCGTGCCGGCTCCCTGCTCGAGGTGCGTGGCCTTGAGAGTGCCGGTGCCCAGACCGCCGGCCGCGCCGTAGAGGATGTCGACGAAGCCCGCGTCGGTGGCGGTGCCGACGGTTTCGCTCGGGGTTCCGACGACCAGGTCGGTGAAGCCGTCCTTGTTCCAGTCGATGGTGGCCAGGGTCTCGCCGAAGTAGTCGTCCGCCTCGGAGCCGCCCGGCACCCAGTCCAGGTCCTGGCTGATCTCGGCGGTGCCCTTGCCGCCGCCGTACACGACGCGGACCAGACCGGCCTTCGCGTTCGTGCCGACGGTGGCCTGGGTGTCGGATATCGCGATGTCCTCCGCGCCGTCACCGTTGAAGTCGGTCGTCCCGGCCGGCTTCGGGGTGGTGCCCCCGCCGCCGATGGCCGTGCCGACGTCGATCCGTGGGGTGGTGGCGCCGGTGTAGCTGATGCCCCGGCCGCCGTTCTTCAGGAGGGCCGTCAGGTCGGCGATGCTCCTGGTGGGGAAGGCCTGCTTGAGCACCGCGTACGCACCGGCCACGTGCGGTGCCGCCATGGAGGTGCCGTTCTTGGAGGCGTAGGTGCCGCCGGGCACGGACGAGACGATGCCGGTGCCGGGGGCGAACAGGTCGAGCAGCGGACCCCGGTTGGTGAAGGCGGACAGCTCGTCGTCGTCGGTCGTCGAACCGACCGTGACGGCGGAGGAGATGCAGCCGGGCGTGCTCACCGCGTCGGAGTGGCCGTTGTTGCCGGCGGCGATCACGGTGGCCACACCGGCACCCAGCAGGCTGTCCACGAGCGGTTTGCGCAGATCGCTGTCGCAGGCGGTGGAGTAACGGCCGTTGCCGAGGCTGAGGTTGGCCGCGACGATCGGCGTGCCGGCCTTCTTGAGCTTCAGTACGTGCTCGAGGCCCTTGAGCTGTGCGCTCTGGTAGCTGCCCACGCAGGGGGCGGCGCCGCCGCAGAACTCCTCGGTCGTGAACTGGCTGAAGACCTGGATGGCGACGATGTTGGCGCCGGGTGCGACACCGTGCCGGGGAGCGCCCGTGAGGCCCGCGCCGTTGCCCGCGGCGATACCGGCCACGTGGGTGCCGTGGTCGCAGGCGGTCATGGTCGCGCAGGCGCCGGCCGCTGTGTTGGCGGCGCCGGTGCCCTCGTGCGTGTCGGCTCCGTTCGGGCACAGGCTGGCGATGCCGCTCTCGGCATCGCTCGGCGAGAAGCAGGCCTCGGCCACGACCTTGTTCTTCAGGAACGGGTGGCCGGTCTCGACGCCGGTGTCCAGGACGGCGATCGTCTGGCCCGCACCGGTCTTGCCGGCCGCGACGGCGTCGTCACCTCCGATCAGCGGGACGCTCTGGTCCAGGGTCGGCGGCTCCGCCTTGTCCTCGGTGACGCTGACCACGCCCGGCTTCGCGGCAAGTTTGTCCAGGCCGGCCCGGTCCACCTTGAGGGTGATCACCGGTACGGTCTCGAATTCCTGCTTCTTCTCGCCGGCGGTCGCCGCGTCGGCGACGTCCGCGAGAGTCTCTGTGACGACGTTGACGCGGACCTTGCCGCTGCCCGCGGTCTGTTCGTAGAGCGGCGGGTCGACCGGGTCGGCCGCGGCTGCGGCGGCTGTCGTGGTGCTCGGCGGTGTGACGGCGTGGGCCGGCATCGCGGCGCCGAGGGCCACGGCCGTCATCGTGGTGACGACCGTCGCCCAGATCGTTCTCTTCATGTTGCCTCGGTGAGCAGGGGGCGCGTCATGTCTGGGGCCCGTGGGGAAACAGGCATGGCACAGCCCGGAGAGATGTGGGGAGCGAGGTGGTGAGAGGTCCTGGCGGAACGGGCCGGGCGGCGAAAGGTTTCCGCCGCCCGGCCCGTTCGGGCTCGGGGAGCCCGCACCGTCAGGAGGGTGCGCCGGGTGTCGTCAGACGGTGCCCGGACCCGTGATCAGGTCTTCCTGGCACCGTTCTTCGGGTTGCCCTTCAATCCCACGGCCTTGAAGTAGGCGTACGCGTAGGCGTTGCACTTCCAGCGGACGAGGACGTTGTACGCCTTGCAGCTGTGCGTCTTCATCGTGGCGTAGAAGGCGTTCTCGACGTTCGACTTCTTGTTGCGGTCCAGGTAGTACTTGTAGCCCTTGTACGTGTTGCCGATCAGGCCGTAGCCGTAGTCGTGGCTGTCGCACGCTGCCCGGAAGTTGAAGCCGCCCGGGCGGCTGATGTTCGGGCCGGGGGTGCTGCAACCGTCGTAGACGATGCCCGCTACGCGGAAGCCGGTCGGCGTGTACCGGAACTTCGGCCAGTGCCAGCCGTAGTGCGCGGCCCACGCGACGCAGCCGCGGTTGAGGTACCACATCCACTCGGTGGCGCGGTTGCAGTAGCGCGGGTAGGCCTGCGGGTCGGTGATCTCACCGGTGGTGAGGTCCCCGGCCGGAGGCGTGGTCGCGGTTCCGTCGCCGGCCGGGCCCTGCAGGGGCTCGGTGGCGGACGGCAGGTCGGTGCCGACGGGCGCGGCGTTCGGGGCGGCCGACGCGGCCGGGAACGTCAGGTCCCACTCGCCGTTGCTCGGCGAGTCTACGTCGGAGACGCGCCCCGTGGTGTCGTAGGAGTACGACGAGACGGGGTCGGTGCCCTCGACCGGGTTGGTCACCTTGCGCAGCAGACCCGAGGCGTCGTAGGAGTAGCGCGCCAGCGTCTGCGTGGTGGCACCCGAGGTGAGGGTGATCTCCTTGGCGCGGCCCGTGTACTCACCGGGCGCCGTGCCGGTGGCCGTCGTGGCGGTCGAGTACTTGACCACCAGCGACTGCGCCGGAGCGTCGGCGGTCGCGGGCTCGCTGACCGTGGCGACCCGGCCCTTGGCGTCGTAGGAGACAGTGGCGGTGGCACCGTCGGCCAGGTTGCCCAGACTGGTCACACGCCACTTGTCGGTGCCCGGGGCGATCTGCTTCCAGTGGTAGGTCGCCGTGAGGGCGGCGACCCCGACGGCTGCGTCGGCGTCCTCGTCGCCCGTCACGTCGGTGTCCGGGGTGCCGGTGGCCGGAGCGAGGGTCTCGACGGCGGTGGTCACCAGCGTGCCGGTGGCCTCGTTGTACGTGGTGGTCTCGGTGAGCTTGTCGCCCGTGGAGGTTTCGTACTTCTTGACGCCTCCGCCGCTCGGGTAGTCGACGCTGCTCTTCAGGGCGTACGGGACGGAGACCTTCGCGTCGAGGTCGGTGACCACGACGGAGTCGGCCTTCTGCTCCAGCTTGCGGTTGAGCTGGCCCCCCAGGAACCCGGCTTCCCAGCCGGGGCCGAAGACGCCCTGGTCCGGTCGGGTCGTGGGCGCCGACTCCGGCTTGGCGACTCCGTCCGCGCCTTCGGTGACCGTGTGCGTGCGGCCCATGAGGCCCTCGGCCACATCGGTCTCGTACAGCTCGAAGGACTTCTCGGCGGTGGAGTACAGGCCGGGACCGACCCGCTGGATCTCCCCGTCGGCCAGCGGCGGTTCGACAGTGGCGGCCGCGGCTTGCGGCTGGTCGATGACAGCGGCTCCGGCGGGCTGCTGCGGGAGCATCAGCGCCATGGAGAGTGCGGCCATGACAGGCAGGGCTGTTTTGTGCACGAGTTCCCCCCTCGTGTCGGTGGTGTGTTGCTTGATCGATGCGGAACGTAGACCGGCGCGATCACGACCACAAGTGGCTTACATATGGAAGTAGTTGATTCCGCTTCCTTGCAGCAGTGAAGAACGTCCGGCCGTCGCCGGAGGTTGAGTACGCGTACTCATGTGGCGTGGGCGGGGCTGCCCAAGTCTGGGGACGTGAAGCGAACTCAGGCCCCGAACCGGGCAGTTGCCACCAAAACGCGCCACCGTCGGCGCACCCTCGCGGTGACGGCTCTCGCCGCCGTGACTCTGACCGCCTGCGGCTCCGAGCAGTCGGGCCCCCGAGGGGAGCGGGAGAGGCCGGCCGATGCCGTCTCGGCCAGGAGCGACGCGACCTTCCGCAGGATGCTGGACGAGGTGGCACGGGAGTGCCCCCCACCAGGCACGAAGGGGGAGTTGCCGGCCGCCCCGGACGGTAGCGCGCCGACCGTTCCGGTAGCGGCTCCGCCCGGCGCCACGGTGGAGCCGCCGCCGGGGGGTGGGGTCGAGCCCGTCACCCCGACGGCAGGCCCCGAAGTGGAACTGGACGCCCGCGACTGGTGCGCCGGCGTCCAGCACGAACAGCGCGTGGCCGAGGCGGTCCTGCGGCTCGAGCGGCCCGATCCTGCGCAGGTCAGGAAGGTGCTGAACGGCCTCGGCTACATCGACGAGCGCATCCACGGCCTGAAGCGGTCCGCCGCCGTCACGAAGTTCGTCATCGACCTCCGCGACAAGGGAGGACGGCTGTGCCTCGACGGCACCGCCAACGGCGAACTGACGGAGGTCGATGCCTGTGTCGCACCCAAGGACGGATCGTTCCGTATCGCAAATCTCCGCCATCGATCATGAGCCAAATGTGATCCACCTCACACGCTTACTGAGGTTTTGGGTGAACGATCAGCAACAAGCAGTTACTAACGATTGGTAGATAGTGTCCTAAATCGGCGCTATAACAGCGAGTTAGAGGGTGCCGGACCATTGAGGGCAGTTGTCCATAGGATGTGCGATACACATTGCGGACGCAATTCGACACGTCCGGGGAATGTCCGGGCTCCCCGTAGGGTCCGTCGGAATCCGCACGTTGATCACCGGCGATACGGCGCCGGGGAGGAGTCCCCTGCCCACGCGGCACACCAGAGCGCGCGCAGCAGGGGGCCCGGCCCCGTGAAACATCCACCGAGGTCGGCTCTCCCCGTACTGACGGCCGTGCTGCTGGTACTCGCTCCGTTCTCGACCAGGTCGACCGCGCCCATCACCGGTCTCCCGGCCCCGGCGGGGGAAATCCGCATCGTGGCGGAGAGAAACAGGCACGAAACCTGACGATCCCTGACGGATTCAGCTATGTGCCCTATCGGCCCGAGGACGGACAGACCGATTCCGGGTACTGCGCACGGCCGGTGGCACCGCAGGAGAACGTCAGCCGGTGTCCCGCCTTCGTCGAGGTCTATGGAACCGTCGTCCGGCTCCGCATCGAGAAGAAGACCGCGGGTGCCACCGGCCGGCTGGCACTCGTCGGCCAACCCACCGAGAACGCTCGCGCAACCCCCGGTCAGCATCCGGATACCGGGTCCCTACGTCCCCTCGCCCGGCGACTGCCTCTACCTGGCCGGCGGGGCGACCCTGCTCATGGTGCGGTTGATGTGCCGGTGGTACCGCAGACGGGACAGATCGCGGGCTGGGGGCGGCCTCGGGTAGGGACGTGGCTCACCAGGCGGGGGGAATGTCACGGGTGACCGTTCGCACTGCTCGAAGGACCGGAGGGCAATCCGGTCCCGGGCTCCTGGTGCGAGGCGGCTGCCTGCGGACCTGGCCGCGTTGGGCAACGGGTCACGTGCGGAAGGCGGCGATTCCCCCGGAAGGCCGTCTGGCCCTTCGGTACGCGAGCGCGGCGGCACCGCTCAGTACGACGGCGGCGCCTGCCAGCACGCAGACGAGCACAGTGATCGACAGGGAGACGTACTCCAGCGTCGAACCATCGGCGTAGACGCAGGCATTGCGCAGTGGCCAGAACGTCTGCTTCACGCTTGTCCAATCAGCACCGGCGGTGTTCTGGTCCTCGCACAGCACGGGAATCGGGCCTCCCAGGGCAACGGAGAACCAGCCGTAGCTGTACGTGGACGCGGCCGCAGCCCCGAAGAAAAGGGCGAGCACCGCACAGAAACCGGGCGGAGAAAGAGGCCGGTTCCTCACCAGGGCCACGCCAACCACCAGGCTCGCCCCCGCGGTTGCCACACCGAGGAACAGCAGCATGCCCATCAAGAACATCGTCACGGTGCCCCTCTCCCCTTGTCGTCCCTGTGTCGAGCAACGGACTCAGGGGCAGGGTTTGCTCATGTAGAGGGCGTACTCGCCGGCCGAGGGGGTGAACTCGTAGAGCGAGGTGTCGAGGCCGCAGAGGGCGAAACCCATCCGCCGGTAGGCGCGGATCGCGGGGGCGTTGATGTTGGTCACCTCCAGCCAGATCTGCATGGCTCCGCGCTCACGCGCCATCTCCTCGGCGCGGGCCATCAGCGCACTGCCGACGCCGCGCCCCCGGTGCTCGGGGGCGACCTCGATGTCCTCGATGGTGAGGCGACGGTTCCACGGGGCGTACGAGACGGAGACGAAGCCCGCGACGGACCCGTCGGCGGCGACGGCCAGGACGGTGGGGCTGCTCTGCTCCGACGGGCACGCGTCGTTCTCGTCGTCTCCCTCGGAGTCGTCCTGGGGGAACACCTTGGTCAGGGGCGGCTCAATGGGGAGCTCGCGCAGGGTGAACCCGTTCTCGGCGGTCTCCACGTGGAAGACGGTGTCAGTGGTGAAGGACCCGTCCAACGCGTCGAGGGCTTCGGTGTCCTCGGGGCGGGCGGTACGGAACTCGTAGTACACCGCCCAAGGGTAGGCCCGGCCGCGCTGCCAAGACACGCCGTGACAGGCGCACTGCCCGGCCGGGTCCGCGTCACGCCGTCAGCGCCGCAGTGTCAACAGACCCGGACGGTAGGGCCATTGGCCGTAGTCGCCGCCGATGCGGGGGTCGCGTCCCTGGTAGAGGAATTGCAGGTTGCAGGGATCGACGGTGAAGGTCTGATCGGCGCTGGTGCGGATCAGCTCGCCGTGGCTGATGTCGTTGGTCCAGGTGGCACCGCTGTTGGCCTTGCCGGCGAAGGGGTTGCTCTCGGTCGCGGCCTGAGGTGTCCAGGTGCCGTTCAGGCTGGTGGCGGTGAACGAGCGGAAGTAGCGGCCCTGCGCGCCGATCGCCTCGACGATCATGAGGTAGCGGTCCTGGCCCTGGAGCTTGTAGACCTGCGGCGCTTCGAACAGGTTGTTCGTCGTATCGCTCATGATCGTGGTGTAGGTCGAGCCGAAACTGCCCGGGAAGTTCCCGATGGGCATGCTGGCCCGGTAGATCTTGCCGTTGTCACCGGCGAAGAACAGGTACATGTTCGTGCCGTCGGCGATGAGCGTCTGGTCGATGGGACCTGTGCCGGAGCCGGTGATGCTTCCGGAGAAGAGCACCTGCTGTGCTGACCAGCCGTTCGGATTGGAGGGGTCGCTCGACGTCCGGTAGGAGAAGGCGCTCCCGCCGCCCCACTGGTAGGCGAGCACCCAGATGTTCTTCGGGGCGAAGTAGAACAGCGTGGGCGCGACGACGGAGTTCGACATCGTGTTCTGGCTGGCCGAACCCATCTCCGGCCAGTTGGTAAACAGGCCGAAGTTCATCGAGCCCCAGCCCGTTCCCGGGCCCGCGCCGTGCGTCGTCGCGTACACGAGATGCTTGCCGTTGTAGGGGACGACGGTGAAGTCCTTGAGCGAGGCCCATCCCGGTTTGGGTTGCGCCAGTGCGCCCGTCGATGACCAGCGGTAGGTCGACGGGAGGCCGCACGGAGCGGGGTTGCCGGTGCCGACCTTGACGAGCTGCCACTGCTGATTGGTGCCGCCCCAGTCGTCGTACTGGACGATGTTCGCGTTGTCGGTGGCGGAGGCGCCTTGTACTTCGAGGGCCTTGTCGCTGTGGCGTGAGACGAGCCGCACGTAACCGTCCGCGCTGTCGGCGAGCCGCCACTGCTGGTGGGTGCCGTTCAGGTCGGCCCACTGGACGATCGGTCCGCCGTTGGCGGTGGACCGGCCTTGGACGTCCAGCACCTTGCCGGAGTGGCGGGACTTGATGCGGTAGTTGCCGCCGCCCGAGTCGACGAACTGCCACTGCTGCTGGTTCTGGTCGTTCCGTGTCCACTGGGTGATGCGCGCGCCGTCGTTGGTCGCCAGATTGTGGACGTCCAGGGCTTTGCCGCTGTTGCGGTTGACCAGCACGTACCAGGCGTTGGTGTCGACGGTCGCCGCGGCGGCGGGCTGGGCGGTGAGGACTGTGGCCACGAGCAGCATGGGCGCGAGGACGGCGAGTAAGCGTCTCAGGACGACCAGGGGCGGATGGCGAAACCACATGACGAACGCTCCTTGGGGGGTGGGTGCGATGGGGGACGGGGTGCGATGGGGGGTGGGTTCGGACCGGAACTGTCGGTTACTTGCCGAAAACTTTTCGAAAACCTCTCGGATTCCGTGACGCCACAAGCTAGGAACAGCCAGCTTGTCGGTCAAGACCTGCTGCCGATCTGGCTGCAAACAGTGCCTCTCGCCTGGAGTTGACCAGCACATCGGGCAACCGGAAATTTTTCGAAAGTTTGCGAATCGGTTCGCCGGGCCCTGGGTGTCCGCATCGGGGAAGCGGTCGAGCACGCAGCGCCTGCCGGGACGCCACCACTTTCACTCCCGTATACGGCCGCACCTGTTGACGCCTCACCGGCGCGTCATTACTGTCCGACTCGCATCTTCGAAACACCGACCAATGTTCGGTATGTCGAATGGGAGTGCTCCCCACCCCCGGTCCGTCCACGGCGCTCCCTGGGCACCTTCGCGGTCGGCCCTCGGACGCAGTACACGGCCGGAGCCTGAGCCACGGCCAGAGGTGTCGCGTCGCCAGTGACCAGGCCGTGATCTTCCCTCCCACGGCGGCTACGGCACGTCCACCAGGGCCTGGCCGCCATGGCCAGGGGGCGGCCACCTCCACCCGCCGCCCAGGAGGACCCGTTCCCGGCCAACTCCATCCGCTGACCAGCATCGACACAGGAGCCGCTCATGCCCCCCGCCCCTTCGTTACGCCGTCCCGGGCGCCTCGCCGCCACCCTGCTCACGGGTCCCCTCCTCGTCTGCGGACTCCTGACCGCGCCCGTCGCCGCAGCCGCTCCCGCCGCCGCTGCGGCGACCTCGGCCGTACGTGTCAACCAGGCCGGCTATCTCCCCGACGGACCCAAGCGCGCCACCGTCGTCACCACCGCGACGCAGCCGCTCACCTGGCAGCTGCGCGACGCGTCCGGGACGGTGGTCGCCTCCGGTGCGACCGTCCCCCGCGGCACGGACGCCCCCTCCGGGCAGACCGTCCAGGTGGCCGACTTCTCCTCGTACCGCAAGGCCGGATCGCAGTACGTCCTGGCGGTGGACGGCAGCGGCAGTGTGTCCTTCGACATCCGCGCGAACCTGTACGACGGTCTGCGCTCGGACGCGATGGCGTTCTTCTACCACCAGCGCAGCGGCATTCCCATCGAGGCCTCGCTGGCGGGCTCCGCCTACGGCCGCCCGGCCGGACACCTCGGTGTCGCGCCCAACAAGGGTGACACCGCCGTCCCCTGCCAGGCCACCGTGTGCGACTACACGAAGGACGTCAGGGGCGGCTGGTACGACGCGGGCGACCACGGCAAGTACGTGGTGAACGGCGGCATTTCCGCCTGGCTGGTGGTCAACTCCTTCGAGCGGGCCAAGCGGGCCGGCACGGACGCGGCACTGGGCGACTCGACCCTGAGGGTCCCCGAGCGCGGCAACGGCGTACCCGACGTGCTGGACGAGGCGCGCTGGGAGCTCGACTTCCTGATGCGGATGCAGGTGGCCGAGAACAAGCCGTACGCGGGCATGGCGTTCCACAAGATCCATGACGCGGAGTGGACGGGCATGCCGCTGCGCCCCGACCAGGACTCCCAGCCTCGCGAGCTGCACCGTCCGTCCACGGCGGCAACCCTCAACCTCGCGGCGGCCGCGGCGCAGTGCTCCCGTGTCCTGCGGCCCTACGACGCCGCGTTCGCCGACCGCTGTCTGTCGAGCGCCCGGCGGGCCTGGACAGCGGCCCGGGCCAACCCGGCCCTGTACGCGCCGGATTCGGACAGCACGGGCGGCGGTGCCTACGGCGACTCGCAGGTCACCGACGAGTTCTACTGGGCGGCGTCCGAGCTGTACGCCACGACCGGCGACAGCGGCTACCGGGACGCAGTCACCGGCTCCGCCTGGCACACCTCCCCCACGGCCTTCTCCGCTTACGGGTTCGGCTGGGCGGACACGGCCGCACTCGGCCGGCTCACCCTGGCCACGGTCCCCAACGGGCTGCCCGCCGCGGACCTGGCCCGCGTCCGTGCCTCGGTGACCTCCGCCGCCGACGGTCATCTGGCCAGGATGGCCGGCCAGGGTTACGCGGTGCCCGTCCCTGCCGACGGCTACTTCTGGGGCTCCAACGGCGAGGTCGCCGACAACGCGATCGTCCTGGCCGTCGCAGGGGAACTGACCGGCGACGCGCGCTACCGCGCCGGCGCCCTGGAGGCCATGGACTACCTGCTCGGCCGCAACGCCCTCGGCCAGTCCTACATCTCCGGTTACGGCAGGACGTCCTCGCGCAACCAGCATCACCGCTTCTGGGCACACCAGCTGGACGCCTCGCTGCCCCACCCTCCGGCGGGGTCGCTCGCGGGCGGTCCCAACAGCGGGCTCCAGGACCCGGTGGCCAAGGAGAAGCTGGCGGGCTGCGCACCCGCCGCCTGCTACATCGACGACATCGGCTCGTATTCCACCAACGAAGTGGCGGTGAACTGGAACGCCCCGCTGGCGTGGCTCGCCGCCTACGCCGCCGAGCGGACCACCACCGGCGAACCGCCCGCCGGGGCCTGCACGGTGACGTACAAGAACGACAACGTGTGGGGCACGGGCTTCACCGCGACACTCACCGTGAAGAACACCGGCGCGGAAGCCGTGGACGGCTGGAAGCTGAGCTGGACCTACCCTGCAGGCCAGCGCGTCACCAGCGCCTGGAACGCGACCGTCACCCAGGACGGCACCGCTGTCGTGGCCCGCAACACCGACTGGAACCGGACCCTCGCACCCGGTGCCACAGCGAGCTTCGGAGTCCAGGGGACGCACAGCGGAACCAGCCCCTCCCCCACCGCCTACACGCTCAACGGCAACGTCTGCACCTGAGCGGTTGCCGGATCGCCTACGGGACGCACTGCACGGCCCCGTACGCGATCCGGGCAGCCGCCTTCCACTCCTACCGTGATGCCACTCTGGAGGCACAGTCATGTCTTCGCACGCCCTTCCCCCACGCGCCCTGCGCCGCACCTCCGGCGGTCTGCTGACCGCGCTGCTCGTCGGTGTTCTCGGTGCGTTCGCGGCGCCGACCGCGTCGCCCACCGCACATGCCGCCCAGAGCGCGGCCGAAACCACGCTCGGCGCCGCGGCGGCGCAGAGCGGCCGCTACTTCGGCACCGCCATCGCCTCGGGCAGGCTGGGCGACTCGGCGTACACGTCGATCGCGGGCCGCGAGTTCAACTCGGTGACGGCCGAGAACGAGATGAAGATCGACGCCACCGAACCCCAGCGGGGTCAGTTCGACTTCACCGCGGGTGACCGCGTCCACAACTGGGCGGTGCAGAACGGCAAGCAGGTGCGCGGCCACACCCTCGCCTGGCACTCACAGCAACCCGGCTGGATGCGGAGCCTCAGCGGCAGCAGCCTGCGCCAGGCGATGGTCGGCCACATCAACGGCGTGATGGGCCACTACAAGGGCAGGATCCCCCAGTGGGACGTCGTGAACGAGGCCTTCGAGGACGGCACGGGAGCCCGGCGCGACTCCAACCTCCAGCGCACCGGCAACGACTGGATCGAGGTCGCCTTCCGCGCCGCGCGGGTCGCCGACCCGGCCGCCAAGCTCTGCTACAACGACTACAACGTCGAGAACTGGACCTGGGCCAAGACCCAGGCCATGTACGCCATGGTCAAGGACTTCAAGCAGCGCGGCGTGCCGATCGACTGCGTCGGCTTCCAGTCGCACTTCAACAACGACAGCCCCTACCACAGCAACTTCCGCACCACCCTGCAGAACTTCGCCGCCCTCGGCGTCGACGTGGCCGTCACCGAACTCGACATCCAGGGTGCCTCGGCCACCACCTACGCCCAGGTGACCAACGACTGCCTGGCCGTCCCGCGCTGCCTCGGCATCACCGTCTGGGGCGTGCGCGACACCGACTCCTGGCGACCGGAGCACTCCCCGCTGCTGTTCCACGGCAACGGCAGCAAGAAGCCCGCCTACGACTCCGTCCTCAACGCGCTCAACGCCGCCTCCCCCACGCCCCCCGGTAACGCCGGGCCGATCAGGGGCGCCGCCTCGGGCCGCTGCCTGGACGTGCCCGGCGCCGGCACCACCGACGGCACGCAGCTCCAGCTGTGGGACTGCAACAACCGCACGAACCAGCAGTGGAGCCACACCGCCGCGGGCGAACTGCGGGTCTACGGCAACAAGTGCCTGGATGCCGCGGGCACCGGCAACGGCGCCAAGGTCCAGATCTACAGCTGCTGGGGTGGCGACAACCAGAAATGGCGCCTCAACGCCGACGGCTCCGTCGTCGGCGTCCAGTCCGGTCTCTGCCTCGACGCCACCGCGGCCGGCACCGCCAACGGCACCACGATCCAGCTCTACTCCTGCTCGAACGGCGGCAACCAGCGCTGGACCCGCACCTGAAGCGGCCTGGCACGCAGGAGAGGGTGAACCCGTGAAGCAACCCGTGAAGCCCTCCGTGTCCGGTTGACTTCCACAGGACCGCTGACACGGCCCGAAGGCCCTTTTCCCCGGTGCGCACCGGGGAAAAGGGCCTTCGGCTCACGCGCCGCCAGCACGCACCGGGCCGGCGACGCACCCGTCAGTGCTCGGTCACAGCGCGGGGTGGGCGTTCTTCAACAGCTCCTGGAACTGGGCGGAGAACCACTTCCCCGCCAGCGGCGCGTTCGGCAGCGAGCCGGACATGCTGTTGCCGTTGCGGGGGTTGCCGGTGTACGTCGGGTCGCACATCCGGTCGAAGCCCTTGCCCTCGTCGTTCGGGATCTCCTTGCTCGCACCGTCGGACTCGCCCGGCGGCTTGGCCCACACGTACGCGTCGATTCCGGCCGCGGGTGCGGTCGTCGGGCGTTCGCCGAGGCCCGCCCCGGACTGGTTGCACCAGTTGCCGAGGTGGATGCGGCGGTCGTAGCGCCCGCCGTCGACGTATGCGTTCACGTTCGTCTGCGGTCCTGGGCCCGACGGGCGCGCCGTGCCGCCCCAGCCGTTGCGGGAGGTGTCGATCAGCATGCCGATGCCGGAGCCGAAGCCGAGCGTGACCAGCTTGGCGCGCATGGCCTGCGCGTAGCTCAGCTCGTCGGTGTACCGGTTCCAGTCCACCCACTTGGACTGGCGCACGGAGGTTCCGTTGACGCTGTCGCCGATGGCGAAGTGGTCCTCCTTGAGGGCGCTGTAGTTGGCGGTGTTCACGATGAAGCCGTGCACGTCGGCGAGGGTCGCGCCCTCGGTGGTGGCGGCCTCCTTGAACATCTCGGCGGAGGCGGTGAAGTTGTCGTCCCAGCCGAGCCAGCCGTGGTGGCCTGCGTCGATGTAGTTGTAGACGTGGGGGAGGTCGCCCAGCTTGTTGAGCGCGTACCCGACGCCCTTCTGATAGTTGCCGTTTGCCTTCATCACGTCGCAGGCGGGGGTGGCGGTGGGGCGGGGGGTGACGTTGGTGACGAGGTTGGGCAGCGAGTCGATCTCCACGATCGTGACAATGCGCAGTCCCGCGTACTTGGGGTCGGCGAGGATCGCGGCGAGCGGGTCGATGTACTCGCTCTTGTACCGGCCGATCTCGGTCGGGCCGAGCTCCCCGTTGGAGGCGAGCGCGGCACAGTCGCGGCCCGGCAGGTTGTAGACCACCAGCTGGACGGTGAGTTCGCCGGTCCCCTTCTGCTTGAGGGCCTCGTCCAGGTGGGCGCGCAGGCCCATGGTGGTGGCGCTGCCCTTGACGGCGGCGATGCGGTCCAGCCAGACGGCGGTCGGCTGCTTGGCGACGGCCGCACCGCCCGGCTCGGCGGCGGCCTTCGCGGACCACTCCGGATTCACGTAGGCCTTCGCTCCCGCGTACGGGTTGTCCACCCGGTCGCCGGGCGGATCCGTGGGGCCGGGACCCGGGTCCGTAGCGCCGTTGCAGGTCACGCCGTTGAGCTTGAAGGCTGCGGGCACGGCGTTCTCGCCGCTGTTGCCGGCGTTGAAGCCGAAGGAGGCGGAGCCGCCGGTGCCGAGATTGCCGTTGTACGAGACGTTCTTGGCGGTGACGGCCTTGCCCGTCTGGCTGAGGGTGGCGTTCCAGCCCTGGGTGATCTTCTGGTCACCGGCGTAGACCCACTCCAGGGTCCAGCTGGACACCGGGGAACCGTTGTTGGTGACGGTGACGTTCGCGCCGAAACCACCGTTCCACTGACTCTGGATCTTGTAGTCGACGGTGCAGGCGGGCGCGGCCGCGCCGGCTGCTCCCGACGCGGATCCGGTGGCCACGGCCGTGACGCCGGCCGCCATGAACAGTGCACAGGCCGCCGCCAGACCCGCACGGCCGCGGGAGGCCGAAGCCGGGGACTTCCGGGGGGAGCCCGGAGGGGAGTGCAGGGGGGAGTTCAGGGGGTGATGCATGAGCGACTCCTGACAACTGAGGTGCTCCTGACAGGAGCACCTAGTGAGGGGGACCGCTCCCACTGGTGAGGCAGACCGTAGCGCCACGCGGCGTCAAGGAACAGACATGTTGCCAACTTTCAGCGGCACATCACTGTCGAATATCTTCGACTCTTCACGCTTCTTGACCGAGTAAGGCCCGCCCCTCCACAGTGGGAGCGCTCCCACTGGTGCAAGGCTTGAACACACGGCCCGATGCGACACCAGCACGTACCGGGCCTCGGAACGCAGAGAAGGGAGGTGGTGGCGGAGGTACCCGCGCAGGTTGCCCCCTGCTGCGAGGGCCGGGACGGGCCGGCCGGTCGGCACAGGTACGAGTGCGGGTACGAGTGCGGGTACGGGTACGAGTACGGGTACGGCTGTGGGTACGGACAGACCTGCGCCGGGTCCTTGACCGGGATCCGGCGCAGGTCATGGACCTGCGGGCTCCTCGGTCACCCGTTCGCACGACGCCCGCACAGGCCTCGGTGCGGGCGCCCACACCGCCGTTGACGGCAGTCTGGTCCCCCACCCGGCCGGACGTGCCCCGTGGTGCGTGCCGGGGAAACCTGGAGGAGGGTGTGTGGTGCGAAACCCCGCGAGCGGCCGGAGGTGGCGATGGGGCCCGTGGAGGCACTCGAACGGATCGCGTTCCTGCTGGAACGCCACCGCGCCCCGACGTACCGTGTGCGGGCATTCCGTACCGCCGCGGCGGTGGTGCGCGGGCTGACGCCCGCCGAACTGGCCACTCGCGCGGCGCACGGGTCCCTGGAAACACTCAAGGGCATCGGCCCCAGAACCGCGGGCGTGATCGGTGAGGCCCTGGCGGGCGGCGTACCCGCCTACCTCGAGCGCCTGGAGAGCGAGGCTCTGGCTCCGCTCGTCGAGGGTGATGCCGGGAGCCGGTTGCGGGCGCTGCTGAAGGGCGACTGCCACCTGCACTCCGACTGGTCGGACGGCGGCAGCCCCGTCGAGGAGATGGGACGCGCCGCGCGGGACATCGGGCACGACTGGGCCGTGCTCACCGATCACTCACCGCGGCTGACCGTGGCACACGGCCTGTCCCCCGAGCGGCTGGCCGAGCAATTGGACCTCGTCGCGGAGCTGAACTCCCAGTGGGCGCCGTTTCGGCTGCTGACGGGCATCGAGTGCGACATTCTCGACGACGGCGCCCTCGACCAGGAGCCGGAGCTGCTCGACCGGCTCGACGTGGTCGTGGTGTCGGTGCACTCCAAGCTGCGGATGGACGCGGCAGCGATGACCCGCCGCATGACGGCCGCTGTCAGCAACCCCAGGGCCGACGTGCTGGGCCACTGCACCGGCCGTCTGGTCACGGGGCGGGGCAGGCCCGAGTCGGAGTTCGACGCGGACGCGGTGTTCGCGGCGTGCGCGGAGGCGGGAACGGCCGTGGAGATCAACAGCAGGCCGGAACGGCTGGACCCGCCCCGCCGGCTGCTCCGCAAGGCGGTCCTGGCAGGGACGCTGTTCGCCGTGGACACCGACGCACACGCGCCCGGGCAGCTGGACTGGCAGGTCATCGGGTGTGCGCGGGCGGAGGAGTGCGGCGTGCCGGCCGAGCGCGTGGTGAACACCTGGGACGTGGAGAAACTGCTGTCCTGGACCAGGGCAAGCCGCGCCCGCGAGGCCATCTGACGGCAGGACACGGGAGCGCCGCGTCCGTCGTGTGAGCAGGACGCGCTCGCGCCGCGTCCGTGCCGTGCCGGACCGGACCGTGCCGTGCCGTGCCGTGCCGTGCCGTGCCGTGCCGGACCGCGCCGTGCGGAATCGCGGCGCCGGAGCCGTGCGGGATCGGGGCGGAGAGCCGTGCGTGGCATCTCTTTGACGTGGGTGGCGTCGATGACCCTGGGAGCCCCCGCGCGGCGCGTCGGGCTCTCCCGGCAGGCCATGCTCAACTCCCCTGCTTTCACGGCCTCCTGGCATCCGCCGCGCCACGGCGCGCCCCGCCCGGTGGGCTGCGGCCCCTCGCCCTGATCATGCGCTCGTCTTGCGGGGGAACGGCGAAGATGCGAATCCCGGCTGGTTTCATGCCCGGTCCTCAGGACGACTTCGCCTTGGAAGGACTTCACGTGATCACTCGAACCAGGATGGCCCCGGCCATCGGCGCCGCGCTTCTCCTCACCCTGTTCACTCCCGCGGCCGCCGAGGCGGACCAGGGCATCACCACCGTCGCGACCGGCCTCGACAACCCGCACGGCCTGGCCTTCGCCCCGGACGGGTCGCTGTACGTCGCCGAGTCGGGAGTCGGCGGTACCGGGCCGTGCTTCCCCGGACCGCAGGCCGACCTGGAGTGCTTCGGCACGACCGGTGCCATCACCAAGATCAGAGGCGGCACCCAGCGGCGGGTGGTGACGGGGTTACCGTCGATCGCCACGCCCGGCGGCGCGCGGGCCATCGGCCCGTCGGACGTGGCGGTCGTCGGCGGTGTCCCGGTGTTCACCGCCGGGCTCGCCATCACCCCCGCCAAACGCGACGCCCTCCCGGCCGCGGGCCAGAACGCCGGGTGGCTGCTGTCGTCCGCCAAGGGCCGCGCGATCCGTTACGCCGACATCGCGGGTCACGCGGCCAAGACCGACCCGGACGGCGGCAACCCGCACTCCGTGGCGGTGACGCGGCACGGGGCCGCCGTCGTCGACTCGGCGGGCAACACACTTGTCCGTGTCGCGCCGAACGGGCGGGTGACCACCTTGGCCAAGTTCCCCAGCCAGGAAGTCGACGCGCCGCCGTCCCCGGGTGTGCCGCCGGGCACCAGGATCACCGCGCAGGCCGTGCCCACCGCGGTCGCCCCCGGCCCCGACGGCGCGTACTACGTGGGGCAGCTCACCGGCTTTCCGTACCCGGTCGGCAAGGCCAGCGTGTTCCGAGTGGTGCCCGGCCAGGAGCCGACCGTCGTGGCCACCGGCTTCACCAACATCATCGACGTCGCCTTCGACCGGCAGGGTTCTCTCTACGTCCTCGAACTCGCGCACCGCGGCCTGCTCTCCGGCGACCCGACCGGTGCGCTGATCAAGGTCGAGCCCAACGGGGCCCACCAGGTCGTCACCACCGACCTGACCGGCCCCGGCGGCTTGGCGATCAAGGACGGAGCCGCGTACGTCAGCGACTGCGGCGTGTGCGCGGGGACCGGAAGCGTGGTCCGCATCCCGTTGCCCTGACCGTCTCGCCGTCCGGTCCACAGCGTGCTGTCTGTCGGGGGCTCCTTCCTGGCAGGCAGCTTTCGGGCGTCCCCGACGGGGCGAGAGGGCCCGTGCCGGGGCGTGGTCCGGCCCCTGGAGAGCCGTGAGCAAGCATTTGCGGAACGTACTCACCCGACACGTGAAGGCGGTCCGTCTCGTTGAACTGGGCATGCAGCACGAAGAAACGTTCCCCCTTCCTCCTCTGACGCATGCCTGGACGCGTGTCCCGATGCCGTCCCCCGTAGTGGACACCGGCACCCCCATCTACGATGCCCTCGCCCGCAGCTGGCGCGAGCAGGGGCGCCAGCTTCCCCGCCCCGCGGACAGTTACAGCGGCTGGGCCGCCCGCCCGGAGCAGAGCCCCCGTCGCCCCGCGACCGGCCGGGTGGTGTGACGCCGCCGTTCCGGCGGTCGGGTTCGCCTACGGGAGGGGAGGGCGGGCAGCCGTGGCGTGCGAGCGGTGCGGCGGAGGTGTTCGCCGGGGGGCGGTGCTCCCGTCAGTCGTCCTTCAGGGCCCTCTTCATGATCTTCCCCATGTCGTTGCGCGGGAGGGACTGCTTCAGACGCACGATGCGGGGACGCTTGTACGGGGCGAGCTGGGCGGCGACGTGATCGGCGAGCTCCTGCCCGGACGGCGGGGCCGCCGGGTCCCGCGGCACGATCCAGGCGACGACCGTCTCCCCCAGGTCGGCATCCGGGGCGCCGGTGACGGCGGCGTCCGCGACGGCGGGGTGTTCCAGGAGGACGTTCTCGATTTCGCCCGCACCGATCTTGTAGCCGCCGCTCTTGATCAGGTCGGTGGAGCGGCGGCCCACGATGCGTACGGCTCCGTCCTCGTCCAGCGTGGCGATGTCGCCGGTCCTGAACCAGCCCTGGTCGAAGGCGGCCTCGGTGGCGTCAGGGCGGCCCAGGTATTCGGTGAAGAGGTTCGGCCCATTGACCTGGATCTCCCCCAGCGTCTCGCCGTCACGGGCGTCGACGGGCCGTCCTTCGTCGTCCACGAGGCGCAGTTCGACGCCGTCCAGCGGGGTGCCCACGCTGCCCGGCCGGGGTGTGCCGCCCGGCCGGACGCTCGTGTTCATCAGGGTCTCGGTCATGCCGTACCGCTCGACGACCTGCTGCCCGGTCGCCGCGGTGATGGCCTCGTGGTCACGGCGCGACAGCGCGGCCGAACCGGAGACCAGGAGCCGGGCACCGGACAGGGCCTCGCGCAGGGCCGGGTCGTCGGGGAGGGCCTCGGCGATCCTGTGGTACATCGTCGGCACCCCGAACAGCAGGGTGGCGCCGTCCGTCAGCGCGTCCCTGACGCCCTCGGGGGAGAACCGGCCGAGGTGGCGCAGGCTGCCGCCGCGGCGCAGCGGGCCGAGGACCCCGAGCACCAGGCCGTGCACGTGGAACAGCGGCAGTCCGTGCACCAGGACGTCGTCGCCGGTCCACTGCCACGCTTCGGCGAGGGCGTCGAGGGTGGTGCGGACCGCCCGGCGCGGCAGGACCGCTCCCTTCGGCGGGCCGGTGGTGCCGGAGGTGTAGATGATCAGTGCGGGAGCCTCGTCCCCCGGTTCCGGGGGCAGGTCCGGCGTCGGGCCCGTCGGGGCGAGGTCGGGGTGGACGACGGGCAGCGCGGCCAGTGGTCCGGGCAGAGCCGTGCCTGGGGCGGCGAGGACCAATTCGGGGGAGCTGTCGGCCACGACGTGTGCGAGTTCGCGGGTGCCGCTGCCGGGGTTGAGGGGCACCAGGGGGACGCCTGCGAGGAGTGCGGCCAGTGCGCCGACGGCGGACTCCAGGGTGGGGGTGGACCACAGGGCGACCCGGTGGGCGCCGGCGAGGCGGGCCGCCGTGGCCGAAGCCGCCGCGCGCAGCTCCGCGTAGTCCAAGGAGCGGTCAGCGAAACGCAGTGCGGGTGCGTGACCTGCTGTTTCGAGGGCGGGAAAGAGCGTGGTCATGTCTGTCTCCTGCGAGAGGGGCGGGCCGGCCTGCTGGGGCTACCTCTCATGATCCGGCAGAGCCCGTCCGGGCAGGCCGGCTCGACGAAAGCAGGTACCCGAGGCAAGGAGGCGGCCCCCTCTCCGCACGACGGTTCGGTCAGGTCGGCCACTCTCCGCCTTCCTGCACCTGACTCGCGTCCCAACTAGGCCCTGATATGGCCTACATGGACTCTAGAGTTGCTCTTGTCCGAGGGAAACCGGAACGGCAGAAGGCAGAGAATCATGAACGTCAACGAGTCCGGCGAGCACACCGCGGCCGACGCCACTTCCGCTCCCGCCACCGGCGAGCGGGCCGACCTGCTGGCCATGCTCGCCAAGAACCGGCACTTCCTCCGCCTCACCACCCGCGACCTCACCGACGAGCAGGCCAGGATGCAGCCCACTGCGAGCGAGCTGTGCCTGGGCGGCCTCATCAAGCACGTCACCGAGGTCGAACAGGCCTGGGCGGACTTCATCGTGAACGGCCCCTCGGCGATGGGGGACGCCAGCAGCATGACCGAGGACGACTGGGCGGACCGGGCCAACGGGTTCCTGCTCCTGCCGGACGAGACGCTCGCGGGCGTTCTGGATAGGTACGACGAGGTGGCCCGCCGTACGGACGAGCTGGTCGTCAAGCTCCCCGACCTGGACGCCGCCCATCCGCTCCCCGAGGCCCCGTGGTTCGAGCCCGGCGCACGGTGGTCGGCCCGCCGGACGCTGATGCACATCATGGCGGAGACCGCGCAGCACGCCGGTCACGCGGACATCATCCGCGAGACGCTGGACGGTGCGAAGAGCATGGGCTGACCCGTCGGCGCCCCGCCTGCGAGCAGCCGCACCGGGGGCGCTCGGTGGGTCTTCCGCCTGCCGAACCCCGGATGTGGGGCCGCCTTCAGGGTGCGGGTGAAGGTGCGCCCGGAGGGGGCCGACCGGGCGGGCATCGTCGTCGCCACGTCGTACGGGACAATCGGCAGGGAGAATTCCACCCGCTTCCGCACCCGTCCGGCTGCCCGGCACGGCCCCGTGGCCGGGCGGGACGGCCCGCGAAAGCCCTGAAGAGACCTTGAGAGACCGGTGCACCCATGCTGAACAGAGTCGCGCGCTACCTGGGTTGCCCCCACTGCGGTGGGCAGTTGACCCATGGGGACCGTGTGCTGCTCTGTCCCGCCGGGCACACCTTCGACATCGCGAAGCAGGGCTACGTCAATCTGCTTCCCCAGGTGACGAAGCTCAAGTCCGACACCAAGGAGATGGTGGAGGCCCGGGACGCGTTCCTGTCGGCCGGGCACTACGCGCCGATCATGGACGCGCTGGCCGGGCTGGCACGCCGGACCGTCGACCCCGCCGTGCCCGGCTGTGTGCTCGACATCGGTGGCGGCACCGGCCATTACCAGGCCCGGGTCATGGAGGCGTTCCCCGACGCCGAGGGCCTGTCGCTGGACATTTCCAAGTTCGCGGCGCGGCGTGCTGCCAGAGCGCATCCGAGGATCGCCGCGGCGGTCGCCGATGCCTGGCAGACCCTGCCGCTGCTGGACGGCGCCGCGGCCCTGGTGACCAACACGTTCGCCCCCCGCAACGGCCCCGAGCTGCACCGGGTTCTGCAGCCGGGCGGTGTCCTGGTCGTCGTGACTCCCCGGCCCGGCCACCTGCGGGAACTGATCGACGCACTCGGCCTGCTGCAGGTGGACGCGCGCAAGGAGTCCCGCGTCGCCGAGCAGCTCGCCCCGCACTTCACCGCCCTCGCGACCGAGCAGGTGACCCGGACCATGGAGCTCGACCACCAGGCACTCGCCCAGCTTGTCGGCATGGGGCCCAACGCCTGGCACCACACGGTGCGGGAGGACGACGCAAGGATCCAGGAGCTGCCGGAGCCGTGCGCGGTGACGCTCTCCGTCACGCTGACCGCCTACCGGCCCCTGGCGTGAAGGGCCCGGCGGTCCGCCGGTGACACCCCCCAGGGGCCGACCGGTCAGCCGGGAGTGCCGGGCGGAAGGTGCACGGCCAGGTGCGGGGAGAGGGCGCGCAGGAAGCCGGGGGCGTCGAAGGCGGCGCCCGCGGAGACCACACCGGTCGCGGTGGTGCGGCCGGTGAGGATACGGTCGACCGCCTCCACCGCGAGCGGCGCGCTGACGGCGTAGATGTCCTGCCCCGTGGCGGACGCGCGAAGTTCTCTGCCGCCGGAGCGGACGAGGACGTCGACGACGAAGGTCTGCGCGGAACGGCCGTGCGCGTCGACGGCGGCAGGCGCCTGCGCATCGGGCGCGGCCAGGTCCGCGGCCGCCTTGGCGGTCATGTAGGTGCGTACCTCGGGGACGGCCAGGTGGCTGGGTACGGTGACGACGTCGGCCATGGTGAACTCGCCGATGACGCGCTGCGGTCCGAGTGGTTCAGGGAAGCGCCACTCCAGGGTGGGCAGGGCGTCGTCGTGGTACTCCAGCCGGCCACCGGTGTAGCGGACCCGGCGGCCGCCGCGCCGTTCCCCGGAGACCGTGCCCGCGGCGAGCGTTCCCGCGGTGGGGTGCCAGCTGCTCAGGCCGTACGCGATGTGCGTTTCGTCCGCTGCGGTCAGGTCGCCCATCGCGGCGGTGACCAGCAGGTCGCCCAGTCCGCCGAAGAAGGCCATCGCCGGGACCACCGGGATGCCCGCGGTACGGGCCCGCGCGGAGAAGTGCGCGAAGGTGTCCTGGTTCGCCTCGATCTCGGCCGCCACGTCGACGTACGGGATCCCGGCGCGCAGGGCCGCCTCGATGAGAGGGGCGGCGGTCGTGGCGAAGGGTCCGGCGCAGTTGACGACGGCGGCCGCGCCGTGCAGCGCGCGGTCGAGGGAGGCCGGATCGTCGGCCGACGCCCCTCTGGCCTCCAGCCCCGGCCGCCTCTGTGCGAGCGCCCGTAGTTTGTCCTGGTCACGGCCGATGAGCAGGGGGACGTACCCGCGCGTCAACAGCTCCGCGACGACGAACCGGCCGGTGTGCCCGTAGGCACCGAACAACGCGACGGTGCTGCCTGAGGTCATGTCTGCTCCCGCGTACTCGAAGGGATGCGCTGCGCCGGAGCGAGGCACCGTGCGAAGTGGTCCGCTGAGAATCCTGCCTCCGCAGCTCGTCGGCGCCCAGTGTCCGGAACGACATGACCCGTACAATTCCCGACATGAATGCGTTCCCGGGGCCCGTCGCCCGTGCGTTTCCGCGGTCCGTCGCCCTCGCCGCCACCGACGGGATGCTGCATTTCGAACTGGCGCTGGCCTTTGAGGTGTTCGGCTCCGCACCGGCCGTCCTGCCGGGTCCCTGGTACGACGTCGAGGTGTGCGGCACGCGGGCCGTGCGGGTCGGCCGGTTCCTGCTGGAACCGGACTGCGGGCTGGACGCTCTGGCGCGGGCGGACACCGTGATCGTGCCCGCCCTGGCGGACGTCGGCGCGGCTCCGCCCGCCGGTCTCGTCGAAGCGGTGCGCGTCGCCCACGAGGCGGGCGCGCGGGTGGTGTCGCTGTGCACGGGTGCGTTCGTGCTGGCCGCCGCCGGCCTGCTGGACGGGTTGCGGGCGACCACGCACTGGGCCCACACCGCCGAGCTGGCCGCCCGCTTCCCGCGGGTGGACGTCGACCCGGACGTCCTGTACGTCGACAACGGGAGGGTGCTCACGTCCGCGGGCAAGGCAGCCGCGATGGACCTGTGCCTGCACCTGGTACGCCGTGACCACGGCTCGGCCGTCGCCAACGTGGTCGCCCGCCGTCTGGTCGTACCGCCCCACCGGGCCGGTGGCCAGGCGCAGTTCGTGAGCACGCCGGTGCCCGCCCAGGACGGTCATCCGCTGGCCGAGCTGCTTCCGTGGGTGCTGCGGCGGCTGGACCAGCCGCTCACCGTGGAGGATCTGGCCCGTCGGGCGAACATGAGCGCGCGCCATCTGGCCCGGCACTTCCGGTCGGTGACGGGCACCACGCCCCTGCAGTGGATGCTGACGCAACGGATCCGGCACGCGCAGGAGTTGCTGGAGACCACGGACGACAGTGTCGACGCCATCGCCGCGGCCTCGGGCATGGGTACGGGGACGACACTGCGCCGCCACTTCCAGCGCACGGTCGGCGTCCCGCCGGACACCTACCGCAGTACTTTCAGGGCGTGAGACCGGTGTCGGGTCCCCCGGGACCGCGCGGGCGCAGGCCGCACCCGCACCGCCCGGGACGGGTGCCGGCCTGTTGATCCTGCTGGTCGGCCATGAGGCCGCGGCAGACACTCGTCGAAGGCCGTAGAGTCTCAGCTCCCCCGCAGGGCCGCGACGAGCCGGGACCCCCGGGCCTCGGTGACGACGCCCACCAGCGTCCACACCGCGCCGACGGCCACCAGAAGGCCCGTGATCACCCAGCGCGTCGGGCCGGCACCCAGCTGGACCCCGTCGATCACCCAGGGAACCGTCAGTACCAGCCAGAGCCAGCCCACCGGCGCCGTGCTCCCCAGGTCCGTCGCGCCGCTGAGCAGCGCCCACAGGCCGATGCCGGCGAGCAGCAGGGCGGCGCCGCTCAGCAGCATCACGAAGCGCTGGGCCGGCGGCGGATACGTGGATGTCTCACCCCGCAGGCTCATCCCCACGAGGTGCCCCTGCCAGTAGCTCAGTTCGGCCCGGTCGCCCTCGCGGGACTTCTCGTGGAGGGCGCGGCTGATGCCGATCTTCTGGGTGCCGCCGGGTCCCGGACGCTGCAGCGTGAGGCCGTAGGAGGTCGTGCAGTTCCGGACGCCGCCGCTGTCGACGGTGCACGACTCGCTCCGGTGGCGCCCCTCCACCACCGCGCTCTCGTGGCGGACGCACAGGTCGTCGGGGCGGGAACCGGCGGGGGCGGGAAGGGAACCGGCCGACGCGGGACAGTCCGGCGCCTGCTGAAAGACACGCGTCGCCCGGTACCCGGCGGACGCCTGTTCCGCACTCCACAGGGCGCCCGCCAGGGCCGCAGCGGCGATCAGCAGCCGCAGCCACCATCGGATCCGGGACTGCCAACGCCGGCCCCGGCCGCCCTTCGTCCGGTACTCCCACGTCACCGTCACCAGGAAGACCTTCGACATCTTCACGGCAGCCCCCGCAGTCCGTCCGTTGCTCTCCCCCTCCCCCGGCCCGTCCCGTTTCATGCCGGGCCGGCCCGGCCGGCGCCACCCCTCTCACTCCTCCTCGGCGGCCTCCCAGCGCAACAGGTCGCCGGGCTGGCATTCCAGTACGTCGCACAGGGCGGCGAGGGTGGTGAAGCGGACCGCCTTGGCGCGGCCGTTCTTGAGGACGGCCAGATTGGCGGGGGTGATGCCGACGCGCTCCGCGAGCTCCCCGACGGACATCTTGCGCCGGGCCAGCAGGACGTCGATGTCGACCACGATGGGCATCAGATCACCTCGTCCAGCTCCGCCTGCATCCGCGCCGCCTGGACGTCGCGCGCCACGGCCTGCGCGAGCAGCATCCGCAGGACGAGCACGACGAGCGCGACTCCGAGCACGGCCAGAGTGAGTCCGCACAGGAGGAGAACGATGCCGGGCGGTACGGCTTCGCCGGGGGCGAGCAGCACGGCGAGGGTGAACACCAGGAGGGCGGCGGCCACGAACGCGCCGATGACGAGGTGCACGTACCGGAAGGCGGCGTGCGAGAACACCGTCCCGCGCCGCACCATCGTGACCAGCCGCCAGACGCAGACCAGCACGGTCTGGGCTGCGACGATTCCCAGGACGACGATCACCAGGACCGGGATGCGCAGGTGTGAGAGCTCCCCGGTGCCGCCGGACATGTCGGCGGCCAGCAACGGCACCATCACCGCCTGGACGAACACCGAACCGGCCAGCAGCACGACGAGCACGGCGCGCAGAGCGAGCACCGGTAGTTTTCCCATGACATCCCCTTCGATCGAGCAACGATATGAATCTATCGAAACTCGATAGATAGAGCAATGGGATAGCGACTGGACGGCGAATACCCGGGGTGTCCGGTTTTCCATGTCTCGGGAGGCGCAAGGTGGTTGGGAACGGAGCGGTTTCGATAACCGGGGTCGGCGCGATGACTCCGGTGGGGGGTGACGCGCCCTCGACCTGGGAGGCGCTGCTGGCCGGCCGGTCGGGAGTGCGGCTCCTGAAGCAGGAGTGGGCGGACCGGCTACCGGTGCGCGTGGCGGCCGGGCTTCCGGTGGATCCCGCCGCACTGCTGCCCCGGGTGCAGGCCAGGAAGCTGGACCGCGGGGAACAGCTCGCGCTGCTCAGCGCGCGGGAGGCCTGGCAGGACGCGGGCGCCCCCGAGGTCGAGCCGGAGCGGCTGGCCGTGGTCATCGGCACCGGGGTCGGCGGTGTGCTGACGACGCTCGGGCAGGACGACGTCTTCGAGGAGTCCGGGGTGCGGCGGCTGTCGCCGCACGCGGTGCCGATGTTCATGGCCAACGGCCCCGCCGCCTGGGTGAGCATGGAGCTCGGCGCGAAGGGGGGTGCCAGGACACCCGTCAGCGCTTGCGCCTCGGGGGCCGAGGCGCTCTCCCTCGGCCAGGACCTGATCCGGGCGGGCCGCGCCGACGTGGTGCTCGCGGGAGGCGTGGAGGCGTGCCTGCACCCCTTCATGTTCGGGGCGTTCGCGCAGATGAAGGCGTTGTCGACGCAGGCGCAGGACCCCGAGTCGGTGTCCCGGCCGTTCGACGTGAGCAGGTCCGGCTTCGTGATGGGCGAGGGTGCGGGTATGGCGGTCCTGGAACGCCCCGGCTTCGCGCGGGCCCGTGGCGCGCGGAGTTACGGATCCCTGGCCGGCAGCGCGGTGAACTCGAGTGCGCATCACATCACGTCCTCCGACACCGGGGGCCAGGTGCGTGCCATCGAGCAGGCGCTGCGCGACGCGGGGGTGCAGGCGGCGGACATCGGCGTCGTGCACGCGCACGCGACGTCCACGGAATCCGGTGATGTGGCGGAGGCGGAAGCGATCGCCCGCGCGATCGGCAGGCACCCGGCGGTCACCGCGACCAAGTCGATGACCGGCCACATGCTGGGTGCCTCCGGTGCCGTCGGGGCGCTGGCCGCCATGCTCGCCCTGCGGCACGGAGTGCTGCCCGCGACGCGCAATCTGACGGAGCTCGATCCCCGGGTCGACCTCGACGTGGTGTCCGGTGCGCCGCGCGAGGGCCGGTGGTCGGCGGCGCTGGCCAACTCGTTCGGGTTCGGCGGGCACAACGTCAGTCTGGTGCTGACGACGTAGCGGGCGCGGGCAGGCGGGTCGGCGGGGTTCCTGGCCGCGTTCGCCTGCTGGCGCGGGGCTCGTTGCGAAGGCGAACCGGGCTCCGTAGCTCCAGTCGTACGTCCTGGGTGCGGGCGGGTCTGCGTCCAGGTTGGCGGACGGGCTGCGCGGGGATTTCGTTCCCTGCCGGTGTGGTGGGAAAGTCCACTGTGCGGCGGGGATTCGCGGGGAGTCCGCTGCGATACGTTCGAGTGATGCGCCCCTCCTTCTCCCCCCGGTTCCGGCAGGCAGCCGCGGGCCTGTCCGTCGCCGCGTGCACCGCTCTCGCCGGGGTCTCCCCCGCCGTCGCGGCCGGGCACCGCCCGACGGAACCGGCCTCCCTGCACGAGTCGCACGCGCCGCACGATTCGCGTACGGAGGGCGTCGTGTCGAAGCGCGACGAGGCGCCGAACAAGCCGAAGACCCCGCCGGCCCGGATGTCCACGGTCGGCGGCGAACGGCTGGGCAGGCCAGGTCCGCAGACCGGGGCGGGCGCGCCCGCGCTGCCGAAGGATCTGAGCGCCCTGTCGTGGATCGTCGCCGACGCCGGCACCGGCGAGGTCCTGGGCGCGTCGAACGCCCACTGGCCACTCCCCCCGGCCAGCACCCTGAAGATGCTGTTCGCGGACACGGTGCTGCCCGCCGTGCCGCGCGGCACCAGCCACAAGGTGACTCCCGAGGAGCTCGCCCACATGGGGTCGGGGAGCAGTGCGGTGGGCATCGTGCCCGGACAGCAGTACCCGGTCCCCGACCTGTGGCGCGGGGTGTTCCTGCGGTCGGGGAACGACGCCGTGCATGTGCTGGCCGCGATGAACGGCGGCGTGCCGAAGACCGTCGCGGACATGCAGAGGCGGGCCGACGAACTCGGCGCGAAGGACACCCACGTCCTGAGCCCCGACGGGTACGACGCCCCGGGGCAGGTCTCCTCCGCGTACGACCTCTCGCTGTTCCTGCGGGCAGGGCTGAAGAACAAGGACTTCGCGGAGTACTGCTCGACGGCCGAGGCCAAGTTCCCCGGCGGACCCAGCACCAAGGGGAAGCCGTTCGCGATCGCGAATACCAATCGGATGCTTTCCGGCATCGGCGGGGTGGAGAAGTACCCGGGCCTGATCGGCGGCAAGAACGGCTACACCTCCAATGCGGGCAACACCCTTGCCGAGGCCGCCCGTCGGGACGGCCGCACGCTCCTGGTGACGGTGATGAACCCTCAGGCGAAAAAGCACGACGAGGTGTATGCGGAGATGCGCCGCCTACTGGACTGGGGGTTCGCTGCGGCGGGCAGAGCCACCCCGGTGGGCACCCTCGACCCGGTCGCCGCGCGGGGCACCGGCACCGCTGCGCCCTCGGCGGCCGATGGATCCCGCTCCGCCGCGGAGTCGTCCGGCGCGCTCGGCTGGGTGGGCATCGGCGTGGCGGTCGTCGCGGTGGGGGGCGGCGCGGTGGTCGTCGCCAACCGCCGCAGGCGCAGCGGTGCCGGGGGTGGGGCGTCGGGCTGACCGGAAGCCCTTTTCCCGGCGGGCCTGCGCAGGCTCTCCCCTGCGGGCCCGGGCGTCTCTGAGGAGCAGCCCGGGGCCGATTGTCAGTGGTCGCAAGCAGGTTCGGAAGTGTCCCGCGCCGGGCGCTCGTCACCGGTCTGCCGCGGCCGGCCGCCCGGCGCCGCCGCCGGGCTGATGGAGCCGGCGCGTGCCGTCGCGGAATCGCCGCCGGCCGCGACGGTTGCCGGGGGCCGCGGTCAGCCGCGTCGGGCGAGGTGCACGACGTCGGGAACTCCCCTGCGCACTGGGATCTCCTCGGACCTCACAGCGGTGAACCCGGCGTCGCGCAGGGCCTGCTCGAAGGCGGGTGAGGGCTGCGCGGACCAGACGGCCAGCACGCCGCCGGGGTTCAGCCGGGACCGGCAGGCGGCCAGGCCGGTGGGGTCGTAGAGGCCGCGGTTGTCCTCGGTGACGGTCCAGTCGGGCCCGTTGTCGATGTCCAGGCACAGGGCGTCGTACCTGCCCGCCCCGGCCCCCGGATCGCGCCCAGGGGTGCACAGATGGGACACCAGGTCGGCGTGCAGCACGCTCACCCGCCGGTCCGCGAGTGCGGGGCCGGAAATGACCGACAGGGGGCCGTCGCGGTGCCAGTCGATGATCGCCTGCTCGCGCTCGACGACCGTGATCGGCCCCCACCGCCGCTGCGTGGCGGCGTGCGCGAGGGAGAAGCCGACACCGAGGCCGCCGATCAGCACCGACGGGGGCGGTGATCCGGCCGGCCGCCCGTCGAGCGCGTCGTATGCCGCGTCGATGAGGAGCCGCTCGGAGCGGCCGTCGGAGGTGTCCATCAGGAAGCAGCCGTTGGCGATGATCTCGTACGTCTCGCCCCTGCGACGCAGGGCGACCTCGCCGTACGGTCCCAGGCGGCGGTCGAGGTCGACGGGCGGGTGGTCGTTGCCGGGGGCAACGGCGGGAGGAGCAACTGGGGCCGGCATGGGTGATCCTTTCCGCGGCCGTCCCTGCGGGCCGCTCACCCGGCACTAACGACGTTCCCGGCCGCCGGGTTCCACCCCTGCCGCACACCGGGAGGACACCACCTGCGTGAGCGGAAAACGAGAGGGTTAGCATATGAGCGACGCCTAGCTCGAAAGAGAAACCTGTGACTGTCAACGACGACTCGTTCACCAACTGGAAGAACCGCGAGGAGATCGCGGAGTCGATGATTCCGATCATCGGCAAGCTGCACCGGGAGCAGGACGTGACGGTCCTGCTGCACAGCCGTTCGCTGGTGAACAAGTCGGTGGTGAGCATTCTCAAGACCCACCGATTCGCCCGCCAGATAGCCGGCGAGGAGCTCTCGATCACCGAGACCCTCCCCTTCCTCCAGGCGCTCACCACGCTCGACCTCGGGCCTTCGCAGATCGACATCGGTCTGCTCGCCGAGGCGCACCGGGCCGACGACCGCGGTCTGTCGGTGGAGGCGTTCACCGCCGAGGCCGTCGCCGGTGCCACGGGCGCCAACAAGATCGAGCGTCGTGAGTCGCGCGACGTCGTGCTGTACGGGTTCGGCCGGATCGGCCGGCTGCTGGCCCGTCTGCTCATCGAGAAGGCCGGTTCGGGCAACGGTCTGCGGCTGCGCGCCATCGTCGTCCGCAAGGGTGCGGGCCAGGACATCGTGAAGCGCGCCTCGCTGCTGCGCCGTGACTCCATCCACGGTCAGTTCCAGGGCACGATCACCGTCGACGAGGCGAACGACACGATCGTCGCCAACGGCAACACGATCAAGATGATCTACTCCGACGACCCGACCAAGGTCGACTACACGGAGTACGGCATCAAGGACGCCATCCTGATCGACAACACCGGCCGCTGGCGCGACCGCGAGGGTCTCTCCAAGCACCTGCGTCCGGGCATCGCCAAGGTCGTCCTGACCGCTCCGGGCAAGGGCGACGTCCCGAACATCGTGCACGGCGTCAACCACGACACGATCAAGCCGGACGACCAGATCCTGTCCTGCGCCTCCTGCACCACCAACGCGATCGTCCCGCCGCTGAAGGCGATGGCGGACGAGTTCGGTGTGCTGCGCGGACACGTGGAGACCGTCCACTCGTTCACCAACGACCAGAACCTGCTGGACAATTACCACAGCTCGGACCGCCGTGGCCGTTCCGCGCCGCTCAACATGGTGATCACCGAGACGGGTGCCGCCTCCGCCGTCGCGAAGGCGCTGCCGGACCTCAAGGCGACCATCACGGGCAGCTCGATCCGCGTGCCGGTGCCGAACGTGTCCATCGCGATCCTCAACCTGCGACTGGCCCGCGAGACCACCCGCGAGGAGGTCCTCGACTACCTCCGCAACGTGTCGCTGAACTCGCCGCTCAAGCGCCAGATCGACTTCATCAGCGCACCCGACGCGGTCTCCAGCGACTTCGTGGGCTCCCGCCACGCCTCCATCGTGGACGCGGGCGCGCTCAAGGCCGAGGGCGACGACGCGATCCTCTACCTCTGGTACGACAACGAGTTCGGCTACTCCTGCCAGGTCATCCGGGTCGTCCAGCACGTCTCGGGGGTCGAGTACCCGACCTACCCGGCACCGGTCGCCTAGTACCGGCGCGACGAGCACCACCCGTACGAACACCACCAGCAGGACCAGCACGATCTGCACAAGCGGACGGCGGGTGGCGGGGCCCCTGAGGACCCTGCCACCCGCCGTCCGCGGTTGCCGCTGGTTCAGCGGCGTCCGGCTCAGAAGTCGTCAGCGCCGTTGCGCAGCTGCGGCGTCCAGTAGCCGGTCTTCGCGACCGCGTCGTCGACGGCGATGCCGCCCGGCACGGAGAGCGTCTTGCTGCCCTCGGCCGGGCCGTCGGCCGCGAAGAGGTTGACGTGGAAGGAGTTCACGGCGCGGTTCTGCTCCTCGCGGCCTCCGTTGTTGATGCGTACGGCCGCGTAGGCCGGGGCGCCGGGCTGCAGCACGACCGGGGCGCCCGGCTTGCTCTTGGCGACGGCCGGGACGTCCTTGGCGGTCTGGAGGTCACCGAACGCGATCAGCGGGTACTGCAGGAGGGTGCAGGAGCGCGAGGAGGTGTTCTTGGCGGTCAGCGTGAGGTGAGTGGTGGGCGGGCCGTCCTGCTTCGCCGCGCTGACCTTCACGTCGTTGACCGTGCAGGCCGGCGTCTTGCCGCTGTCCTTCTTGGGCGACTTGGTGCCGGCCTGGGTGGCGGGGGCCTGACCGCCGGGGGTGTCCTGGCCGGCCTTGTCCTGCGAGCCCGCCTCGCCGCCCTTGCCACCCGCCGCCCCGTCCTTGGTGCCGGAGGCGTCCGAAGCGGCGGAGGGCGCGGTGGAAGCAGACGACTTCTCGCTCTTGGCACCGGTGCCGTCGCTGCAGGCGGTGAGGGTCAGGCCGAGGGCGGCGAAGGCGGTCGCGGCGAGGACGGCGGGGCGGCGAACGGAGTGACGCATGTGGGGGCTCCCTGAGGACTGCGGTGAAGTCGGTCGATGCCGTGTGCAGGCATCCGGTCTGACTTCACCTTCGGCCCCTGCCTTGTCGTTCCACTCACGTTCCGCTAACGCTTTTGTTTTCCCCCTTCCGGCAGCTCAGGACGGATTTCCGGACAATCGGCTGCCTGTCAGCCGCTGCTGTGACGAGGCTGTAGCAGAACCGCTCCGTCCCACTGCGCCAGGAGGTCCGCCGGGTCCGCGTACACCGCGGCGGCCCCGGCCTCCTCGAGGTCGGCGCGCGGGATGCCGCCGCAGAGCAGGGCCACGCTGTGCACCCCGGCCCGGGTGCCCGCCTTCATGTCCCACACGGTGTCGCCGACGAACACCGCGTCCTTGGCGTCCGCCTCCGCGATCTCCAGCGCCCGGTGGACGGGGTCCGGTGCGGGTTTGCCCGATTCGACGTCGTCGGCGCTCGCGACGCCCGCGATGACGTCGTCCGCGTCGATGGCCCGGCGCAGCGCCTTGAGCTCGGGTCCGCCCGCGGAGGTCGCCAGCACGATGCGCCAGCCCCTGTCGTGCAGGGCGTACAGCAGGTCGCGCGCCCCGGCGAGCGCAGGGAGCCGGTCGAAGTAGGTGCCGTAGAGGGTGGTGTGCGCGGTGGACAGATCCTCGTCCGCGTCCTGGTCGCGGTTCTCGCCGAGCAGGTGGGCGATGAGGTCCTCGGAGCCGAGGCCGATGGCGCGGTGGATGTCGCGCATCGCGACGTCGTGGCCGGCCTGGCGGAACGCCTCCCACCAGGTGACGACGTGCAGGTGGTTGGTGTCGACGAGGGTGCCGTCGACGTCGAACAGGGCCGCGCGGGCTTGCTGGGTCACTCGTAACCTCTTTCGTGCCGGTGGGTGGGCCGGTCCGCACCCGGGTCGGTCCGCACCCGGGTGTGGCCTCCGGTTTCTGTGGGTGCCCCGTGCCCGTACGGTGCTAACGCCCGCGCGGCGCGGGGCCTCGGACCGTCCGCTCAGCCCCAGCCCCGTACGCACGGGTTCCCCAGCGGTTCGGGGAGCTCCGCGACCACATGGAACACCGCGTGCAGCCCGGTCAGTTGGAGCACCCGCAGCCCGAGGGAGTGGCGCACCAGCAGGTGCAGCGGGCGTCCTTCGTCGTGCAGGACGCGCTGGAAGGCGAAGAGCATCCCCAGGGCCGTTGAGGTGAGCAGCGGGCACTGGACGTCGACGAGTACCGGCCGGTGGTCGTCGTCGCGGACGGCTGCGTGCAGCCGTCGCCGGACCGCGCACACATTGCCGAGGTCGACGGTGTCTGCCAGCACGACGACCAGGTGACGGGGCGCGCGGTAGTGGTGGTTCATGGCGGCGACCTCGGGGGGCGGGCACGGGGGGCGTGGCCGGCCGCTTCCTGACCGGTACCGCGTCTACCCCGTACCGGCGGATCCACCCGCGTGCGCCACGGTGGGCCCGCGGGACGCCGCGGCGTCCCGGCCGATGCCCGCCAGTCCCCGGGCGTCCCGGCGCGCGAGTCCGCGCGAGATCCGCAGCGGGTCGAAGTCCGCGGTGCGCCGCGGCAGGCGTGCCGGGTCGGCCAGGACCGTACCGGCGCAGACTTCGGAGAGCAGGGGGCGCTCCAGGATGCGGCCGGCCGCCGCGATGCCGCTGAGGGCGGTGCCGAGGATGCCGGCGCCGAAGCTGGAGTTGGCGCCCACCGCGTACAGGCCGCGGACCCCGGTGCGGATGCTGGGGCGGCGGCCGTGCCCGCCCCAGTCGTCGAAGCCGTAGGGGGTGCCGGAACCTCCTTGCACGTAACGGTGGTTGGTGTGTGCGGTGGCGGTCTCCAGGTGGGTGATGCGGGAGCGGAAGGGGCCGAGGACGGATTCCGCGATGTCCACCAGGGCGTCCCGCAGCCGTGCCTTGCCGTGCGTGTAGGCGGGGTCGCGCCGGTAGGTGCCCGGCGGGCCTTCCAGGGGCGGCACCAGCGTCATGACCTGGAAGTTGCTGTGTCCGGGCGGGCAGACGGTGCGGCTTTCGGGGTCCTTGAGGGAGCCGAAGGAGACGAAGGCGAAGGACGGGTCGTCGCCGGCGGCGACGCCCGCGTAGGCGCGTTCGATGTCGGTGTGGGCCCACCACCAGATGTTGGTGTTGGGCAGGTCGAGGGGCCGGTCGAGGGCGATGTAGGCGGTGGCGACCGCGGCGCGCATGGTGGCGGCGCGGGTGCGTTCCACGACGGCCGGGGAGAAGCCGCGGCCGTCGCAGAGGTCCAGGACGGTGCGCCGGTAGTCGGCGTTGGAGACGACGAGCGGGGCGTGCACCTGCTCGCCGCCCGCGAGCCGGACCCCTGCCGCCCGCCGGTCGTCGGCGAGCAGGATCCGCTCGACGGGGCACCGGGTGCGCACCTGGCCGCCGTACGCCTCGATGACCTCGACGAGCGAGGCGACCATGGTCTGGCCGGAGCCGACGGGCGCGTAGGCGCCGCGGAGGTAGTGGTCGAGCATGGTGGCGTGGGTGGAGGCGAGGGTGGTGGAGGGCGGGGTTCCGTAGTTCCCCGACTGGGCGGCGATCAGGGTACGGGCGGCCGGGCCGAGTCCGCGGTCGGCGAACAGCTCGCCGAGGGTGCGCGCGCCCCAGGCCAGCAGGGCGGTGGACAGGGGCGCGCGGGCGGTGCCGGGCGGGGTGGTCATGCCGCGGCGCAGATCGGCGGCGATCTCCCTCAGGGTCCTGACGCAGGAGGTCAGTGCGGAGGCTTCCCCGGGCAGGGCCGCGCACAGGCGCCTGAGGTAGTGGTCCCAGCCGACGGGGACGTCGACCGTCGTGCCGGGCAGCACGATCCGGTCGAAGCCGTCCGTGTCCAGCGGGCGGAAGGCGACCCGTTCAGGGCCGATGCCGAGGCCGCCGAGGACGGCGGGGAGCAGTCCGCCGGGGCCGCAGTCGCCGACGTAGTGCATGCCGACGTCGAACTCGTAGGCGCGGCGGCGGCGGAACACCTGGGCGTTGCCGCCGGTCACGTCGTGCTGTTCGGCGAGCAGGACCCGCAGGCCGGCGACGGCGAGGTAGGCGCCGCAGACGAGACCGCCGATGCCGCCGCCGACGATCACCGCGTCGTAAGGGTGCCGGGCGTGCGGGACGTGCGCGCGGGCGGCTGCCGGGCGGGGGTCAGAGTGCGAGTCCACCGTGCACCTCCAGGACGCTTCCGGTGAGGTACGAGGCCTGGTCCGACACCAGGAAGGCGGTCAGGTCGGCGACCTCGGCGGCGGTGCCGAAGCGGCGCAGCGCCACCGCCTTGCGCAGCCGTTCGCGGTCCTTGTCGTTCAGGGCGCCGGTCATGTCGGTGTCGATGAGACCGGGGGCGACGACGTTGGCGCGGATGCCGTGCGGGCCGACCTCCTTGGCGAGTGCCTTGGTGAAGCCGATGACTCCGGCCTTGGCGGCGCTGTAGTTGGTCTGGCCGGGGTTGCCGTGGACTCCGGCGACCGAGGAGAGGGTGACGACGCAGCCGGTGCGGCGCTTGAGCATGGGGAAGACGGCCGCCCGGCAGGTGTGGAACACGCCGTCGAGGTTGGTGTCGAGGACCTGGTGCCATTCTTCGTCGGACATCAGGACCAGGGGCCGGTCGCGGGTGGTGCCGGCGTTGGCGACGACCGCCCCGACGGGCCCGAGCTCGTCCTCCGTGCGGGCCACCCAGTTCTTGGCCTCGGTGGCGTCGGAGACGTCGGCGCGTACGGCCAGCACCCGTACGCCGTACTCCCCCGCTTCCTTCTCCACCCGGCGGGCCGCCTCCTCCTCGGAGCGGTAGCAGAAGCCGACGTCCCAGCCGTCCCGGGCCAGCCGCAGCACCACGGCGGCGCCGATGCCCCGGGACCCGCCGCTGACCAGGGCCACTCCCGTGCTCCTCGCGCGGTCCGCGGCGTCCGTCCGGCCCGTGCTGTGCGTGCTGCCCGTGCTGTGCGTGCTGCCCGGGCTCTGCGTGCTGTGCGTGTTCATTTACGCTTCCTCTCCCATGCGCAGGACGGCGGCCGCCACCAGTCCTTGGCCGTCCACCGAGGTGATCACCGCGTCTCCGCCTGGCGCCCGGCCGGCCGAGGCGAGCACGGAGGCGAGCTGGAGGGCCGCCGAGGCGGCACCGGTGTCGCCGAACAGGGCACCCAGGTCCGGCAGTTGCTCGCGGGCCTGCCGGGGGAAGAGCCGGTCCAGCGCCCGGGTCTCCCCCGCGTCCAGGCCCGATCCGGTGACCGCCCACACGTCGGCCGCCGCCGTACCTGCCCGGGCCAGTGCCTCGACGACCGTCACCCGTACCGTCTCGCCGGTCCCGCAGCCCTCGGGAACCTGCCGCGTGTGCACGGCCCGCACGCTGGCCAACGGGGCCCGGGCGGAGGGCAGTTCGGCCGGGGTCAGGCGCAGCACCGCGGCGCCTTCCCCCAGGAGCGGGGGCCGTACGCCACCGGCGTCGGGCTGCTCGTCGCGGCTGCGCGCCTCCAGCCAGGCGCGGGCCGTCGAGTATTCCTCCGCGCCGCCGCACAGCACCGTGCGGGCGCGCCCGGCGCGCAGCAGGCGGCGGGCGTAGAGCAGTCCGAGGAGAGCGGCGGGGCGGCCGCCCGCGAGGGTGGTGTTGGGGCCCTGGATGTGGTGGCGGATGGCGCACTGGGCGGCCGCGCAGTTCATGACGCTGTTGGGGATGACTCCGGGTTCGACGTCGTAGGGGCGCGCGCCGGTGAGGGAGGAGCGGGTGAAGTCCGTCATGGACTGCACGCTTCCCGTGGTGGTGCCGAGGACGAGGGCGGTGTCGGGTCCGGCCTCGGTGGGACCGTCCGCCAGCACCGCGCCGACGGCGGTGACGGCGAGGGCGGTGACCCGGTCCATGTGCCGGGTGCCCTTCCTGCCGAGCACGGTGCGCGGTTCGAAGTCGGGTACCAGGCAGCCGAGCCTGCCGTCGTGGCCGGGGACGAGGGAAACGGCGGGCCGACGGGCCCTCAGCCCTGCGGTGAAGTCGGTGGCGTCGTGCCCGTACGGGGAGAGCGCCGACCAGGCGGTGATGTTCATGGGCTCGTTCCTCGCGGGGGGGTCAGGACAGGAGACGGTGCCGGCTTGCGCGCCGGGCCTCGGGGCGTGCTGCGGCACCTTGCCGGGACTCGGGGCGGGCGTCGAGGCGGTGCCGGGACCGGGGGCGGGCGTCGAGGCCGGCGGCTTCGTGCCCGGCGGCTTCGTGCCGGGCGGCTTCGTGGCGGGCCTCGTAGCGGCCGAGGACGACGGCCGCGTTGTTTCCGCCGAAGGCCAGTCCGTTGTTCTGGACGATGCGCAGGTCCGCCCCGACCGCTTCATTGGGTACGCAGTCCACGGCGCATTCCGGGTCGGTGGTGCGGTGGTTGATGGTGGGCGGTACGAAGCGGTGGGTGATCGCCAGGCAGCAGGCGATGGCGCCTAGCGCGCTGGCGGCGCCCATGGTGTGGCCGAGCATCGACTTGAGGGAGATCGTGCGGGGCGGGGTGGCGCCGTAGACACGGCGGACCGCGCGGGCCTCGGTGACATCGTTCGCTTTGGTGCCGGTGCCGTGCGCGGAGATCAGGTCGACTTCGGCGGCCTTCACCCCGGCGTCGTCCAGGGCGAGCTGGAGACAGCGGGCGACACTGTCCTCCTGGGGGGCTACGGGGTGGTACGCGTCGCAGTTGAGCCCGTAGCCGAGCACCTCGGCGTAGATGCGGGCGCCGCGTGCGAGTGCCGAGTCGAGGCTTTCCAGCAGGAGCATGCCGGCGCCCTCGCCGGTGAGGATGCCCTGGCGGTGGGTGTCGAAGGGGCGGCAGCAGTCGGGGGCGATGGTGCCGAGCCGGTAGAACGCGGCGAAGGTCTTGCGGCAGAACGCGTCCGCGCCGCCGCACAGCGCCAGTTCCGCGTCACCGTGCCGGATGGCGTCGAGCCCGTTGCCGATCGAGTAGTTGCCCGCGGAGCAGGCGGTGCCGATGGTGAGCACCTCGGCGTCCGCCAGCCGCAGTTCGCGGGCGGCGGCGATGCCGAGGCGGGCGGCCGGGATGCGGCGGGCGGCCCGCCCGCCGACCGCGGCGGGCCCGCCGTGCAGATGGGCCTCGGTGATGCGGTCGAGGTCGTAGGACTCGCCGTCGGTGGTGCCGACGGAGATCTGGCACCGTACGCCGCGCAGGTCGTCGTCGGTGAGCCCGGCGTCCTCGACGGCCATCCGGGCGGCGGCGGCCGCGAACTGGGCAGCCCGGCCGTAGTCGTCGGGTGCGATGACCCGTAGCAGCCGCCCGGGGTCGAAGTCCGGCACCTGGCAGCCGTTGGCGTGGGCGAAGCCCGAGGTGTCGAACGCGGTGATGGGGGTGACCCCGCTGCGGCCGGCACGCAGTCCCGCGGTGAATGCGGCGGTGCCGGTACCGATGCTGGACAGGACGCCGAGTCCGGTGACGACGACCCGGCGGGTGGCGGCCGGGTGCCCGGGGCGGGGCGCCGGGGCAGGGGCCCCGGCCGGCCGGGAGGGGAGGTCGGAACAGCTGGACATCGTCGTGGTTACCAGCCCGCCGTCTCGGCCAGTACCTGCCGCACGCCCCGCAGGCACGTCATGCGCGGCATCTCGTTCTGGTCGATGGTGACCCTGAACTCCTTCTCCAGGGCGGCCAGTACGCCGATGAGGGCCAGCGAGTCCGCACCGTGCTCCTCGACGAACAGGTCCCCCTCGCCGAGGTCCTCGGGTTCCAGCTCCAGGCGGTCGCACACGATCTCGGTGATCCGGTTCCGGCGGGCTTCCGCGGCGTGCGTCGTCCGCCGGGCGTGGTCGGTGCTGTGGCTCTCACGGGAGACGGTGGTCTGCATGCTGTGGGGTTCTCTTCTCTCGAAGTGGCGGGGAACGGGGCGGGGTTCAGTGCGTGAGCGCGTCCCGCCGCCGGGTGGACTTCCACTCCCGCAGGCCGACCTCGTCCCGTACCGCCTCGCAGGCGTGCAGGATCCGGTCGAGGTCGGCGTCGGTGAGTTCGCTGTGCACGGACAGCCGCTGGACGCAGCGCCGGGTGGGCACGGACGGCGGGACGAAGGCCGCACCGAACACGCCCCGGGCGTCCAGGGCCTGCTGGAGGCGGCGGACACCGGCCTCGGTGCCGGGCTGGAGGGGGATGATCTGGCTCTCGCTCGGGGCGGTCCGGTAACCGAGGGCGGTGAGCCCCTCGCGCAGCCGGCGGCTGTTGTGCTCCAGTCGCTTCCTGCGGTCGTCGGCCGTGCTCAGTACGCCGAGTGCGGCGGCCAGGCCCGCCACGTCGTGCGGCAGCAGGGTGGAGCTGAAGACGGCGCCGGGGCTGTGGTACGGAAGGTAGTCCGCGACCTCCCGCGCGCAGGCGATCAGCCCGGCGCGCCCGGCGAAGGCCTTGGCGAGAGAGGCCGTGCGGTAGGCGACCCGGCCGGTGAGCCCGAGAGCATCCACCAGCCCGGCGCCCTGGAAGCCGAGGACCCCGAGGGTGTGGGATTCGTCGGCGACGAGGTCGCTGCCGGTGCGGCGGGCGACGGCGGTGAGCTCCAGCAGGGGGCAGAGGTCGCCGGTGACGCTGTAGAGCGTGTCGAAGGCGATCAGCCCGGGTCCGTACTGGCGGATGGTGCGTTCGAGGTGCGCGGTGTCGTTGTGGGCGAAGGGGCGGGCTACGGCACCGGCCGCGGCGATGCCCTCCCACAGGGAGGCGTGGGCGAGTTCGTCGATGTAGACGGGGGCGCCGGGGCGGCAAATGGCCTGCACGAGCCCGATGTTGGCGACCCAGCCCGACTGGCAGAGCATGACGGCCGGTGCGGTGAGCCAGTCGGCGAGCGCTGCTTCGAGGTGGCGCAGCGGATCCCTGTCGCCGGTGAAGACCCCTGACATCAGGGCGCCGTTGCCCTGTTCGCGGAGGCTTCGCAGCTGGGCCTCCCGTACGGCGGGGTGGCCGCCGATCGCGAGGTAGTCGTTGGACATGAGGGTGAGGTCGGTACTTCCTGGGGTCGCCCTGCCCCGGTAGAGGGGGCCTCCCCAGCCGGCCTGCCGGACCTGCCACGCCTTCAACCGTTCCTGGAGGAAGGAGAGTTCGCCGGACATCACACCTCGCACGCATTATCGGGTCCACTGAAGGCGGTCCGGTGACCGGTACGAGTGCACGGGCCGCGCAGTGGTTGACGGGATCGGCAAGACTTTAGGGGCGAAAACGACGGGACACGCACCAGCCGATCCGTAGGACAAATGTGCAAATGACCTGCTGAGACATGATCGTTGCAGTTCAGGGGCGTATCTGCAGAAACGTTCCTGGAGATGGGTCGCTCCGGACTTCACCCCCATGGGTGCGCAAGGGAATCCCTTCGGGTAATCCTCCCGGCTTCAGGCATTTGCTATGTAAATTCACACAGGGCTTTGCAGATGAGCCTAAAAGTGGATTACCTTGCCGCACATGCAGAGCTATTCAATCGGCCGGGCGGCCCGGCTGCTGGGCGTCAGCCCGGACACCGCACGTCGCTGGGCGGACGCGGGCCGGATCGCCACCCATCGCGACGACGCAGGCCGACGACTGGTCGACGGCCGCGATCTGGCGGCCTTCTCCGTCGAGATCGCGCAGCAGGGCGCCGACGAGGAGGACTCCTCCTACACCTCGGCCCGCAACGCCTTCCCCGGCATCGTCACCGCGGTCAAGCTCGGCGACGTGGCTGCGCAGGTGGAGATCCAGGCCGGGCCGCACCGGCTGGTCTCGCTCCTCACCCGGGAGGCGGTCGAGGAGCTGGGCCTGGAGGTGGGCATGCAGGCCACCGCCCGGGTGAAGTCCACCAGCGTGCACATCGACCGCACCTGACCGGCGGCTCCCGTACCACTGCGCCGGCGACGTGCCCCGCACGGTGGTTCTCCCCCGGTTCCACCTCGCGCAGCTTTTCCCGCCCGCAAGGAGTTGTCCCGCATGAAGACCACCGTCGCCGGCCGCCGTGGCGTCCTTCCCCTACTGGCAGCCGCTCTCCTCGTGCTGGCAGCCGCCCTCCTCGTGCCGCTCGTCGCGGGCGGGAACGGCACGGGGAAGGAAACGGCCGGCCAGGGCTCCGGGACCGGGCTGACCGTGCTCGCGGCCGCCTCGCTCACCGATGTGTTCAAGACCGCGGGCGCGGCGTACGAGAAGGCGCACCCGGGCACCAGGGTGACCTTCTCCTTCGCGGGGTCCCAGGAACTGGCCGCACAGGTCAGGCAGGGGGTGCCTGCCGACGCCCTGGTGACCGCCGACCAGAAGACGATGGACGGACTGGGGTCCGACACCGGTGCTCCGGCCGTCATCGCCAGAAACCGGCTCGTCATCGCCACCGCCGAGGGCAACCCGAAGAAGATCACCGCCCTGAGGGACCTCGCGGCCAGGGACCTCAAGGTGGTCCTCGCGGCGCCCGAGGTCCCGGTCGGCCGCTACAGCAGGAAGATCCTGGACGGGCAGCAGCTCACCGTGCGGCCGGTCTCCCAGGAGCCCAGCGTCCGTGCCGTTCTCAGCAAGGTGGAGCTGGGGGAGGCGGACGCCGGGCTCGTCTACCGGACCGACGCCGCCGGCGCGGCGGCCAAGGTCGACGCCGTCGACATCCCCGACGCACAGAACGCGGTCGCCTCCTACCCGGCCGCCACGCTCAGGACCACCAGGGACGAAAAGGCCGCGGCCGCTTTCGTGGCCTGGCTGTCGGGGTCCGAGGCGCAGAAGATCCTCCGGGACGCGGGCTTCCAGAAGCCCTAGGGCAGGCGCACCGGCCACCTGCCGGCCGGTCCGCGCCCCCTCGCACGCCATGCGCCCGCGCCACCCGTCGCATGTCCGCGCCCCCTTCGTACGCCGTGCGCCCGCGCCGCTCGACTTGCGCCCGCGCCCCTCTGCCCGCCGTGCGCCCGGGCCCGTCCGCCCCGGCGTGCGGTGCAGCCGTTCCTCCGCGGACGTACGAGAGTGGACGCGGCAGCAAGCCCCGACGGCCGACGAACACAGGAACCGCCGATGACACGCCTCCGTCTCCGCCCTCGCGCCCGCACCTCGGGTACCCGCGTCCCCCTGCTCCTGGCAGTGCCGGCCCTGCTCGCGGTGGCGTTCCTGCTGCTGCCGCTGGTCGGGATCCTCACCCGTACGTCCTGGGGGAAGCTGGGCACCCATCTGTCCAGCCCGGAGGTCGTCGAGGCGCTCAAGCTGTCGCTGTTCGTGTCGTTCTGGGCGCTGGGGCTCTCGCTGCTGCTCGGGGTGCCGCTGGCCTGGCTGCTGGCCAGGACGGATTTTCCGGGCAAGGCGTTCGTGCGTTCGCTGGTGCTGCTGCCGATGGTGCTGCCACCGACCGTGGGAGGGGTCGCGCTGCTGCTGGCCTTCGGGCGGCGCGGGGTGCTCGGGCCGTGGCTGGAGGGCGCCTTCGGGCTGACGCTGCCGTTCCGGACGGCCGGGGCGATCGTGGCGGCGACCTTCGTCGCGATGCCGTTCCTGGTGATCAGCCTGGAGGGGGCACTGGGCGGGCTGCGGCCCCGGTACGAGGAGACCGCGGCCTCGCTGGGGGCGTCCCCTGTGCGGGTGTTCTTCACGGTGACGATGCCGATGGTGCTGCCCGGGCTGATCGCCGGGGCGGCGCTCACCTGGGCGCGGGCGCTGGGCGAATTCGGTGCCACCATCACCTTCGCGGGCAATCTGCCGGGCACCACCCAGACCCTGCCGCTCCAGGTGTACCTGCTCCTCCAGGAGCAGCCGGAGGCGGCGACCTCCGTGTCGCTGCTGCTGCTCGCCGTCGCGATGGCCGTGCTCATCGGGCTGCGCGGGCGGTGGACGGGGGCGCCCCGGGCCGCGGCTCCACCCGGGACGGCGCCGCCCGAGTCCGAGCCGTCAACGTCCCCGGTGACGCGGGCTCCGTCGGCTCCCCCGCCGCCTCCGGCCGAGGACCGGTGGCCCCTCTACACCGAGGTGACCGGGTTCAACCGGGTCACCCTGGACGCCGCCGCGGGCACCACCATCGCCGTGGTGGGCCCCAACGGGGCGGGCAAGACCACTCTCCTGCGCGCCCTCCTCGGGCTCACCTCCCGTGCCCGCGCCGTACCTCTGCGGCTGGGCGGCACCGATGTCACCGGGTTGCCGCCGCACCGCAGAGGTGTCGCCTGGGTGCCGCAGGACGGTGCGCTCTTTCCGCACCTGAGCGCGTTGAGCAACACGGCGTACGGGCTACGTGCCCGGGGCGTACCGCGAGCCCAGGCGCGGCGCAGCGCGCAGGAGTGGCTCGACCGGCTGGAGGTGGGCGCGCTGGCGCACCGTAAACCCGCCGAGGTCTCCGGCGGGCAGGCCCAGCGCATCGCCCTCGCCAGGGCGCTGGCGTCCCGCCCCCGGCTGCTTCTTCTCGACGAGCCGCTCTCCGCCCTCGACCAGACCACCCGGGCCCGGGTGCGTCACACCCTGCGCCGGCATCTGGAGGGGTTCGGCGGGGTGTGTCTGATCGTCACGCACGACCCGGTGGAGGCGGTGTCGCTGGCCGACCGGATCCTGGTACTTGACGGCGGGGACGTCCTCCAGGACGCACCGCCCGCCGAGGTGACCCGGCATCCGCGGTCGCCGTGGGTGGCGCGGATGCTCGGCCGCAACGCCTGGCCGGGGACCGCGTCCGAGGGTGGTCTGCGGCTCCCCGGCGGCGGTCTGCTGGTGGTCGCCGATCCACCGGCCCACGGCACGGAAGCGCTCGCCATCATCGCGCCCGAGGCGGTGTCGGTGCACCGGGAGCGGCCCGGCGGCAGTCCTCGTAACGTGTGGCCGGGGACCGTGCGCGAGGTCACCTCCAGCGGCAGCAGGCTCCGCCTGCTGATCTCCTCCGCCGAGGCTCCCGACCTGGTCGCCGAGGTCACTCCGCAGGCGGCGGCCGAGCTGGGGCTGGCCGACGGGACGCCGGTCTGGACGAGCGTCAAGGCCACCGAGGTGACGGTGGTCGCGCTCTGAACGCGCGCTGCCGCGTCGACCGGGCCTCGCCTGCACGCACGGCGGTCGCCTCCCCTGCACGTACGGCGACCGGTCTCCCCTGCACGGACGACGGTGACCTGCGCCGAGGTGTCCGCTGCCGTGGCTAACCGGCGGCCAGGAACCGGTGCAAGGAGCTCGCCAGGGCGGTCGCGAAGGACTCGCGGGCCGGGTCGTCGGGGAGACGGTCCAGGGAGAGGTAGGGGTTGAGGTCCTCCAGCTCGACCAGGAGGAGCGCGCCGTCCTGGGTGCGGCAGGCGTCGACGCGCTGGATGCCGTGGTCGAGGGTGTTCCAGTCGATGAAGCTCCGGGCGAAGTCGAGGTCGGCGCCGGTGGGTTCGTAGGGGACGAGTTCCCAGCGCCGGTCGGGGTCCGGGGCGTACAGGGCGTACTGGAAGGTGTCGTCGACGTAGGTGAAGGAGACCTCGTAGCGGAAGTCGATGCGTGGCTGGACGAGCAGGTCGCCGTCGTCGAGGGCGAGGCCGGAGAGCTGGGCGCGCGGCAGGAACCGCAGGCCGTGCGAGTCGGCTCCTGCCTTCGGCTTGACCGCGTACAGCTCGCAGTCGGGGAGCGAGTCCAGCCGGGCCGGGCTGTCGACGGTGGGGATGACCGGGTGTCCGCCGGCGGTGAGGTCGATGAGGTACTGCTTGCCTGCCATGTCGCCCCGGCCGGTCAGCGGGTTGTAGACGGGGATGCCGTCGCGCAGGGCGCGGGCGCGGAAGGCGTCGTACTCCTGCTGGTAGTGCAGTACGGGACCGCTGTTGCGGACCACGACCGCGTCGAAGGCGCCCATCAGCGGGGCCGCGTCCAGGGGGTGGCACAGCGCGATGTCGAAGTCGGCGCGCAGCCGGGAGGACAGTGCGATGTCCTCGTCGCAGTAGCGGCGGCCTCGGGCCGGGTAGCTGAGATCGGTGACGTACAGCAGGCGGGGGCGGGCGGCCACGGCGGGACTCCTCAAGGTGACGAAAGCTCACCCTAACGGGGGGCCGGAAGGGGCCGTGGGGTGGGCTGAGCTGGGCCGGGCTGCGGACACCGGCCCCGGTGACGGGCGCGGTGCCGGCGTGGGACGGGCGTGGGACGTGCCGGGGTGGGACCGACGTGGGACCGGCCCGGGTCGGGTGGGCAGGCGTGGGACCGGCCCGGGTCACTCCGTCCGGTTGACGGCCCCGCTGCTCTCCCGCCCACGCGCGCGGCGTCGCCCCCGGGTGAGACGTGGCCCGGAGCGGCCCGGAAGGCCGACGGCGCGCACCTCCTGGGACGCACCCGCCGGTCGAGGGGCCGGGCAGTGGCTCGTACTTATGATCCACTCATGAACGGGCGGGCCCGGGGAACGTACTTCCCGGGCCCGCCCGCATGAAGCGGCGGTGTGCCGTGGCCACGCGGGCCGGAACGGGGGCATAGGGACATGAGGGACACCGTCGAGCTGGGCGCCGGATGGGCGCCGGGGCGGGAGAGCGGGGACCCCGCACTCGTCGAGCGGGTCAGGCGGGAGGCCGGGGATGCCGACGGCTACCACTCCTTGTCCGTGGCCGTGGTCGACGCCGGCGGCGTACGTTTCGCGGCGCTCGGGACGGATCGGGCGCGGGAGTCGGTCACGCCGGACACCGCATTCGAGATCGGTTCGGTCACCAAGGTCCTCACCGGCATGCTGCTCGCCTCGCTCGCCGGTGCGGGCAGGGTCTCCGTGGAGCAGCCGGTGGCGGAGCTGCTGCCGGGCCACCGCTTCTCGAGCGCCGCGACGGCTTCGGTCACGCTGGACGAACTCGCGTCGCACCGCTCCGGGCTGCCGCGGCTGCCGCACGGCTCCTTGCCGGCGAACCTCCGTCTCACGCTGGCCGTCATGCGCGGCCGCGACCCCTACCGGGGCATGGGACGGGCGGAGTTCCTGCGGCGGGCTGCGAGGGTCACGCCCACGGGCCCGCGCGGTGGGTTCGGGTACTCCAACCTGGGCATGGCCCTCCTCGGCCAGGCCCTGGCCGAGTCGGTGAAGGGTGCGGCGGCGGACGGCGAGGACCGCTATGCGGTGCTGCTGGAGCGTGAGTTGCTCGGTCCGCTCGGGATGGCGGCGACGGTGGTGCGCGGGCCCGGTACGGCCGCCCGGCACGCGGTGCCGCACCGGAGCGACGGCCGGGCGGTCGCCCCGTGGATTTCGCCGGGGTACGCACCGGCCGGGGTAGGGGTCCTGTCGACGGCGCGGGACCTGTCCCGCCTGCTGGGCGCGGTGCTGGAGCAACGGGCGCCTGGCATCGACGCCACCCGCCCGCGCCACGACGCGCAGGGCATGAACCGTATCGGCATGGGCTGGCTGACCCAGGCCGCGGGCGACCGGGAGCTCACCTGGCACAACGGGGCGACGGGCGGCTCCCGCTCCTTCGTCGGCCTGGACCGGGCAAGGGGGCGCGCCGTGGCGGTCCTTTCGAACACGGCCCAGGACGTCGACGCCCTGGGCTCGCGCCTGGTGCTCCAGGAGGACTGAGCGGACCGGTGTCCTGGCGGGGCCCGGCGCACAGGGTCCTTCGGCCGGGTGGTCAGCCGCGCGGGAGGTCCGCCAGGAGGTGGACGGACTCCTGTTCGCGCGGGTCGGTGCGGGCGACGATGCAGTGCACGGGCTCGTCTCCGGTGACCGGCATGTGCGGGGTGTCCGCCGGGATGAACACCATGTCGCCGGGGCCGATCTCGTCGGTGACCGAGAGGTCCGCGCCGTGGTGGATCTCGTGGCGGCCGCTGATGATGTAGATCGCCGACTCGTGGCCCGCGTGGACGTGCGGCTCGCCCCGCGTGTGCGGCGGGATCCGTACCTCGTGCAGGCACAGGGCCCTGGTGTCGACGGTCTCGGCGGAGACTCCCTGGGTGAAGGTGCCGCCCTGCACGCCCGGGTAGCCCTCGTCGGTGCGGCGAAGGACGACAGCGTTCGGAACCGGCGCGGGCGGGGCGGAGGCAGGCGGGGCCGGGGTGCCGGGGACCGGCAGGTTCGGGACCGGTGCGTTCGGGACCGGTGCGTTCGGGACCGAGACGTTCGAGGCCGAGACGTTCGAGGCCGGCAGCTGCGGCAGCCGCTCCTCAAGTGCCCGCAGCGGGAACTCGCCGCCCTCCCAGTCCCGCTCCCCCGCGCCGACCCGGAATTCATTGCCCGCCGGGTCGGCGAGGAGCACCCAGGCGCTGTCCGCCGGATCGGCCAGCACGGTGGCGCCCAGCCCGGTCAGCCGCCGTACCTCCTCGACGCGCGTGCCCTTCGGCCGGAGGCTGAGGAGTACACCGTTGCGCTCCGCCTTCTTCTCCGTGGCCCGTACGAACAGCAGGGCCGGCGCACCGGCCGCCCGCGCCAGGGCCACCGTGTCGTCACCGGGTGCGTCCATCGCGTCGACCTCGGTCCCGAGCACCTCGCTCCAGAATTCGGCGAGCTCGTACGGCTCGTGCGGGTCGGTGCAGCCGAAGGTGATGTGCTGGACCACGGACGTCACGGAGGACACCTCTTGCCACTTGTGTGTCGGAGTACCCGCCGGACTGTACGCGCAGCACTCACGCAGCCGCCCGTCGTTCGCACGCATGTGCCGAAAAGCATCGGACGGTTTCGGTCAGCCCGTGACGCCCGCCGTGCTCCGCTGCGGCGTCAGCGGTGCGGTGGTGCTGGTGCGGTGCGCGAGACGTGCGGTGCGGGTGGGGACGTCGACGGTGTACGCGTCCACGGTCATCGCCCGCTCGGAGACCCTGAGGACCATGAAGCCGTGGTCGGAGAAGTTCTGCCAGGTGGCCGGGTGGCTGGAATGTGCCCTTCCGTCGCCCGACTTGGCGGCGGCGCCGCAGACGATCTGGCGGGTCCCGCCGGTGCGCGCGGTGGGTTCCAGGAGCTGGAGGGTGTGGTCGTGGCCGGAGAGGATCAGGTCGGCCCGCCCGCACACCACCTCCTCGTACAGCTCCTTGAGGTGGATGCCCCGCGTGTAGTGGCCGATCAGGAAACCGTCGTACGAACCGGCGCTGCCGTGCTTCCCGTTGTTGAGGTACGGGTGGTGACCGAGGACCACTTTCCAGCGGGCGCCCGAGGCGGCCAGCGCGCCGTCGAGCCACGCGCGCTGAGCCTTCATGTAGGGGCCGTCCCACTGGTAGTGCGGGTCGAGCTGCGCGACGGTGGAGGCGACCGGGTTGGTGTCCAGGGCGAAGAACTCGACGAGGGGGTCGGCGCCACCCGCGGGCAGGGCCGCGCTGTAGTACCGGCTGGGCATGTACCAGCGCCTGGAGGATCTGGCGTACGAGACCTCGCGGTCGCCGCGCGAGGGGTCGCCGCCGCTGCCGGGGAGCAGCCCCGAGCAGTCGTGGTTGCCGAGGACCATCAGCCACGGGATGTCGATCCCGGTGTTGGGTTCCTCGAACTTGGACTGGAACTCGGAGTCGTGGTCGGACTCGGGGCCGTTCTCGTAGATGTTGTCGCCGAGCCCGACGGCAAGGCCTATGCCCTCGCTGCGGCAGACCTGCCGGGCGGCCGCGGCCACGGCGTGCTGGGCCTCCGCTCCGGTGCCTGCGTCACCGGTGATCAGCACGGTGAACTCCCCGGCGGAATTGGGGTGTTCGGGGAGCGGAAACTTCTCCGCGGCCGGCGCCGCCCCCCGGGGGGCCCTGGCCGGGCGGGCTTCGGCGGTGCCGCCACCGGGCAGCACCGCCAGCGCGGCTCCCGCCACCGCCCCGCCCAGCAGGGCCCTGCGGCGGACCGTGCTCATGGCGCGTACCCGGTCGCCCACCGGCCCCTCGGCCAGCTCGGGGTCGGCGCGCAGCCACTGCTCTTCGGTCAGGTCCGCCCGGGGCGGGATCAGCTCGTCTTCGCACATGGATGCGTTTTCCCACACGGCAGGGGTATGCCGGGCGACGAAAGAGCGAACAAGCGGCGGAGGTGTCGGGGTGACTTTGTGTGCGGGTCCTGTCGGTCAGTCACGTTCGAAGCAGTGCCATTGGCCGATGACGGAGAAGCCCCTGCGGGCGTACCACTGGCGCGGCCAGTCGTTGGCGTCGGCGATCAGGAACCGGGTGCGGCAGCCCGCTTCGGCGGCCATCCGCAGCCCGGTGGACAGGACCGCGTCGGCGTGACCCCGGCGGCGGTGCGGGTCTGCGGTGACCAGGTCCTCGATCTGGGCGACACTCTGCACCGGGTCGATATAGAGGTCCGCCCAGGCGGCGACCTCGCCGGATTCCGTACGGGAGCCGAGGAAGTGCAAGGTTTCCGCTCCCCGGTGGCGGGACGCGCGCCGTTCGACGAGCTGGCGTATCACCTCGGCTCCGGCGTCCGGGAGGAAGCCCCGCATGCTCTCGGTGAGCGGGACACGCAGGTCGTCGAGGCCGACGGGCCCTGCCTGTTGCCCGCGGGCGGCTTCCGGGATCTCACCGGTGTGCAGCAGGACCAGATTCGCGGAGTGTGCGTAGCCGGCCCGGGTCATCGGATCCACGCAGGCCGCGCCGGTCTCGTCGTCGTAGAGGTACACCGTCCGGTGCGACAGGTGGCCGAGCACCTTGTCCGCGAGGGCGGGAAGTGCCTCGGGGTGGCCGAAGGCCCCGGGCAGGACGAGGTGGTTGTCGCCGTGCGACACCGGGAAGTCCTCGTCGAACACGGCGAATCCACCGGGCGCCTCGGTGGTGCGACCGGCCTTGCGGAGCTCGAAGTCCACCAGGAAGGCGTGGATGCGGGAGAGCTCGGGATGGGGAGGGGGCATGGAGGGAGCCTACGCAGTCGGGAAGGGAGTCGCCTCCGCGTTTTCGCGGCCGTCTCCGCGCGTCGGCCGGCAGGCGCTCAGCGAACACTCGGCGCCTCCAACTTCTCTCTTCGGAACGGAAGTTGACCTTTTGGGACAAGGATCACCGAGGGGCTTGCGCGTCCTGGGCATACCCGGAATCCGAGGCGTCCGGGTGGCCCGGGGCGAGGAAGACGGCCACCTCGCCGCCGTCCGCTCCCGGCACCGGAGCGACCTCGTGCCAGCCGCACCGCCGGTAGAAGGCCATCGCTTCCGGCGCGTTGCGGCCGGTGAGCAGCCAGGCCCGCCCGTTCGGGGCGGCAGCCGCCAGGATTGCCTCCAGCAGGCGGCGGCCGAGTCCGGTGCGCCTGGCCCGCTCGCGTACGGCGAGTTCGTCGACCTGAAAGGCACCCACGAGGAGCTGTTCCGTTCGGCGGGCTCCCGCCTGCGCCGCGACCCGCCCGTAGGCGCGCTCCGCCGGGAAGGGGTCCGGCGTGGTCCAGCCGGAGGCGTAGCCGTCCACTTCCCCGCCCGAGGCCGCGACGGCTACGCGGAAACCGGGGCGCAAGCGGTCCGCTTCGAGCCGCTCCCGGTACTCCTCGGCGGCACCCGCGCCCTCGTTCCAGGGCGGGACGGTGAAGACCTCGCCGTAGACCTCGACCAGTTGGTCCGCTACTTCGGCTACTTCGGGCCCGTAGATCCGCATGCGAAAACTCTACCCAGAGCTCTCCCCCAAGAAGTTCCGCAAGAAGGTGCGGACGGCGGGGGCGACCGGGGTCGCGTCGACCGCCGGTGAGCTGCTCACCCCCGGCCGGGCAGCCCTGCTGACGCGGGGGTGGCGGCAGCTGCCGTGGCTCCCATGCGGCAGGATGACGCTCGCGCCGGAGCACGCCCGTGTCCCGGCGTGACCGCGCAACCCGGAACGAGCAGGTGACCCACGTGACGACAGCTCACATACGCAGCCCCCAGGGGCTGTTCCCCCGCAGCCCCCGCAGGGCGACCCCTCAGCCGCACACCGCCATGCGGCTGTCCCTGCCGGTGCGTCAGGTGCCGCTGTGCCGGGGAGTGCACTGATGGAACGAGCCCTGCAACTGAGGGACCTGATCGTCGCCGGAGTCGCGGTGGCGGCCGGCCTCCTCGCGGCGGGCCTGCTGCGGGCGGTCCTGCGCTGGCTGGGCGAGCGCGCCAGCCGGACCCGGTGGAGCGGGGACGACGTCATCGTCGACGCCGTACGGACCCTCATCCCCATCGCGGCTGTCTCCGCGGGGCTCGCCGTCGCCGCGGCCGCGCTGCCGCTGACCCCGCGCACCGGGCAGAACGTCACCCGGGCACTGACCGCACTGCTGATCCTCGCCGGCACGGTCACGGCGGCACGGATCGCCACCGGTCTGGTGAAGTCCGTGGCGCAGTCACGCTCGGGGGTGGCCGGGTCGGCGACCATCTTCGCCAACATCACGCGCGTGGTCGTGCTGGCCATGGGCTTCCTGGTCCTGCTCCAGACCCTCGGGGTCTCCATCGCGCCGCTGCTCACCGCGCTCGGCGTGGGCGGCCTGGCGGTGGCGCTGGCCCTGCAGGACACCCTCGCCAATCTCTTCGCAGGCGTCCACATCCTCGCCTCCAAGACGGTGCGCCCCGGTGACTACATCCAGCTCAGCAGCGGCGAGGAGGGTTACGTCGTCGACATCAACTGGCGCAACACCGTCGTGCGGCAGCTGTCCAACAACCTCGTGATCATCCCCAACGTCCAGCTCGCCGGCACGAACATGACCAACTTCAGCCGCCCCGAGCAGGAGCTCCAGATCAATGTGCAGGTCGGGGTGTCGTACGACAGCGACCTCGTGCGGGTCGAGCAGGTGACGACGGAGGTCGTCGAAGAGGTGATGCGGGAGATCACCGGCGCCGTGCCCGAGCACGAGCCGGCCGTCCGCTTCCACACCTTCGGGGACTCCCGGATCGGGTTCACGGTGATTCTGGGGGTCGGCGAGTTCAGCGACCAGTACCGGGTCAAGCACGAGTTCATCAAGCGCCTGCACCAGCGCTATCGGGCGGAGGGCATCCGCGTACCGGCCCCGGCACGGAACGTGACCGTGGTGCAGGGTGAGCGGCCGGGCGGGCACCCGGAGGACATCCTCGCGAAGGTGGTGCCGGGGATCCCGCGCCAGCGCCCGGCTCCCTGAGCACGGGCGGGGCGGCTCCAAGAGCGCCGGCGGGGCAGGCTCCCTCCTGAGGGCGGGGTGGCGGCCCGCCCCCGGCACGGGGCGGGCGGTTCGGAGTCCCCCTCCGGGTGCGGTATTGTTCTCATGCGCGCTCAGCCAGGGGAAACCCCAGGTCAGCGCGCACCGGGACGTGGCGCAGCTTGGTAGCGCACTTGACTGGGGGTCAAGGGGTCGCAGGTTCAAATCCTGTCGTCCCGACCAGCGTTTTCGCAGGTCGGAGGCCGTATCAGAGAAATCTGATACGGCCTTTCCCGCGTTCGGTGCCGGGGCACCACAATGGTGGGCATGGACATGAAACGGGACCGCGATGCCGAAGGACGGGCGCGCAACGCCCGTCCCCGCGACGGGCTCGGACGCCCGCTGCCGTACGGGACTCCCGGGGTGGAACGGCAGCCGGAGGGGGTCGTGCGTTCCCCCGAGGAGACGGTCCGCGAGGCACAGCGGCTGCTGGACGCGGGGATGCCGTTCCACGCGCACGAGGTCTTCGAGGACGCGTGGAAGTCGGGCCCCGAGGAGGAGGCCGCGCTGTGGCGGGCCCTGGCCCAGCTGGCGGTGGGGCTGACCCATGCGGCGCGGGGAAACTCGGCGGGCGGTGCCCGGCTGCTGCTGCGGGGTGCTGCGGGGCTGGCGGCCTACGGGGCCGCGGGGCGGGGAGCGGTGCACGGGCTCGATCTGGACGGGCTGGTCGGCTGGGCGCGGGAGCTGGCGGGGCGGGTCCCCGGGGCGGGGGCGGTGAAGGCCCGGGCCGAGGCGCCGGGGCTGGCCGGGGCAGGGGGGCCGACCGGGGCACCGGGGCCGGCCGGGGGCTGAGGAGCGCCACGGGTACGCCGTCAGTCCGCCGTGAGGAGGACCACCTCCAGGGTGCGGGGGCCGTGTACGCCTTCCACCCGGTCCAGTTCGATGTCGCTGGTCGCCGACGGGCCCGAGATCCACGTGAGGGGGCGGGCCGGGTCCAGCCGCGGCATCGCCTGCGGGAGGGAGGCGACCACCTGGGAGGGTGCCCGGACCACGCAGATGTGGTGGTCGGGGACCAGAGTGATGCGGCGGCGGCCCTGGCCGGGGCCGCCGTCCAGGACGATCGTGCCGGTCTCCGCGATGGCGAGGGCGCAGCCGGTGACGACGCTCCCGATCCGGTCGAGGTCCGCGGGGGTGAGTTCCGCCCGGTCGTCGACGCGGGCGGGGCCGGCCGCGCCGAGCCAGTGCGGGGGAAGTCCCCGCGGTACGAGTACGGAGGCGGAGCCCCGGTCCGCCAGCAGGCGCGCGAGGAGAGCGGCGATGCCGTTCCCGGTGGCGCGGTGGACGCGCGCCCGGTAGTCGGCGAGGTTCTCGTGCAGCAGGTCGAGGACGGCGGCAGGGTCGTCGGGGGTGTGGGCGGTGGCGTACGCACGGATGGGCTCGGGGGCTTCGGGGGCATCGGCGACAGCCGCGCGGATGCGGGCGAGGACGCGCTCACGGCTGGACGCGCCACCGGGACCGGCCGTGTCGCCCCGACGGGTCTCGATGCCGCGGCCGGCCCCGGTGCCGCCGCCAGTCCCGGAGCCGCGGCGGGTCTCGGTGCCGCCGTTGCTCTCGTCGCGACGGGTCTCGATGCCGCGGCCCGTCCCGGTGGCGCGGCCGGTCACCGGGCCGCCGTCGGCCCCGGTGGTACCGCTGGCCCCGGCGGTGCGGCTGCTCCCGTCGCGGCCGGTCTCCGGGTCCCGGCTGGTCGAGTTCATGAGGTGCGGGTCCTTTTCCACCAGTCGCGGAACGGCTCCGCGGGCATGTCGGGGAGGTCTCGGGTGTTGGTCCAGGCGGCGCCGGGAAGGCGCGCCGGGAGCTTCTTCGGGTGGAGCTTGCGGGTGCGCGAGGCAGCCCGTTCCGCGGCGGTCAGGGCCGCGGGATGATTGAGCACCCAGCCTGCCGCCCTGATCGCCGCCTTTTCCAAGCGGTGCCCCTTGCCGCCCTGATCGGCCACCTTCTCCCGGAGGTGAACCAGGACCTCCGGGATGTCGATGGCCACCGGGCACACCTCGTAGCAGGCCCCGCAGAGCGAGGAGGCAAAGGGCAGCGAGGCGTCCAACTCCGACGTCGTACCGCGCAGTTGGGGGGTGAGGATGGCACCGATGGGGCCGGGGTAGACCGAGCCGTACGCGTGACCGCCGGCCCGCTCGTACACCGGGCAGACGTTCAGGCAGGCCGAGCAGCGGATGCAGCGCAGGGTCTGGCGGCCCACCTCGTCGGCGAGGACGTTCGTCCGGCCGTTGTCGAGAAGGACCAGGTGGAAGGACTGCGGTCCGTCGCCTTCGGTGGTGCCCGTCCAGGTGCTGGTGTACGGGTTCATCCGCTCGGCGGTGGAGGAACGCGGGAGGGTCTGGAGGAAGACTTCGAGGTCGCGCCAGGTGGGGACGACCTTCTCGATGCCGACGACGGAGATGAGGGTCTCGGGGAGGGTCAGGCACATGCGGCCGTTGCCCTCGGACTCGACGACCACGAGAGTGCCGGTTTCGGCGACCATGAAGTTGGCGCCGGAGATGCCGACCTTGGCCCGCAGGAACTTCTCGCGCAGGTGCACGCGGGCCGCTTCCGCGAGGTCGGCGGGGCGGTCGGTGAGGCCGTCGGGGGCCGGGCGGCCCCATGCTCCCATCGTGCGGGTGAAGATCTCCCGGATCTCGCCGCGGTTGCGATGGATGGCCGGCACCAGGATGTGCGAGGGACGGTCGTCGCCGAGCTGGACGATGAGCTCGGCGAGGTCGGTCTCGTAGGCGGTGATGCCGGCCGCCGCCAGGGCGTCGTTGAGGCCGATCTCCTGAGTGGCCATGGACTTGACCTTGACGACCTCGCGCTCGCCGGTGGCTTCGACCAGGCCGGTGACGATGCGGTTGGCCTCGTCGGCGTCGGCGGCCCAGTGGACCGTGCCGCCCGCCTCCGTGACCGCTTGCTCCAACTGGATGAGGAGGGAGTCGAGGTGGCGCAGGGTGCGGTCCTTGATTTGCTTGCCCGCTTCGCGCAGTTCGGCCCAATCATCCAGCTCGGCAACCGCTTTGGCTCGTTTGTCGCGAATGGTGTGGGTGGCGTGCCGAAGGTTGGCGCGCAGGGTGCGGTCCCGCACGGCCGATTGGGCCGCCCGGGGGAATGACGGCATGCCGAGGTACGTACCGCTCACAGCAGGGGCTCCTCTTCGGTGCTCGCCAGGATCTCGGCCAGGTGCAGAGCGCGCATCGGTGCCTGCTCGCGGCGGAGCATGCCGCCGAGGTGCATCAGGCAGGAGTTGTCCGCGCCGCACAGGAAGTCGGCGCCGGTGGAGGCGGCATTACGGATCTTGTCCTCGCCCATCGCTGCGGAAACATCGGAGTTCTTCACGGCAAAGGTGCCGCCGAAGCCACAGCACTCCTCCGCCCCCTGGAGCTCTCTGAGCTCCAGCCCCCTGACCGCTTCGAGGAGTCTGCGGGGGCGCTCGCCGAGGCCGAGCGCGCGCAGACCGTGGCAGGACGGGTGATAGGTCACGGCGTGCGGGAAGTACGCGCCCACGTCGGTCACCTTCAGCACGTCGAGAAGGAACTCGGTCAGCTCGTACATCCGCGGGACCAGCGACTCCGCGGCCCGCGTGAGATCGCAGCCCCTGCCCTCCTTGGTCTGGAGCCGCCCGATCCGCGGATAGCTGTCGCGGATCATGGCCGCGCAGGAGCCCGAGGGAGTGACCACCCAGTCGTACCCCTCGAAGGCCGCGGCGGTCCTGCGGACCAGGGGCTCGGCGTCCCGGCGGTAGCCGGTGTTGTACTGCGGCTGCCCGCAGCAGGTCTGGGCCGCGGGGAAGTCGACGGTGACACCGAGCCTCTCCAGGAGCTTCACCACCGCGGTCCCGGTGGCCGGGAAGACGGCGTCATTGACGCAGGTGACGAACAGAGCGACGTGCATAGGTCGGAGGATAGGCGTGCCGGCGCCGTCCGGAAAGGGCCACGATCAAGAGGGAGCGATGCCCGGCGGCCGGCCCCGCGCTCGGCCCAGCGCTCGGCCCCGTATTCGATCCCACGATGGGTACCGCCAGGACGCGGCGATCGGCTGTACGGCCCACCGCACCTCACCTGGGAGGGCGAAATCCGGGCGAACGGGGCGGCCCCCGGGGAGGTATCCCGCCCGGGGGTACCCTTGGGGATTCGACTCGGCCCGTGGGGCGCCCGCACACCGGGTCGTCACGCCACCGCAAGGGCCCTTCGCACGACGGGTTACGACCGGGGCAGGAAGAGTGGCTCAGGTCACTTCGGAAAAGGCGTAACGAAACAGCGCGGGCGCGCGATGAACCGACAGGTGCCGTCGCGCAGCCGGGCTTCCTGTTCCACCAAGAGGCCGGGTTGCGGCCTCGCTCCCGCCATCACACTTGTATTTCTCGCTACGAGAGGCTCTTCGTGTCGCTCAGTCCGTCCCGCCCGTTCCCACAGGAGATCGCCGAATCGCCGTCCTTGGTCTCGCTCATCGAGCGCGGCAGGGACCAGGGCCACATCAATGGCGACGACGTGCGCCATGCCTTTGAAGCGGACAGCATCCCCGTCGACCAGTGGAAGCGGGTCCTGCGCAGCCTCAACCAGGTCCTCGACGAAGAGGGTGTGACGCTGATGGTGACGGCGGCCGCTGCCGCCAAGCCCGCGAAGGCCGCCAAGCGCGCGCCGCGCAAGACCGCCGCCCCGAGCGGCGAGGCCAAGCCCGTCGCGAAGCGCGCCGTCGCGAAGAAGGCCGCTGTCAAGAAGACGACGACCGCCGCCAGGGCCGCCGCCTCCGAGACCGTCACCGCCGCCCCGGACGACGAGCTCGACGAGACGACCGGCACGGACGCCGCGGAGAAGCCCGCACCGAAGAAGCGCGCCACCAAGAAGGCCGCGGTGGCGAAGAAGACCGCCGCGAAGAAGCAGACGGACGAGTGGGCGGGTGACGGCGAGGAGGAAGAGGAGACCCCCAAGCCCGGCACCGCCGGTTACGTCCTGTCCGACGAGGACGAGGACGACGCCCCGCCGCAGCAGGTCGCGGTCGCCGGCGCCACCGCCGACCCGGTCAAGGACTACCTCAAGCTCATCGGCAAGGTGCCGCTCCTCAACGCCGAGCAGGAGGTGGAGCTGGCCAAGCGCATCGAGGCCGGCCTCTTCTCCGAGCACAAGCTGGAGGACGAGGAAGGCGCGGGCGAGGGCGAGCTCACCCCGCAGTTCCGCCGCGAGCTGGAGATCCTGGTCGAGGACGGCCGCCGTGCCAAGAACCACCTGCTGGAGGCCAACCTCCGCCTGGTGGTCTCCCTGGCGAAGCGTTACACCGGCCGCGGCATGCTCTTCCTGGACCTGATCCAGGAGGGCAACGTCGGTCTGATCCGTGCGGTCGAGAAGTTCGACTACACCAAGGGCTTCAAGTTCTCCACGTACGCGACCTGGTGGATCCGGCAGGCGATCACCCGCGCCATGGCCGACCAGGCCCGCACCATCCGCATCCCGGTGCACATGGTCGAGGTCATCAACAAGCTCGCCCGCGTGCAGCGCCAGATGCTCCAGGACCTGGGCCGCGAGCCCACCCCGGAGGAGCTGGCCAAGGAACTCGACATGACGCCCGAGAAGGTCATCGAGGTGCAGAAGTACGGCCGCGAGCCGATCTCCCTGCACACCCCGCTCGGTGAAGAGGGCGACAGCGAGTTCGGTGACCTCATCGAGGACTCGGAAGCCGTGGTTCCGGCCGACGCCGTCAGCTTCACGTTCCTCCAGGAGCAGCTGCACTCGGTCCTGGACACGCTCTCCGAGCGCGAGGCGGGTGTCGTCTCGATGCGCTTCGGCCTGGCCGACGGCCAGCCCAAGACGCTGGACGAGATCGGCAAGGTCTACGGCGTGACGCGTGAGCGCATCCGCCAGATCGAGTCCAAGACGATGTCCAAGCTGCGTCACCCGTCGCGCTCGCAGGTCCTGCGCGACTACCTCGACTAGGAGGGCCTGCCCCGCGTCAGCGGGGTGCGAAGGTCAGGTGCAGTGCCTGGGGCGAGCGGTGGATCAGAGTGGGTCGCATGTCGGCCCGCTGGTCCGCCGCTCGCCCCAGGCGCGTGTCCCCTCGACCAGGGCGCGCGTCCGGTCGCCCCGGGCGCGCGTTCTTCCATGCCAGCGTTGGGAACCTGCGGGTGAAGAGCTCCAGGGTGATCCGGAGTTGGGCGCGGCCGAGCTGGGTCCCCGGACAGCCGTGGGTGCCGTGGCCGAAGCCGACGTGACGGGCCCGTTCCCGGCGGGTGAGGTCGAAGGTGTCGGGGTCGTGGTGCCGTTCCGGGTCGCGGTTGGCCGATCCGTACGCGACGAACAGTGCGCTGCCGGGCGGGAGTTCGGTGCCGGAGAGGGTCACCGTACGGGTGGTGAGGCGCCGGAAGCCCTGGATCGGGGTGTCGTGGCGGACGGCCTCGTCGATCGCCGCGGGGATCCGGTCCGGCTCCGCGCAGAGCAGCCGCCACTGGGCGGGGTCGCTCAGGAGGTGCAGGAACATCGTGCCGATGAGGCCCGTGGTCGTGAGGTGTCCGGCGAGCAGCAGGTTCTGCAGGTGGGAGACCATCTCGCCGCGCTGTTCGCGGGTGAGGTCCCCGGTGCCGGGCACCAGCGCGGCCGTCATGGTGGAGATCAGGTCGTCGCGGGGGTGCGCGCGGCGGTCGCGGACGTAATTGTCCAGCAGGTGCTGGAGGGCCACGACGTCGCGGGCCGCCGCGGCCTGTTCCTCCTCCGGCAGCGGCCGGAACAGCAGCTCCTCGGCGCGCCGGCCGCCGTGCACGGCGGCGCGGGCATCCGCCTCGTCGATGCCCAGCACGCGGCAGATGACGTCGCCCGGCAGCAGCTCGGCGTACTCCGCCATCAGTTCGACCCGCCCGCGCGGCGCGAAGGCGTCGACGAGCTCCTCGGCGCGGGCCGTGGCGTACGGGAGGACGGCGTTGACGCGGGCCGTGGACAGGCCGCTGTTGAGCGGGGCGCGGTAGGCGCGGTGGGTGTCGCCGTCGGAGGTGACGACGGTGCGGTGGCTGCCGAGGCCCTTGGCGAGTTCGGCGAGGGCGGCGGGGCCGGGGACGACGTCGGGGCGCAGGGAGTTCGCCGAGGAGAAGTCCTCCGGGCGGCGGAGGACCTCGCGGACGTCCTCGTCCCGGGAGACGAGCCAGGCGTCCAGCTCCGGGACGAAGGTGAGGCCTTCGGTGGAGCGGGCACGGGCGTAGTGCGGGTAGGGGTCGCGTTGCCAGGCGTCGAGGGCGCGGTGTTCGGCTAAGTCCACGGGATCATCGTGCCTGAGGGGGTGGAGGTTGCGGAAGGCCCTTGAGGGGGAGATCGGGTGGGGGTGCGGGGCGTACGGGGGTGTGGGGCGGGCCGGGGTACAAGGTGCGACTCCAGCGAGGGGCCGCCCCCTTGCCCGCCCTTCCCCACGCTCTCGGCTTCGCTCGAGCAGGGGAGACCCCACACGCCCCCGGGGGCGGCCCCGCCGCCCGAGGGGGCTGGGGGCGGCCGCACAAGGGGGCTGGGAGGGTTGGGGCGGCCCCCGCCGCCCGAGCGGGCGGGGGTGTCAGGGGGTGGGCAGGGGTGGGGACGGGGCGAGGTGGAGGGTGGAGCGGACGCTTTCCGGGCCGCGTACCCGGGAGGCGAACGCCACCAGTTCGCAGGCTCCCCTGGGGCGGCAGTCGATGTCCCGGCCCTCCCGGGTCCGGAATCCGGCCTGGACGGTGACCTCGCGCTGGAGGCGCCCCCTGTCGTCCGTGGCCGGCGGGCGGCTGCCGCCGACGGCGCAGTCGTCGTAGCCGAGAGCGCCCGCGGCGCACTGGACCACCAGGAAGTGGTACTGCGGCTCGTAACCGCGCCCGCGCACGGTGACCTTCTGGCCGTGCAGCAGCTTCCGGTTGGGGGTGATGCGGAAGGTCGGTGCGGCCTCCAGCGGGGCGCCCGGCAGGAACTCCAGGGCGGTCGCGGTGAGCAGGTTGCCGCTGTTGTCGAACATGGCCAGCTCGCACGGTGCTCCGGCGGTACGGCAGTCGACCTTCCCCGACGGGGTCTCCAGCTGGGCGTACAGCTTCTTCGGGGACGGACGGTACGTCCCGTCCGGCAGCACCCGGAACTGCCGCCGGGTGTCGTCGTCGCAGGTGGCCTCCGAGGGCCGGGCGCCGCACATCATCACCCACACGTAACTCTTGGCGGGGCCTCCGGTGATCCGGAACGTGGCGATGTCGCCGTCCCGCAGGCCGGTGGTCCGCCGGACGTTGAGCTGCGGTCCCGCGTCGGGTTCCGCGAGCGGTCCCGCGCCGGGTTCCGCGAGCCGTCCCGTCACAGCCCCCGCGAGAGGTCCCGCACCGGCCGCCTCCACTGCCCCCGCCGGCTGCGTCCCCAGCAGCGACAGCAGCAGTGCACCGGCCGTCAGTCCCGCTCCCGCAGCCGCTCCGCGGGACGCCGTCAGCCACTTCACGCTCATCCGCATGCGTTCCCCCTGTGGTCGCGTCCGCCCCCTCCGGGCGGGGCGGCACCATGGTGACACATCGCAGCGCCGTCAACTCCCTCTGTCACCAACGGGGTTGTGAGGGACGTCGGCGCGATGCCCCGGCCCGTACGCAAGGTGGACGAAAGGACGTACGGGAAGGCCTGCGCGAGGCCCGGGAACGGTCCGGGCACGGTCCGGGAACGGTTCTGCCGGGCCCATCCCGCTCCGGCACACCCGTGCGATACGTTTTGCGTCGCCTTTCCCACGTGCATCTTTCACTCACTCGCGGAGACTGACTTCTCAATGGACGACATCGTCAATGGACTTGGCCGTACCGCCGCCTACGGTGCTCTCGGCGTCGTACTGCTGACCCTGGGCATCTTCCTGGTGGACGCGCTGACTCCGGGCAAGCTCGGCAAGCAGATCTGGCAGGAGCGCAACCGCAACTGTGCGCTGCTGCTCAGCTCGGCGCTGCTCGGCATCGGCGGGATCGTCTTCACGTCGATCTGGACGACGTACAACGACTTCGGCAAGGGTCTGGTGTCGACGGCCGTCTTCGGTGTCGTCGGCCTGGTGATGATGGCGGTGGCGTTCTGGGTGGTCGACGTGATCACGCCCGGGAAGCTCGGCGCCACCCTGGTGGAGGAGGAGCCGCACCCGGCGGTGTGGGTGACGGCCTCCTGCAACATCGCGGTGGCCGCAATCATTTCGGCCTCGATTGCCTGAGCCCTACGGGCAGGGTCCCGGAACCGTCGTCCCGTCCCGTACCTGCCGGGCAGGGCCGGGATCCGTCGTCCGCCTGTCCCCGGAGTCAGGGCGGGCGGACGAGTGGTGGGCGGGCGAGTGGTGGGCGGCGGCGCGGCGGCGCAGGCCGGTGAGCACCTCGGCCGGTGCGCGGTGGCCTGAGCCTTCCGCGTGCGGCGTCCCACTCCCCGGCCCCCGTCCCTGCTCCACCGAAACCAGGTGACCATGCCCGTCCGTCTCGGTATCCGCACCGGCCCCCGCCCCCGGGCCCTCGCTGTGGCCCTCCTCTGCGGCACGCTGCTCACCGGTGTGCTGAGCGCCCCGGCCTCCTCCGCGCCGCCCGCTCGCGCCGGGCGCCCCGACGCGGCGCCCCTCCCGTACACCGATGTGCTCGACCGGCACGGCTCCCCCACCGCCGCCCTGCCGGGCGTCGGCGGCGACAACAACCCGGTGAACGTCTTCGCCGACCGGGGCGCCTGGCACGCCTACGCCCTCCCGAAGGCGGGTGACACCGCGTCGTACGGCGGCTTCACCGGGCCGCTGTACCTCGCGCAGGAGTACCCGTGGTGGCTGAGCGAGGCGTTCAGCCGCATACGGCTCACCGAAGCGGGGCGGCAGCTGGATCTCGCGGCGGGCGGTGCCCCGCGCACCGGCTCCCAGCCGGGGCGGCTTCTCCAGTCGTACGACCTCGGGCGCGGACTGCACCTGACGCTGGAGCTCCGGTTCTCCTCGCAGCGCACCGCGCTCGTGCGGGCCGAGGTCCGCAACGAGGGGCGCGGGAGCCGCACGCTCGGCGTGGGCTGGACGGGCTCGCTGCTGCGGCCCGCCGACGCCCCCATGAGGGACTCGCTGTCACTGAAGGCCACCGGGCGCGGCGTCGTGGTCGGTTTCGCGAAGGTGCGGGAGACCTGGGACTACCTGACCGACGGCACGGAGCGCTTCGAGGTCACCCACCGCGAGCATGTCCGCACCACGGTCGAGGGGGACACCTACCGCACGGACGCCGTCGCGCCCCTCACCCTGCGGCCCGGCGGCACTCACTCCTTCGACTGGACCGAGTCGTACACCTTCAGCGCCGCCGAGCGCGCGCGGGAGGCCCCCGCGATCCGGTCCGCGCTCGCCCGCCCCGACGTCGCGGCCCGCTCCGGGGACGCGCGGTGGCATCGCTATGTCGACTCGGTCACGCGCGGGGTGCCGCAGGAACAGCGCCGTACGGCCGTGAAGGCGCTGGAGACGCTGGTCACCAACTGGCGTGGTGCTGCCGGGCGGATCAGGCACGACGGCATCACGCCTTCGCTGTCGTACAAGTGGTTCGCGGGCGGGGTGTGGTCCTGGGACACCTGGAAGCAGGCGGTCGGCACGGCCCGCTTCGAGCCGGGGCTGGCGCAGGAGCAGATCCGCTCGATGTTCGCCCACCAGATACGCGCCGACTCGGCGTCACGCCCGCAGGACGAGGGGATGATCCCGGACGCGGTCTTTTACAACGACACCCGGCAGGGCGGCGGCAACTGGAACGAGCGCAACTCCAAGCCCCCGCTGGCCGCCTGGTCGGTCTGGGAAGTCTTCACAAAATCGGGTGACACCCGTTTCCTGCGGGAGCTGTATCCGAAGCTGGCCGCGTACCAGGCGTGGTGGTACCGCAACCGGGACCACGACGGCAACGGCCTGGCCGAGTACGGGGCGACGGTCGACCCGCTGAACGCGACGCCGGAGGACCAGCGGCTGGCGGCGGCCTGGGAGAGCGGCATGGACAACGCGCCGCGCTTCGACGAAGCGCTGGGCGCCGCGGTGGTCGCCAACAAGGACGCGCGGGGCCGGGTCGTCGGTTACTCGCTCCGCCAGGAGTCGGTGGACCTCAACGCCCATCTGGCCGCCGACCAAGGGTATCTGGCGAGGATCGCGGCCGCGCTGGGCAGGCCTGCCGATGCCGGGCGGTGGACGGCGAGGTCCCGTGCGACCCATGCCGCCGTACGGGAGTCGATGTACGACGCCTCGTCCGGGTGGTTCTACGACAAGGCTCTCGGCAGCGGGGAGCTGCTGACCGCTCGGGGCCGGGGCATCGAGGGCGCCGTCCCGCTGTGGGCGGGGAGCGCGTCGAAGGAGCAGGCGCGGGCGGTCCGGGCGAAGCTGAACGATCCGGCGGAGTTCGCGACGAAGGTGCCGTTCCCGACGGTGTCCAGGAGCTCGCCGTACTTCGCGCCGACCCGGTACTGGCGCGGTCCGGTCTGGTTCGACCAGGCGTATTTCGCCCTGGGCGGGCTGCGGCGGTACGGGTACGGCAGGGACGCGGACGCCCTGACGGGCAGGCTCCTGGCGCAGGCGGGCGGGCTGTCCGGGAACGGCCCGGTCATGGAGAACTACGACCCGACGACCGGCGCCCCGCTCAACGCCCCCAACTTCAGCTGGTCGGCGGCCCTGCTGCTGCCGATGCTGACCCGGGGCAGGTAACGCGGCCGACGTCAACAGTGCCCGGCCACCGGCCCGTTCGCCCCTTCGGGGCGGGCGGGCCGGCTTTCTTTTTCCCCAGGGCCCGGAAGTCGTCACCGTCCCCAAGCCCTGTATCAAGCCCCACGCGCCACTGTCCTGCACTCCCGGCATATTCCTTCCATCCGGTGACTCGGCGTACACAACCGAGCGCCGAACGTGCAAAGTCGGTGAGTCTATGCCTGGGACGACGATCGGTGCAGGGGGTTGGAGGAACCGGCCGACGCCCGGACTCGGCCGGGCTAAGCTCGCTGCCCAACGAGCCGAGTTGATGTGAATTCATCCAGTTGTTCCCTTTCATGGCACTTGTTCGGAAACATCCTGAAGACCACACCGCCCCCAAAGACACCGCCAGAGGCTCTCCATGGTTCGGGTTGAATCCCCCCCTCGTCAGGCAGCACACCAGGCACGGCAGAACCGTCAGTCGCATCCGGCGCACCAGGCGCGCCAGCAGGAGTCACCCTTCGTGCGGGCCATCGCGCTGGCTGTCGTCCTGACCGTCGCCGCGACGGCGGCCGCCGCCGTCCTCGTCACGGAGCCCGCCCGGATACCCGTCGTCTGGTGCGGCGCGGTGGCATCCGTCGTCGTCGCACTGCTCACCGCCGAAATCGTGCGGCGCGGCCGGGCGTTGCGGCGCGCGCGGGCCGATCACGCACAGCGGCTGGCCGCGCTGGAGCGGCGGCTCGCCGACCACGACGACGAGACCGTGCGGCTCGCCAAGGAGCTGATGCCGGCCGCGATCCGGCGGCTGCGCTCGGGCGAGTCCCCGGCCGAGACGATGCGCGATGTCGTCGACGCCGACGAGCGGTACCGTGATCTGCCGTACGCGCAGCGCGAGTTGCTGCGCAAGGTCCTGGACATCATCGACCTGGAAGAGGCCCGGAGGGAGTCCGCGCAGCGCGCGTTCGTCAACATCGCCCGCCGCGTGCAGGCCATCGTCCACCAGCAGTCCAGCGAGCTGCGGCAGATGGAGGAGGACCACGGGCGCAACCCCGAGGTCTTCGACGACCTGCTGCGGATCGACCACGGCACGGCCCTGATCGGCCGTCTCGCCGACTCCATCTCGGTGCTCGGCGGTGCCCGCCCTAGCCGTCAGTGGCCGCGTGCGGTACCGCTGTTCAGCGTGCTGCGCGGCGCCATGTCGCGGATCCTGGAGTACCGGCGGGTCGATCTGCACTCGATCGCCAAGGTCGCCATCATCGGCACCGCCGTCGAACCGCTCATCCACGCCTGTGCGGAGCTGCTGGACAACGCCACCCGCTACTCGCCGCCACAGACCCGGGTGCACGTCACCGCGGTCGAGGTGCAGACCGGCATCGCCATCGAGATCGAGGACGGCGGCGTCAGCCTCAGCGAGGAGGCCCGCAACCGGGCCGAGAACATGCTCGCGCAGGCCCAGGCCGGCATCGACCTCAACGAGCTCGGCGACACCCCCCGCCTCGGCATGGCCGTCGTCGGCCGGCTGTCCCAGATGTACAACCTCCAGGTGTCGCTGCGGCAGTCCGCGTACGGCGGCGTCCGGGCGGTACTGATCGTGCCGCGCGACATCGTCACCACCGGGCCCGCCCCGGGCATCGCGCACGGCATCGGCGCCTCCGCCGTGCCGCGCGGCGGCAGGAGCGAGGGCATGACGCCCGAGGAGGCCCGCGCCCCGCAGCGCAAGCCCCGGCCGCCGAAGCCCGCCGCGCCCACGCCGGCGCCCGCACCCGCGCCCCGGCCGGTGGCGATGCCGGTGTCGGCCATGGAGGAGGACGTCCCCGTGGTCACCGAATGGACCGAGAACGGGCTGCCGCAGCGCCGCAGCCGGGGCCGCGCCCCGCTCGGTTCCCACAACCTTCCGGCGCAGGAGCGCCAGGCCGCCGCGGAGGCCGCGGCGGCCGCAGGAGCGGCGGCGGCAGCAGCCGGGCAGCCGCGCAAGGAAGAACCCGAGCCGGGCATCTGGCTCGAAGCATTCACCAAGGCGGCCAACGGAGTGCCGCTGGATCCGCCGGCCGCGACGGACGGTCCGCAGGCGCAACCGGCCGGCGGCGATCTGGACAACACATGGGACAAAGGAGATCTGAAGTGATCCAGCAGCGGGCCAACTTGGACTGGATTCTCAAGGACCTGGCCACCGGGGTACCGCAGATCCACCAGATCGTGGTGCTCTCCGCCGACGGCCTGCGGATCGCGCGGCACGGCGGGGACCCCGACGTCGCCGACCGGCTCGCCGCGGCCTGTGCCGGACTGCAGAGCCTTGCCGCCGCGGTCGCCTCGGAGATCCCCGACAGCGACGGCCGGATGCGCATGGTCGTCATCGAGGTCGACGGCGGCTTCTTCTACCTGATGGCGGCGGGGGCCGGGGCCTATCTGGCGGTCCTCGCGGACGAGACGGTGGACGCGGGAATGGTGGGTGCCCGCATGCGGGACCTGGTCGTACGGATCGGAGCCCACCTGACCAGTCCGCCCCGGCACGACGGGCAGCGCACCGTATGAAGCACCCACTCCGCCGAGAACGACGGGCGAAACTGCCCGCCTCCGACGCGCGGTCCCCGGATACCGGGACCGCGAAGGGGGACCCCGAACGGCTGTATGTGATCACTGGTGGCCCGGACGGCAGCGAGCGGGCCTCGCTCGACCTGGTCACCATGGTCGTCGCGTGCTCCACCCCGTCCCCCACGGTCCAGCCCGAGCAGGCCGCGATCCTGCGGCTGTGCCGGGCCCCGCTGTCGGTGGCGGAGATCTCCGCCTACCTGCGGCTTCCGTTCAGCGTGGTCACCTCGCTGCTGACCGACCTCCTCGCCACCGAGCTGGTCGAGTCGCGCGCGCCGATCGTCCGCGCCGTACTCCCCGACCGGTCCCTCCTCGAAGCGGTGATGCATGGACTACAACGGCTCTGACACCCTTGCGGGCCCCCGGTCCGAGGACGTACTGCCCGCCACCGCCACCGCCGCGGTCAAGGTGGTGATCGTCGGAGGCTTCGGTGTCGGCAAGACGACGATGGTCGGCTCGGTCAGCGAGATCCGTCCGCTGACCACCGAAGAGACCATGACCCAGGCCAGCATCGGGGTGGACGACAACTCGCGGATCGAGGGCAAGACCGCCACCACCGTGGCGATGGACTTCGGCCGGATCAGCATCAGCGAGCAGCTGATCCTCTATCTGTTCGGCACCCCGGGCCAGGAGCGCTTCTGGTTCCTGTGGAACGGTCTTTTCGAGGGCGCGCTCGGTGCGGTCGTGCTGGTCGACACCCGTCGGCTGGAGGTCAGCTTCGACGTGATCGGGCGGCTGGAGGAGCGCGGGGTGCCGTTCGTGGTCGCGGTGAACACCTTCCCGGACGCCCCGAACCACCCGATGGAAGCCCTGCGGCACGCGCTCGACCTCCCCGACGAAGTGCCGATGGTGAACTGCGACGCCCGGCTCCGGGCCTCGAGCCGCGATGTGCTGATGACGCTGATGCACTACCTGCACACGCTCGCCGCGCAGCGCGCCTGACGCCCGCTCGTCCCCCCTTCCCTTCCCTGGAGCTGCCTTGACCTCCCCCTTCGACCCGGCCCCCGTCCCGCCGCCCGGCTGCCCGGCCCACACCGACGAGGGCGAGTTCGGCCCCGGCGGGCTGCGCAGGATCTACGGTCCGGCGCACGAGAAGGACCCGATGGGTCTGTACGAGAAGCTGCGCGCCGAACACGGCCCGGTCGCCCCCGTCCTGATCAACGGTGACGTACCCGCCTGGCTGGTCCTCGGGCACAGCGAGAACCTGCACATGACCCGTACGCCGTCCCTGTACTCCAGGGACTCGCGGCGCTGGCGGCTGCTGCAGGACGGTACGGTCGGCATGAACAACCCGCTCGCGCCGATCTTCGCGTACCAGCCGATCTGCGTCTTCGCCGACGGCGCGGAGCACGAGCGCCAGCGCGGCGCGGTCACCGACTCCATCTCCCGGATCGACCACCGTGGCGTGCGCCGCTTCATCAACCGGTTCAGTAACCGGCTGGTCAACGAGTTCTGCGAGGACGGGCGCGCCGATCTGGTGAGCCGGTTCGCCGAGCACCTGCCGATGATGGTGATGTGCCAGATCCTCGGCATGCCGGAGGAGTACGACGAGCGCCTGGTGCAGTCCGCCCGCGACATGATCAAGGGCACCGAGACCGCCATCGCCAGCAACGAGTACGTGATGGCGGCGCTGTACCGGCTGGTTGCCCGCCGCCGCGCGGAGCCCGAGGACGACTTCACCACGTGGATGGTGGAGCACCCGGCGGGGCTGGGGGACGACGAAATCGCCCAGCACCTGCGCCTGGTGCTGATCGCCGCGTACGAGACGACCGCCAACCTGATCGCCAACGTGCTGCGCATGGTGCTCACCGATCCGCGTTTCCGGGCCCAGCTCAGCGGCGGGCACATGACGCTGCCGGAGGCGGTCGAGCAGACGCTGTGGGACGAGCCGCCGTTCACCAACATCCTGGGCCGCTGGGCGGCCGGGGACTCCGAGCTCGGCGGGCAGAAGATCAAGGCGGGTGACGCGCTGATCGTCGGCATCGCCCCGGCCAACGTGGATCCGGTGGTACGCCCCGACCCGTCGGCCTCCATGCAGGGCAACCGGGCCCATCTCGCGTTCAGTGGCGGGCCGCACGAATGCCCCGGGCAGGACATCGGCCGGGCCATCGCCGACACCGGCATCGACGCCCTGCTGATGCGTCTGCCCGACCTTCAGCTCGCGGTCGAGGAAGAGGAGTTGCGCTGGCGCAGCTCGCTGATGGCGCGGCATCTGATCGAGCTGCCGGTGACGTTCGCCCCCCGTCCGCCGCAGGAGGTGGCCGGGCCCACGGCGCCGACGGCGCGCAGTGCGCCGTCCCGGGACTGGGAGGTGGGCTCGGTGTCCCGCAACGGCGCACCGGCATCTCCGGCCCAGCCGATGCCGGTGCAGGCGAGCGCGGCCCCGGCGGCCGGCCGGCCGGGGCCCGTGCCGCAGGCTCCGGACTCCCCGCCGCCGGTCGTCCCCATCCCGGCGCAGCGCCGCGGGTCGGCGCCGGTACGGATGTGGCGGCAGCTGGTGACCTGGTGGCGCGGCTACTGAGCCGGCCGCGGCCCGCGCGGCCACTGGACCGGCGGCTTCCCGCGCGGCGCGCCGGGGCGGTGCGTCACGCGGCGCTGCATCACGCGGCGCGCCGCACCACGCCGAACTCCGGGTCCAGCTGGTCCCACCACCAGGCGATCGACGGCAGCGGCAGGGGTTCGCCGCTGTCGTCGGCGGGCCGGTGCTTCCACCAGCTGATCGGGCGGACCGCGCCATCGCCGGTGGCGGGGACCAGGTAGCGGGGGCAGCGCGATGCCCAGTCCAGGTGTCCGCGTACGAACTGTCCCAAGTCGTGGACGTAACGCCGCACTTCGGCTCCGCCGTCGCACAGCACCTGGGCGCGCAGTCGCAGGAAGAGGGTCATCACGCGGTCGCGCATCTCGACGGCCCGCTCCAGCGCCTGTTGCGTGCTGCAGCCGAGCTCGTTGCGGAGCACGTCGATGAGGTTGAGGTCGTCGTCGGCGCGCAGCAGTTCCTTGTTGCGCGAGTAGAGATCGTTGTCCCAGCTGACCAGGGTCCAGGTGATTTCGGTGAGGGCCCGCACCCGGGGGTCCTCGAGGTCCTCGTCGGGCACCGAGTAGCCGGCGACGATCTCCATCATGGCGGTGGAGGGAGCCATGCCGATGGCGCGCATCCACAGGGTGACGTAGTCGTCGAGCGAGGGAAGTCCGGGGCTGCGCCGGCACTGGGCCTCCCAGACCAGGCCCGAGGTGTAGACCCGCATGGCGTCGACCCAGCGGCGCAGCTGCCGGGGGGTGGCGTACGTCTGAAGTTCCTGGCGCAGTTCGCGCAGCGAGGCGGCGTGCCGCGACTCGCCCGGCACGACCGCGCCCGGCGCTTCCACGGCGCGCATTATTCGGGAGGTTTCCTGGGCCAGGTGCCCCGCGGTCGGCTGCGCCTCGTCGCAGACGCCGTCGTCGAGCGAGAAGAGCACGGCGTGGAACTTCGCCATCAGGGTGAGCGGTGCGAGGCTTCCGTAGGGCATGGTCGACGCGGTGAGACCGCCGAAGTCGCAGAGGGCCAGGCGCCTTCGCTGCTGCGGATCGCTGTCCAGTTGCTGCCGGAGCATCCAGTCGACGGTCAGTTCGTTCAGTACGTGCGCCGCTGGGTGCGCGGCGGCCGGCACCGGACAGTAGAACGGGACGTGGGGCAGTTGCTGAATCAGCCGGTGATCCGAGGCGACGGTCATGGGATTTCCCCCTGGAGTCCAGGTTTCAACGTGCAGTGCGGTGTTCTGTTCTGTGCTGGGGCCTATATGCCCATGTCCGATCGTCAATAACAATGCAACTGGCCACCACTTGGCGCAAGTTGAGCAGCGCTTGTTCACCGTGGCCGGCCGACCGGAATTCACACCGAGAATACGCCGTGGATGATCCTCGGGAGGCGGGCGGGACCACCGGGACGGATCTTTACGTGCCCGCCTCTTGCACATCGAGAGGAAATACCCTCCGGAATACGGCGGAACCGCCCCGTGCTGTGCTGAGGGGCCGAGGTGCGGCCCCGCATAGTGTCCACGCAGGTCAACACCGGTACGATCTGGCGGATTTCACCCTTGCCGGGGCCCTCACGTTCGAAATCTCCCGCCCCTTACCGGACCGTCCGGGCGGATTCCGCGCCGTGTGCACGCCTCATTGCGCGCCGGGGCGCTCTGCGAGGAACTCCGTGCATTCCGAGCGCGTTCGAATTGCCTCCCCCGAGGGCTTCTGCAATTGACCTATGCTCCGTGAATATGCACGGCCCGGGGCATCGGTTCACCCGCCGCGAGTGTCAACAGCCGCACTCCCGAACCGGCTGTCAGACGGCCCCGAACCAGGTTTCCGCGACGGACTCCCAGGTCTGTTCGGAAGGCGCGGGGAGGTCACGGAAGTACCACGTGAAGTTCGAGTAGACGTGCAGCAAGGCGTATGCGAGGAGTTGCCGGGGATCGAAGGTGCGGCCGTATGCCTTCTGGAAGCGGGCCATCAGCCCGGGCTCGCCCCGGGTCAGGAACAGACCGATCGCGACCAGATCGTACGCAGGGTCGCCGATCATGGCGGGTTCGAAGTCGAAGAGCCCGGTGAGCTGCCAGGTCTCCGGGTCCACGACGAGGTGCTGGCGCATCAGCTCGGTGTGCAGCACGGCCTGGCGGGCCGGGACCGGCAGGTCGACGGAGTCGAGGAAGCCGGGGATCCGCGCGGTCCACTCCTCGGGCAGCTTGCGGGACCGCTGCCGCTCCACGGCCACGGCGCGCTGCCGTGCGACGAAGGCGGCCCAGTCGCCGGGGCCCAGGACGTCGGCGAGCGGGGCGGGGTCGAGTGCGTGCAGCGCGGCAAGCGCCTCCCCGGCCTCGGCGACGATGCGTTCCCGGTCGGCGGCGGGGATGCGGGGCCAGGCGACGGAGAGGTCCTCGCCCGGGAGTTGGGACATCAGGACGTACCGCCAGCCGCTCCCGTACGTACCCGAGGCGTGCAGGTCCGGGGTGCGCAGCGGCAGCCGGCCCTGGAGGTGGGCCAGCACGCGGGCCTCGGTGAGGGCGTCCTCGGCGTCGCAGGTGGGGAAGAGCTTGAGGACGTGTTCGGTGCCGACCGCGTAGACGGGCATCGAGCCGCCGGAGTAGCGGGTGAGTGGTGCGCCGGCGAGGTCCAGCCGGGAGAGCAGGTCCGTCACCGCGGGCCGCATGATCGCCTCGTCAGGGACGACGGAGTCCCACTCTTCATCCGTGTTGACCTCGGGGAGCATGGCGCGGAGCCAACCCGATGATCAGCCCGACCGCAAGCGATTTCTTCAAGGGCTGCGCTACGCTGCGGGGCATATTTGGCTCATTTGTCGTGTTTGCGCGTGATCTCGGATCGACTCCCGGAGGTCCCCTTGCCGTCCAGCCGCCGTCGTCTCGCACTCGCCGCGCTCCTGGTGGCCTCGCTCGCCGCCGGCCCCTTTCCGGCGTCCGCGGACGCGCCCGCCCCGTACAGCCTCCGGCACGCCGGCACGCTGTCCTCGGAGGCGATGCGCGCACCGGGAACGAACCTGCTGGTCGTCGGCATCGACCGGCGGCGCGGTATGACCCGGGAGCGCATTCAGCAGCTGCACGTCGGCGGGCAGGAGTGCGACTGCACCGACGTGATGATGGTGGTGCACCTGGCCGAGGACGGTGAGCGGCTGAGCGTGATGTCCCTCCCTCGGGACTCCTATGTGCCCTTCGCGCCGCACGGTCACCCGCAGCACGCGGGGAAGATCAACGCCGCGTTCGCGCACGGCGGTCCCGACCTCGCCGTGCGGACCGTGGAGCAGGTGACGGGGCTGCGGATCGACCACTACCTGGAGACCGGCTTCGACGACTTCACCCAGGCGGTCGATGGGCTCGGGGGCGCACAGGTCTGCACCGACCGGCCGCTGACGGACATCAACTCCGGGCTGCGGCTGACGCCGGGCACCCATGTGCTCGACGGCGTGGGGGCCCTGCGCTACGCACGGGCCCGCAAGGTGTCCCCGCCCGGCGACCTGGGGCGGGTGCGCCGCCAGCAGCGGCTGTTGCTCGGCATGCTGACGCGCGTGTCCGGCACGGACGCCTTCCGCAGTCCGGTACGGCTCGCGGAAGCAACCGGCACCCTGCTCCCGCACCTGCGCACGGACTCCGGCACCGACTTCGCCGCGCTGTTCTCGCTGGGCTGGTCGATGCGCGCACTGCGCCCGGAGCAGATGGAGTTCGCGACTGTGCCGCTGTCGGCGTTCGACCACCGGGTACCGGGGTGGGGCTCGACACTGGTCTGGGACCGGAAGCGGGCGGACCGGATGTTCACCGCCCTGCGCCAGGACCGGGCCGTCGCCGCGGAGGTCACCTTGCAGGCGGTGCCGGTGGAGAAGGCGCCGGGCACGGTGACGGTACGGGTGGACGACCCCGACGTGGCCGAGGCGCTGTCGCGCACCGGTTTCGACGTGACGAAGGAGCAGTCCCCGGCCGCCCGGCCAGAGGGCCCGACGGTGATCACGTACGACCCGCACTGGAGCCGGTACGCCTCGACGCTGGCCGCCGCACTGCCCGGCGCGCAGCTGCGGCCGGTCGCCGGGCACGGCCGCGTCTTCCGGGTGGCGGTGGGCTCCGCGGTCCAGGACGTGACCCAGGTGACGCACGACCGGAGCATGGTGGAGGGGGCACCGATGACCGGGGAGCAGTTGCGCTGCCGGTGAGCGGACCGCACCGGGCGCGAGCACCTGGCCGGCCGGGCGGTACCGACGGCCCCGCCGACGAGCGGGCACCGAGGCTGGGGGTCACCTCGTCCGCCTTGGCGGGGCTGCTGGGCGCGGTGGCGTTCTCGCTGGTGCCGTTGGCCTCGCGGCGCTCCCGCCGTGCTGCCGCGCCTATTCCGTGAGCGGCAGGCCCGTGTAGTTCTCGGCGAGTTCGGCCGCCGCGTGCGGGGAGGAGGCGATCCGCTCCAGCTGGGAGAGCTGGAGCCGGGTGTCGAAAGCGGACTGCCCGGGGTCGGTGTGGAGCATGGTCGTCATGAGGTACGAGAAGTGCTCGGCGCGCCAGACCCGGCGCAGGGCCGCGTCCGAGTAGGCGTCGAGCAGCGCCGGGGACCCGGTGGTGTGCAGCTGGGTGAAGGCCTCCGCCAGCCGGGCCACGTCGGCGACCGCCAGATTGAGCCCCTTCGCCCCGGTCGGCGGGACGATGTGCGCGGCGTCCCCGGCGAGGAACACGCGCCCGTAACGCATGGGTTCGGTGACCCAACTGCGCATCGGCAGCACGGATTTCGCGGTGACAGGACCCCGTTCCAGTTTCTGGCCGGGGTCGGCCGTCGTGGCGAACCGCGCGTCGAGCTCGTCCCAGATCCGGGTGTCGGGCCAGGCGGCGGGGTCGGTGCCGTGGGGCACCTGGAGGTAGAGCCGGCTGACGGTGGGCGAGCGCATGCTGGCGAGGGCGAAGCCGCGGGGGTGGTGGGCGTAGACCAGCTCGTCGTGGACGGGTCGCGCGTCGGCGAGGATGCCCAGCCAGGAGTAGGGGTACGTCCGCGCGTAGGTGGTGCGCACCGTGTCGGGGACGGCTTGTCGCGTCACGCCGTGGAAGCCGTCGCAGCCGACGACGTAGTCGCAGCTGAGGGTCTGCGCGCGGCCTTCGTGGCGAAAGCTGACCGTTGGCCTTCCGGTGTCCGCGCCTGCCACGCCGGTGACCTCCGCCCCGAACAACAGACTCCCTCCGCCGTCGAGTTGCAGGGCTATCAGGTCCCTCACGACCTCGGTCTGGGCGTACACCATGACCCGCCGGCCGCCGGTCAGGGCCGGGAAGTCGAGACGGTGGGCGCGGCCGTCGAAGCGGAGCTCGATGCCGTCGTGGGGCAGGCCCTCGCGGTCCATGCGCTCCCCCGCACCGGCGGCGCGGAGGAGGTCGACGGTGCCCTGTTCGAGGATGCCGGCGCGCTGGCGCTGTTCGACGTAGGCACGCTCCCGGCTCTCCAGGACGACGTGGCCGATGCCCGCGAGGTGCAGGAGGCGGGCCAGCAGGAGTCCGGCGGGACCGCCGCCGACGATGCCAACTGTGGTGTGCATGGGGTCAGTCGTCCGTTTCGTGGGCGGGGGCGTGCGGGTGGTCGGGTGTTCTGTCGGCGGGGACGTGCGGGTGGCCGGGGGCGGGGTCGTTCAGGACGCGGTGGGCGATGCCGAAGGCGGCGTTGGCCGCGGGGACGCCGCAGTAGACGGCGGACTGGAGGAGCACTTCGCCGATCTCCTCGTGGCTGAGTCCGTTGCGGACCGCAGCCCTGAGGTGCAGGGCCAGTTCCTCGTGGTGGCCGCCCGCGACGAGGGCGGTGAGGGTGACGCAGCTGCGGGTGCGGCGGTCGAGGGTGTCCCCGGCCCAGATCTCGCCCCACGCGTAGCGGGTGATGAAGTCCTGGAACCGGGCGGTGAGGGGGGTGGTGCGGGCGACGGCCCGGTCGACGTGGTCGTCACCGAGGACTGCGCGGCGTACGGTCATGCCGCTCGCGTACGGATGTGCCTGCGGGTGCACGTGGCTGCGGGGAGCGCGGCCGGCGGCGGTGAGGTGGTGCTGGAGGGCGGCCAGTACGGGTTCGGGGCGCTCGACGTTCGCGAGGTGGGCGGCGTGCGGGAGCTCGGTGAGGGTGGCGCCGGGGATGCCGTCGGCGAGCAGCCGGGCGTCGGCGGGCGGGGTGGCCCGGTCCTCGCGGCCTGCGAGGACGAGGGTCGGGGCGGTGATCTTCCCGAGGTCCGCGCGCAGGTCGAAGGCAGCGAGGGCGTCGCAGCAGGCGGCGTACGCGGCGGGGTCGGTGGCGCTCTGGTCGGCGCGCAGCCGCTCGACGGCGGGACCGTGGCAGCGCGGGGTGAACCAGCGGGCGGGCGCCGAATCGGCGAGCGGAGCCGTCCCTTCCCGCCGCACCAGTGCGGCACGCTCCGCCCACATCTCGGGGGTGCCGAACCGGGCGGACGTACAGAGGAGGGCCAGCGAGTCGACGCGCCGCGGGTGGTGCGCGGCGAGCCAGCTGCCGACGGCGCCGCCGAGTGAGATGCCCGCGTACGAGAAGCGTTCGATGCCGAGCGAGTCGGCGAGCTCCAGTACGAGGCGGCCGAGGTCGGCGACGGTCGCCCCGGCCCGGAGAAGGGATGCGGTGGAGCCCCCGTGCCCGGGAAGGTCCCAGCGCAGCACCTTGAAATGCTGCGCCAGTGCGTCGATTTGGGGTTCCCACACGGCAAGCGAGGTGCCGAGGGACGGCCCGAGGAGGAGGTTCGGGGCTTCGGGGGGCCCGTCGGTGCGGTGGTGCAGGAGGGGGCGGTTCATCGGGGTCCTGAGGGGCGAGGGGGGCACGGGGCAGAGGCAAGGGCAGGGGCGGGGGCAGGCAGTGGGAGGCGCGGGGCAGGAAGGCCGGGATGGGGGGCTGCTGGGCGGGAGATCACTCGGCACGGGGACGCGACGGGGGGCTACGGTGCGCAGCCACGAGTCCCGGGACCGGACATCACAGGAGCGGACGGGCGGGAGTACGGGTCAGGGCGTGGTCGGTGAGGGCCGGGGCGGCGCCCACGTAGCCCGCGGGGTCCAGGAGGGCGTCGAGCTGCTCGCGGGGCGGCAGCACGGCTGCCTCGGGCTGGTGCCGCAGGGCCTGTGCGAGATCCGTGCCGTGCTCGGCCGCGTCACAGGAGGCCCGGGCGAGCAGGTCCTTGGCGGCGGCGCGGCCCAGCAGCGGAGTGAGAGCGGTCAGCAGGCGCTCGGACGCGATCAGGCCGCCCGTGCGCGCCAGGTTCTCGCGCATGCGGCCGGGCCGCACCACGAGCCCGGCACAGAGCTCCGCCGCGTCACGGGCCGCCCCGCCGGTCAGGCGCAGCGCGTCACGCAGTGGCTGCCACTCGGCGTGCCAGGCGCCGGCGGGGCGTTCGTCCTCGGCTGCCAGGGATCCGTACAGTACGGCGGCCAGTGCCGGGACCTGGCGGGCGGTGGCCGCGATCAGGGTGGCGCGGACCGGGTTGCTCTTGTGCGGCATCGCGGACGATCCGCCGCCCGAGCCCTCCGCGAGTTCGCCGATCTCGGTGCGGGAGAGGACGAGTACGTCGGCGGCGATCTTCCCGAGCGCCCCCGCGGTGAGGGCGAGCGCCCCGGCCAGGTCGGCGACAGGGGTGCGCAGGGTGTGCCAGGGCAACTGAGGCGTGGCAAGGCCGAGTTCCGCGGCAAAGGCCTGGACGAGTCGCAAGGGGTGGTCCGCCGGCAGGACCGGACGGTCCGTCGGCCGCGGGCGGCCGGCCTGCGACGCGTGGCGGGCCCCCGCCGCCGGGTGCGCGGTCTCCGTCGGCGAGGAGTGTCCCGCACCCATCGCGCCCACAGCCCCCGAGCCGGTCTCGCCCGGCGCTGCGGAGCCGTCCGCCCCGCCCTGCTCCCCCGCGGTGGCCGCGAAGGCCGCCAATGTCCCTGCCGCGCCGCCCAGTTGCACCGGCAGGGTCTCCCGTACCGCTGTCAGGCGGTCGTGGGCGTCCAGCAGCAGGGCACGCCAGCCTGCCGCCTTGAGCCCGAAGGTGGTGGGTACCGCGTGCTGGGTGAGTGTGCGGCCGGGCATGGGGGTGGTGCGGTGTGCGGCCGCCAGTGCGGCGAGGGTGGCTGCCGCGCGTTCCAGGTCGGCGGTCAGCAGGTCGAGAGTGCGGGCCGCGAGCAGCATCAGGGCGGTGTCGAGGATGTCCTGGCTGGTGGCCCCGCGGTGCACGAACTCCGCGTCGGACGGATTCAGTTCGGTCACTTCGGCGGTCAGTTCGGTCACTTCGGCGGTCAGTTCGGCGACCAGCGGGACCACCGGGTTCCCGGCCGCCCTGGCTCGCAGCGCGAGGTCGTGGACGTGGTAGCGGGGGCGGGTGGCGTCCGCCGCCGCGGTGACCGTCCGTGCCGCACCGGCTGGGGCTGCGCCGAGACGGGCCTGGGCCCGGGTCAGTGCGGCCTCGGCGTCGAGCATCGCCTGGAGGAAGGCGGTGTCACCGGTGGCCTCCTCGGCGGAGCTGCCCGCCGCCACAGGGGTGAAGAGGCTCGCGGCGTGCCCGGCGCGGGCCGGCGAGAGGTGCCTGAAGGCGTCCGGCGGAAGGTGTCCGGAGGCATCCGATGGAAGGTGTCCGGTGGAGGTCTTCGGGGCGTGCTCAGCGGAAGTCAAGGAACACCGTCTCCCTCTCCCCCTGGAGCCGGATGTCGAAGCGCCGCGTCCCGTCCGCCTCGCGGCGGGCGAGCAGCGTGGCCCGGCGCTCGGCGGGCAGCCCGGCCAGGGGCCCGTCCATGATCCGCGTGACGTCGTCGGCGAAGTAGGCGCGGGTGTACAGGTGGTGCATCAGTCCGCGCGCGAAGACGCAGACCGCGAGGTAGGGGTGCCGGGCCGGTGGGGCGTGCGTACGGATCGCCCAGTGGCCGTCCGCATCGGTCGCCACCCGTCCGAAGCCGGTGAAGTCGACACCGTTGCGGCCGAGGAAGCCGCCGGTCACGGGGTCGCGCCTGAGCGAGCCGGGACGGCCCGCGAGGGAGCCGTCCGGGGCGGCCTGCCAGGTCTCGATCAGCGCGTCGGGCACGGGGACGCCGCGGCCGTCGCTGACGTACCCGTGGACGGTGACCGTCTCCGGGTGTCCGGCGGGGGCGATGTCGCCGCCGCCGGTGAAGGGCAGCGCGTATCCGTAGAACGGGCCGACGGTCTGGGACGGGGTGGGCGGGAGCGCGGTGGTCATCGGTGGCCCTCCTCGGGGTCGGGCAGGGTGGCCGCGGGGCCGTCGAGGGTGATGTCCCAGCGGTAGCCGAGCGAGAACTCGGGGCGGGAGCGCCCGGGGTCATAGATGGCGACGAGGCGGTCCCTGGCGGCCCGGTCGGTGACCGACTGGAGGATCGGGTCGTAGGGCAGGAGCGGGTCGCCGGGGAAGTACATCTGGGTGACCAGGCGCTGGGTGAAGGCGCTGCCGAAGAGGGAGAAGTGGAGGTGGGCGGGCCGCCAGGCGTTCAGATGGTTGCGCCACGGATAGGCACCCGGCTTGACGGTGGTGAAGGCGTAATTGCCCTCCTGGTCCGTCAGGCAGCGTCCGGCACCGGTGAAGTGGGGGTCCAGCGGGGCCAGGTGCTGGTCGCGCTGGTGGGCGTAGCGGCCGGCGGCGTTGGCCTGCCAGAGTTCGACGAGCTGGCCGCGCACCGGGCGTCCGTGGCGGTCCAGGACCCGGCCGCTGACGGTGATCCGCTCGCCGAGCGGGTCGCCCGCGTGCTGCCGGGTGAGGTCGGCGTCGAGTGCGGTGACATCGGTGACGCCGAAGACGGGGCCGTACAGTTCGGCGGCCTCGGGGTCGCTGTCGCCCGTCAGGGCGACCAGCGGCTGCCGGGGGTGGCGCAGGACGCTGCTGCGGTACGGGGTGAAGTCGCGCGGCGGGTGGTGCGGGGCGGGGGCGCCGGCGGCGACGGCCTTGGCTGCGGCGGTGTGCCGCTCGGCCATCTCGTCGCTGATCTGCTGCTGCGTCAGTTCTGGTGCGCGCATGGGGGTTTGGTCACCTTTCCAGGACGAGTGCGAGTCCCTGGCCGACGCCGATGCACAGGGTGGCGAGCGCGGTGCCCGCACCGGTGGCGGCGAGCTGGTGGGCGGCGGCTCCGGCGATGCGGGCCCCGGAGGCACCGAGGGGGTGGCCGACGGCGAGGGCGCCGCCGCGCGGGTTGACCACCGCGGGATCGAGGTCCGGCCACTGGGACAGGCAGGCCAGGGCCTGGGCGGCGAAGGCTTCGTTGAGTTCGACGGCTGTCAGGTCGGGGAGCCGGCGGCCGGCCTTCTTCAGTGCGCGCCGGACGGCCTCGACGGGCCCTGCCCCGAAGTACTGCGGTTCGATGCCGGTGACGGCGCAGGCGCCGATCCGGGCGAGGGGTTCGCGGCCGGTGGCGCGCAGACCGTCCTCGTCGACGAGGAGGAGGGCGGCGGCTCCGTCGTTGAGGGGGGAGGAGTTGCCCGCCGTGACGGTGCCGTTCTCGCGGAAGACGGGCCCCAGTCGGGCCAGGGTTTCGAGGGTGGAGGTTTCCCTGACGCATTCGTCGCGTGCGAGGTCGGCTCCGGCGACGGGCACGACCTCGCCGTCGTACTGCCCCGACTGCCAGGCAGCGGCCGCCTTTTGATGGCTCCTGAGGGCGAACGCGTCCTGTGCCTCGCGGGTGACGCCGTACCGTTCGGCGACCAGTTCCGCGCCCTCGCCGAGGGCGACGGTCCATTCCTCGGGCATCCGCGGGTTGGTCAGCCGCCAGCCGAGGGTGGTGGAGTACATCTGCTGGTGCCCCGCGGGGAAGGCGCGGTCCGGCTTTGGCAGCACCCAGGGGGCACGGCTCATCGACTCGACGCCGCCCGCGACGGCCACCGACGCGTCACCGACGGCGACGGCGCGGGCGGCCTGGATGACGGCCTCCATGCCGGAGCCGCAGAGCCGGTTGACGGTGACGCCGGGCACGGACACCGGGAGTCCGGCGAGCAGCACCGCCATCCGGGCGACGTCGCGGTTCTCCTCCCCCGCACCGTTGGCGTTGCCGAGGAACACGTCGTCGATCCGGGCCGGGTCCAGGTCCGGGGTGCGGGCGAGGAGGGCGCGCAGCACGGTGGCGGCCAGGTCGTCGGGCCGTACGGCGGCCAGAGCGCCGCCGTACTTGCCGACCGGCGTGCGGACGGCGTCGACCACGTACACGTCGCGAAGGCGGTTCATCGTGCCACCACTTTCCCGAGGGCGACCGGCGCCCCCGTCTTCTCGATGAGTTCCGCGGCGCCGACTCCCGGCGCCGTCTCGGCCAGGACGAGCCCGTCGGCGGTCACGTCCAGGACGCCGAGGTCGGTGATGACGCGGTGCACGCACCGTCTGCCGGTGAGCGGCAGGGTGCACTCCGCCACGATCTTCGGGGTGCCGTCCTTGGCGGTGTGGTCGGTGAGGACGATGACCCGGCGGGCCCCGTGCACGAGGTCCATCGCCCCGCCCATGCCCTTGACCGTCTTTCCGGGGACGGCCCAGTTGGCGAGGTCGCCGCGGGCGGAGACCTGCATGGCGCCGAGCACCGCGGTGTCGATGTGGCCGCCGCGGATCATGCCGAAGGAGAGGGCTGAGTCGAAGAAGGAGGCGCCGGGCATGACGGTGACGGTCTCCTTGCCGGCGTTGATGAGGTCGGGGTCGACCTGGTCGTCGGTGGGGTAGGGGCCGACGCCGAGGAGTCCGTTCTCCGAGTGCAGGACGACGTCGGCGTCCGGCGGGAGGAAGCCGGGGATCAGGGTGGGCAGGCCGATGCCGAGGTTGACGTAGCTGCCGGGGTCGAGTTCGGCGGCGGCCCGTGCGGCCATTTCCGCTCGGGTCCAGGCCATCAGGGGGTCACCGTTCCTTCCGCGGCGGGCGCGGAGGTCGTGCGCCGTTCGATCGGCTTGTCCGCGGCCTGCTCCCGGGTGAGCGGGAGGACCCGCTGCACGAACACGCCGGGCAGGTGCACCGCGTCCGGGTCCAGGGCGCCGGGCTCCACCAGTTCCTCCACCTCCGCGATCGTGATCCGTCCCGCCATCGCCGCGAGGGGGTTGAAGTTGCGGGCGGAGCGGTGGAAGACGAGGTTGCCGTGCCGGTCGCCCCTGGCCGCCCGTACGAGGGCGAAGTCGGTGGTGATCCCCCGTTCCAGGACGTACTCGCGGCCGTCGAAGACGCGGGTCTCCTTCGCCGGGGAGGGCACGGCGACGCTGCCGTCGGGCCCGTAGCGCCAGGGCAGGCCGCCGTCGGCCACCTGGGTGCCGACGCCGGCCGGGGTGAAGAAGGCGGGGATTCCCGCGCCGCCGGCGCGCAGCCGCTCGGCGAGGGTGCCCTGCGGGATCAGCTCGACCTCCAGTTCACCGCCCAGGTACCGGCGGGCGAACTCTTTGTTGTCGCCGATGTAGCTGCCGGTGACCCGGCCGATCCGGCCCGCCGCGAGGAGGATGCCGAGTCCGCGGCCGTCGACGCCGCAGTTGTTGGAGACGACGTCCAGGCCGTCCTTGCCGCTGTCGTGGAGCGCCCGTATCAGCACGTCCGGTACCCCGCTGAGGCCGAAGCCGCCGACGGCGAGCGTGGCTCCGCGGGGGATGTCGGCGACCGCCTCGGCGGCGGTGACCCTGACCTTGTCCATGAAGGAATTCCTGACCCCAGGCTGTTCGCCTGATGAACTAGAGTTCACACACGTGATCCGGCATGAGTCTGCTGCGGCCCGACCGGCCTGTCAATGCCCGGTTACGGTGGCCCCTGACGTGCACCACGGAGAGCAGATGGCCGACATGAACCGCACCGCCGCCCGCACCGCCCCGCCCGCCGGAGACCCGCCCACCGGCGTCCCGCCCGCCGGGGATCCGTCCACCCAAGGCCCGCCCGCCGGGGATCCGTCCGCCGAAGGCCTGCCCGCCGAGGCGGTCGGCCCGCTGCTGCGCGGTCTCGACGTGCTGCGCCGGCTCACCGACGCGGGCGGCCGGCTGAGCCTGGGCGATCTCGTACGGTCCACCGGCCTGGCCCGCTCCACCGTCGACCGCGTCACCGGCACCCTGGCCCGGATGGGCCACCTCCGCCTGGAGGGCCGGGACGCGGTGCTCGCTCCGCGCCTGATGGAGCTCGGCAACGCCTACCTGGCCTCGCTCCGTGTCCCGGCCCTGCTCGGTCCGCACGCGGAGCGCCTGGCGGACGCGCTCGACGAGTCGGTGTCGCTGGCGGTACCCGACCGGCACGGCATCCGCTTCGTCCACCAGTCGACGCGCCGCAGGGCGATGTCGCTGAGCTTCCGCATCGGCGACCTGCTGCCCGCCGAACGGACCGCTCCCGGAACCCTGTTCGCCGCCGGCTGGGACGCGGAAGCGTGGCGGCGCTGGCGGGAGCGGTGCGCCACCGACCCGCGGCAGGCGGCCTTCCACGCCGTACCTCCGGACGAGAACCCCCCGGACGAGGCGCACTTCGCCGACCGTGTCCGGGCGGCCGCCGGGCACGGCTGGGCACTGGACGACCAGTTGATCGAGCCCGGTCTGGTGGCGCTGGCGCTCCCGGTCCGGGGCCCGGACGGCAGGACCGTGTGTGCGGCGAGCGTGGTCAGCCACACCAGCAGGCACGGCGCGGCCTCGCTCCGCACGGCGGTGCTGCCCCGGCTGCGCACGGCCGTCGCCGCGATGGAGAGCGAGCTGCGCGAGGCGCCCGACCCCGCGCCGGGTCCCGCTTCCGCGCTGGCGAGCTGGACCACCGCGTCGAAGCAGGAGCTGGGCGCGGGTTTCGTGGAGTCGCTCGCCCGCGGGCTGACCGTGCTGACCGCGTTCGGCGAGGACGCTCCGGCGCTGACCCTGACGGGTGTGGCCGAGGCGTGCGGACTGGCGCGGGCGACCGCGCGCCGGGCGTTGATCACCCTCGCCCACCTGGGGTACGTGGAGTCGGACGGCGGGGTGTTCCGGCCCGCTCCGCCGGTGCTCGGGCTGGGTTTTCCGCCCCTGTCGCGCCGCAGCCTCCCGCAGATCGCCGAGCCGCATCTCGCGGACCTGTCGCGGCGGGTGAACGACTCCGCTTCGCTCTCCGTGCTCACGGGCACGGAGATCCAGTACACGGCGCGGATCGCCACCAGCCGCATCATGAACGTCAACATCACGGTCGGCACCCGGTTCCCCGCGTACGCCACCTCCATGGGCCGGGTCCTGCTGGCCGACCTGCCCGCGCCCGAGCGTGCCGAGCGGCTCGCGCGGTCCGGACCGCGGGCGCTGACCCGGCACACGGTGACCTCGGTGAGCGAGCTCGCCGCGATCCTGGACCGGGTACGGCAGGACGGATTCGCCATGACGGACGGGGAGTTGGAGGAGGGGCTGCGCTCCGTCGCCGTACCGGTGAGGGACCGGACCGGCTCCGCGGTGGCCGCCGTCAACATCGCCATGCACAGCAGCCGCCGCACCGCACGGGAGGTCCGGGCGGAGGTGCTGCCCGCCCTGCTGGCGGCGGTGGCCGCAATCGAGGAGGACCTGGCGGTGGCCGGGCGCTTCACCCGTACGGCGGCGTACTGAGGCGGCGGCGGGAATCGGGGGTAGTCGACCGGGTGTTGGACCGCGTACGGGCGGCGCGGCCCTCGGGGGCGGCGCCCGGACCGCGACAGCGCCCGTGGCACAGCAGCCCTCACCCCTCGCATCCGGAGCAGAAGGAGCAACCGTGGCACTCTCCCGCGACGCACGTGAAGAATTCCTGGCCGAACCGCACATCGGCGCGCTCTCCGTGGACGCCGGACCTGGCCGCGCTCCCCTCACCGTGCCGATCTGGTACCAGTACGCGCCCGGTGGCGACCTGTGGATCCTGACCGGGCCCGACTCCCGCAAGGCGGAGCTGATCCGGGCCGCCGGCCGGTTCACGATCATGGTCGACCGGGTGGAGCCGACCATCCGATACGTGTCGGTGGAGGGCCCCGTCGTGGCGGAGGCGCCGGGCACCCTGGAGCAGCTCACCGAAATGTCCGCCCGCTATCTGCCGGCCGAGAAGGTGCCGGCGTACGTCGACTTCTCGTGGAAGGAACACGGGGCTCCGGCAATCCTCACGATGCGTCCCGAGCGGTGGGTGACCGCGGACCTCGGGTCGGTGTGATCCCGGCAGGACGGAAAGATTCCGGATCTCAGGGCAGGCCCTGATGTCAGGTCCCCGCGGTCTGCCTATGGTGTTCTCACCGGCACCGTTCCGGGGACGACGACGGGGGAAGTACGGGGGAACTCGGGGGAAGCGTCGTCCCGGAACGGTCTGCCGTGCTCCGGCCCACGGACGCGGTCACCGGGTTCGTGGGTGCGGTGCTCGTGCCCGCGGACGCGGTGGCCGCATCCGTGGAACGGAAGCCGCGGTCAGGCCCGTAGATAGGTGAGCACTGCGCGTACTCTGCGGTGGTCGTGCAGGTCGGTCTCCAGCGCCAGTTTGGCGAAGATGTTGCGGACGTGTGTCTCGACCGTCTTCGCGCCGATGACCAGGGTGCCGGCGATCGCGTCATTGCTCCGGCCCTCCGCCATCAGCGCCAGTACCTCGCGTTCGCGGGCGGTGAGTTCGTCGAGCGGGCCGGGGGCGCGCGGGGTGTCGAGCAGCCGGGCCACCACCTCGGGGTCCAGGACGCTCTCGCCCGCCGCGACCCGCTTGAGCGCGCCGGCCAGTTCGTCGATGTCGGCGACCCGTTCCTTGAGCAGATAGCCGAAGCCGCGCGGGTCCTCGGCCAGGGCCCGCACGGTGTCCGTCGTCTCGACGTACTGCGAGAGCAGCAGCACCCCGGTGCCGGGGTGGCCGCGGCGGATCCTGGCGGCCGCGAGCAGGCCCTCGTCGGTGTGGGTGGGCGGCATCCTGATGTCCAGGAGCACGGCGTCGGGGCGGTGTTCGGCGACCAGCGCGGGCAGCCGCTCGGCGTCCCCCAGCGCGGCCGGGACCTCGAATCCCGCGTCGGTGAGCAGTCGTACGACGCCCTGCCTGAGGAGCGCCGAGTCCTCGGCCACTATCACCCGCACGGAAGCTCCGCCCTGATCCTGGTCCCGCCGCCTGCGGGAGAGTCCACGTGCAGTATCCCGTCCACGGCGGCCAGCCGGTCGGCCAGCCCCCGCAGTCCGCTGCCGCGGGCCGTGTCGGCGCCGCCGATGCCGTCGTCGACTGTCTCGACGACGAGCCTGCCCCCGCTGTACCGGGCGGAGACGCTGACCGCCCGGGCCTCGGCGTGCTTGGCCGCGTTGGCGAGGGCTTCGCAGACGGTGAAGTACGCGGTGGACTCCACGACGGGATCGTAGCGCCGGGGTTCGGCGGCGACGACGACGGGCAGGGCGGCCTGCTGGGCGAGCGCGCTGAGCGCGGGGCCGAGTCCTTCGCGGGTGAGGACCGCGGGGTGGATGCCGTGGGCGATGCCGCGCAGCTCTTCGAGCGCCAGTTTCAAGCTCTCCTCGACCTCGGCGACCGAGCGTCGCAGGGACGGGTCGGGGTGGCCTGCCAGGCCCTTGTCGACGCGGCGCAGGGCCATCAGGGCGAAAACGAGACGGGTCTGCGCACCGTCGTGCAGGTCCCGCTCGAGGCGGCCCCGCTCGGCGTCGGCGGCGCGGACGATGCGCGAGGTGACCTCCTTGGCCTGGGTGCGCAGCGACAGGTTCTCCAGGGCCAGGCGCAGCGCCGCTCCGACCGATTCGAGGAGTTCGGGGTCCTCGTCCAGGGCCGGGTCGTGCTGGAGAAGGGCCAGCGGGGTGCCCCGGGAGGAATCCACCCGGGTGCGCCCCTGGCCCTGGCCGCGGACGACGCCGCCCTCCCCGTCGACGTACGCGCCCTTCTCCTCCTGCCACAGGCCCAGGCGCAGCCCGGGGTCGCCGAGCACCCGGCCGAGCACCTCGCGCAGCCGGTCCTGGCCGGGGTCGGTTCCGAGGTCGATGACCAGGTCGCCGACCTCGGCGCGCTGCAGGCGCATCCGCAGCAGACCGGTGAGGAACGCCACCGGTACGGCGACCTGCGCGAGGTCGGAGAGCAGGAAGACGGCCTCCTGGAGGACTCCGGCCGGGGGTGTGGGCAGCAGCAGGAGCAGCAGGTCCCACAGCAGGAACGCGGAGGCGATCGCGATGGCGATCCAGGCCGGCAGCAGGGCCCTGCGGCGGGCCACCGAGGCCTGCTGCCAGCGGCGCAGGATCGCGACGACCAGCACCACGGACAGGACCCAGCCCAGCGAGCGGTAGACGGTGTCCACGGGGGTGAAGAGGCTCGTGAGGGCGGGGACATGCAGCAGGTTGGGGCCGCAGCCGGTGCAGGAGAGGTACGTCGCCTCCACGGCGACGACGGCCGGGTCGTAGGTCATGGCCCGCAGCAGGCCGCCGAGGGCGACCAGTCCGTAGGCGAAGACGGTGAGGCGGCGGGCGAGCGCCGAGCCGAGGCGGCCGTCGGGGAAGGAGAGCACGAGGTGGACGAGGACGGCCATGTTGAGCGCCTCCCACCAGGCACCCACGGCGAACAGGGCGGGCACCCCGGTGCCCTGGAGGTTGCCGAGGAACCAGGTGATGCCCTCGGCTGCCATCAGGGGCCCGGTGCGGTTGGCGGGCCTGTGCCACCAGGCGACGAGGCCGCCGCCCGCGTAGGCGAGGCCGACGGCCAGATCGCGTATCACGTCGGTGGCGGAAGCGCCCGCACGCAGGTACGCCCAGCTGCCCACGGCGGCCACCGCCGCCGCGACGAGGGCGACCGCGGCCATGCGTATCCGCAGGGGGGCTGTGGAGTCGGTGGTGGGGGTGGGAGTGCTCTCCGGGTGCTGCCTGTTCACCGCCCACACGGTAGGCCATCGGTGGACGGGGGCGGCCGGGCGTGCGCCGACCGGTCGCGGAGGACGTCCCGGCGGGGGGCCGGTGGGGTGCCCGGCGGGGGGCCGGTGGGGGGCCCGGCGGGGGGGCCGGCCGGTCGCGGAAAATTTCCCGGCGGGCGGCCCCGCGGGCGTGCCGGGCGGTCGCGGAAGATTTCCCGGCGGGGGGAGCGGCGGTGTACCGATGGTGCGTTCCGTTCGGCGTCCAGCCCTGTGGCGTGTGATCCTCAACGCGCCCCGGAACAGCGCCTCTTCGGCGGCACTTCACTACGCTCACAAGTCCCTGTACAAGCCATGGAAGAACGGGGTGCATGTCGTGGTGAATGTTCTGCCGGCCCTCCCGGCCCAGCCCGACGACTGGACCGAACCCGGCGCCCACCGGGTGAGCGAGGGGGTCTACCGCATCCCGCTCCCGCTCCCCGACGCGGCGCTCACGGCGGTCAACGTCTATCTGATCGAGGACCCGCAGGGGCTGGTCCTGATCGACTCCGGCTGGGCGGGCCCGCGGACGCGCGAGGCGCTCGGGGAAGCGCTGCACTCGCTCGGCCACCGGCTCGCGGACCTCTCCCAGATCCTGGTGACCCACGCCCACTGGGACCACTACACCCAGGCACTCGCCCTGCGGGAATCACTCGGCGCCCGGGTGCGCATCGGGCGCGGCGAGCGGCACTCCATCGAGGGTCTCGACCTGACCCACGGCCCCTTCCCCCGGCAGGTGGAGCAGCTGCGGGCCTGCGGGGCGAAGGAGCTGGCGGACCGGGTCGACGCGCTGCCGGTGACACCGGAGGAACTGGCGATGCCGGTGGGCCCGCCGGACGCCTGGCTGGACGACGGCGAGCAGGTCGCTCTCACCGGCCGTCTGCTGACGACTCTCGCCACACCGGGGCACACCCGGGGCCATGTGGTCTTCGGGGATCCGGCGGCCCGGCTGCTCTTCGCCGGGGACCACGTGCTGCCGCACATCACGCCCTCGATCGGTTTCGAATGCGTACCGGAGAAGTCCCCGCTCCGCTCCTACCTCCAGTCCCTGCGTCTGGTACGGGAGCTGCCGGACGCAACTCTGCTCCCCGCGCACGGTCCGGTGACCGCCACCGTGCACACCCGCGTCGACGAACTCCTCGCCCACCACGAGGAACGGCTCGACGCGGTGGTCCGCGAGGTCCGTGCGGGGGCGGCCACCGCCCTCGAAGTGGCCCGGGCATTGCCCTGGACCCGCCGCGGCCGCAGGCTCGACGAGCTTCCCGACCTGCACCGGATGCTCGCGGTCCTGGAGATCGACGCGCACTTGGAGGTGCTGGCCGGGGCAGGGTTGGTCGACGGGGAGATCGTGGCCGGGGTACGCCGCTTCGCGGTCCGGGCGTAGGGCGCGGTGTTCCGGTCAGAGGGGGATCCACTCGCTGGAGGTGGTCACCTCGTCGAGGAGGTCGGGGAGCGGTGCGACCCCGAGGCCCGGGCCGGTGGGGACGTCCAGGTGGCCGTCCTTGAGGACGAACGGCGGTGTGATGTCCGTGGCGAAGTAGCGGTGCGAGCCGGAGGTGTCGCCGGGCAGGGTGAAGCCGGGCAGGGCGGCGAGCGCGACGTTGGCGGCGCGGCCGATGCCGGTTTCCAGCATGCCGCCGCACCAGACGGGAATGCCGTGGGCGCGGGCCAGGTCGTGGATGCGGCGGGCCTCCAGGTAGCCGCCGACGCGGGCGGGCTTGACGTTGATGACGGAACAGGCGCCGAGCGAGATGGCCGCCGCGGCATGGGCGGCGGACTCGATGGACTCGTCGAGGCAGACCGGGGTGCGCAGCATTTTCGCCAGCTGGGCGTGCTGCACCATGTCGTCGTTGGCGAGCGGCTGCTCGATCAGCAGGAGCCCGAACTGGTCGAGCTTGGCGAGGTGTGCGGAGTCCACCAAGGTGTAGGCGGCGTTGGCGTCGACCTGGAGGAGGAGGTCGTCGCCGAACCGTTCGCGGACCGCGCGGACCGGGGCCAGGTCCCAGCCGGGTTCGATCTTCAGCTTGATGCGGACGTACCCCTCGGCGACGTACCGCTCGACGGCGTCGAGGAGCTCGGGTACGGAGTCCATGATGCCGACGGAGACTCCGCAGGGCACCCGGTCGCGCGCCGCTCCGAGGTAGGAGCCGAACGACTCGCCCCGCGCGCGGAGCTGGGCGTCGAGCACGGCGGTCTCCAGTGCCGCCTTCGCCATGCGGTGTCCGGTGAACGGTTCGAGCACCCGGCCGACCGCGGCCGCGTCGGCCCCTTCCTTGGGCAGGGCGGGCACGAGGAACTTGCGCAGGACGTCCTGCGCCCCGTCGACGTATTCGCTGCAGTAGCGCGGCTCGGACATGGCGGCGCACTCGGCCCAGCCCTCGCCGTCGGCGGTGACGACCCGGACCAGCAGCACGTCGCGGCTGGTCTCGGTGCCGAACGAGGTACGGAACGGTGCGACGAGGGGCATGGCGATCCGGCGCAGTTCGACGCCGGAGATCTTCGGCTTGGTCACGGGTGGCTCCCGGGGTGGGCGGACGTGCGGGGCATGGAAACGGGTGGGGAGGGGGCGGTGGCGTGCCGGACGAGGTAGCCGCGCCTGTCGTACAGGCCGACCACCCGCGCGCCCCGGCCGAGGAGTTCGCCGAGGGTGTGCCGGACGGCGATCCGCCACGCGCGGGCTGCCTGCGGGTCGGTGCGGCGCAGGGCCTCGATGTCGTCGGGCAGTTCGATGAGTACGAACTCCGCGTCGAGCGGGCCGACTTGGGGGCGGCCTTCGACATCGCGGACGCCGTACGCGACGTCGGCGGGCAGGGCCGTGCCGACACCCGGGACGTGGCCCGGGGACGTGGGCGCGGCGAGGTCCCAGACGGCGAGGACCCGGTCGGATTCGTCGCCGCCGTTGATGGAGTCGTCCATGGCGCCGTAGAAGGACGGGAGGTACTGCTCGGGGCGCGCGCCGAGTTTGGTGAGGTTGAAGTGGGCGTTGCGGCGGATGAGCGGGTCGTACGTCCAGGTGATCCGCTTCAGTCCGCGGTCGAGTGCCCACTGCCGCTGGTGGAATTTGAGGGCAACTCCGGTGCCCCTGCCACCGGTGGCGCCCGTGATGTGGGAGTGCAGGGTGGTACCCGCGGGCTCGGCGAAGAAGGCGAGGGAGGCGCCCACCAGGCGGGTGCCCTCGTAGGCTCCGGCCGCGTAGTTCCCGGCGTGCGTGAGGGCCCGCATGATCTCGGCGGGCACGATCGGGCTTGCGGGGTCGGTGCCCCAGATGTCGGCGTAGAGCCGGCACACGTCGTCGAACTCCTCCATGGTGCGGAGTTCGCGGATGTCGGGCCCGTTCATCGCAGGGCTGCCACGAGGTGGGCAAGAAGCCGGGCGCGCTCCGGCATGGTGGTGGTCTCGACGTGTTCGTGGTCGGCGTGGGCCCCGTCCCCGACGGCGCCCAGACCGTCGAGGGTGCGGCAGCCGGTGCCCGCGGTGTAGTTGCCGTCGGACGCCCCGCCGACGGCCGCCTGCCGGAGGGGCGCCATGCCGAGGGGTGCGGCGAGCGAGGCGGCCAGGTCGAACAGCTCGCGGGAGGCCTCGGCCTCCAGCGGAGGGCGGTTGGGGCCGCCGGTGATCTCCAGCCGGGCTCCCGGGAGCCCGGGCTCCAGGGACCGCATGAGGTCGTCGACCGCTTTCTGGGCCGCGCTGCTGGGGACCCGTACGTCCACGCTCAGTTCGGCACGGGCGGGCACGGTGTTGGTCGCGGTGCCCGCCGACAGCAGGGTGGGCGTGACGGTCGTTCCCGGCCCGGTGCGCGCGGTGACGGTGGCGGCGAGGTCTTCGAGGCCGAGGAGCTGGTGGGCGAGTTCCCTGCCCGCGTTGACGCCCTTCTCCGGTTCGAGTCCGGCGTGGGCGGCCCGGCCGTGGACGGTGAGTTCGTAGTGCGAGACGCCCTTGCGGCTGGTCTTGAGGGCACCGCCGGCGGCTGCCGCCTCCAGCACGAGGGCGGCCCCGCACTGGCGGGCGGCGGCTTCGATGAGCGGCCTCGAGGTGTCGGACCCCACCTCCTCGTCGCCGGTGACCAGCACGCATAGGCCGTCGAGGGAGGGCAGGGAGGCCAGCGCGTGGAACATCTGGACCAGCCCCGCCTTCATGTCGAAGACGCCGGGACCCCGGGCGATGCCCTGCCGCACGGACCAGGGGTGCGTCGCGAGGGAACCGGTCGGCCAGACGGTGTCGTGGTGGCCCAGGAGCAGGACGCGCGGAGTGCCGAACGTCCAGCGCAGGTGGGTCACTCCCCCGCTCACCAGGAATTCCGGCCGGGCGCCGAGCAGCCGGTGCCCCTGCCCGGCGACGACCTGGGCGCTGCGTGCCACGGCCGCGTGGTCGGCGGAGAAGGACTCGCAGCACACGAGCTCTTCGAGGTCGGCGAGCATGGCGCCGAGGCCGGGGAGAGCGGGGCCGGGGAGACCTCGGCCGGGGGATGCGAGGCCCTCGGGGGATGCGAGGTCGTGGGGTACGGGGTCGACGGGCATGGTGGGGCCTCCGGGGGGAGAAAGGTGTGGGGGTGCAAGGGCGCGTACGGTCCGGCGCGGGCGCTCATCCCATCTGCGTACTCATGACCCTCCGCAGGTTTCCGCCGAGGATCTGCCGGATGTCCTTCTCCGCCAGGCCCCGGCGCACCAGCGCGTCGGTGACCAGCGGCATGCCCGCCGGGCCCGCCAGCTCGGGGAAATCGAACATCGGGTCCTCGTCGTCGAGGTGCTCGCAGCAGGGCGGGGTGAGGTCGGCCATGATCTCCTGCACGAAGTCCGAGCCGAGGCCGACGTGTTCGGCGCCGGCGACGGAGACGAGGTGCTCGATGTGGTCGACGATCCGCTCGACGCCCACCTTCGCCCGGTCGTCGGTGAGGAAGTCCGGCACGAAGTTCACACAGACGACGCCACCGGTGGCGGCCACCCCGCGGATCTGTTCGTCGGTAAGGTTGCGGTGGTGGTCGCGCAGGGCCCGGGCGTTGGAGTGGGTGGCGAGCAGGGGCTTGGTGGCGATCTCCAGGACGTGGGCGACGCCGGTGGCACTGAGATGGGAGAGGTCGAAGAGGATGCCGAGGCGTTCCATCTCGGCCAGGGCCCGCACCCCCGGGGCGGTGAGCCTGCTGCCGGTCGCGTCCTCGCGGCTGCCGTCGGCGAGCGGAGTGCGCCCCCAGTGCGCGATCGACGCGATGCGTACGCCCAGCCGGAAGAGCGTGGAGAACAGTTCCACGGACGCGTCGACGCCGGGCGCGCTCTCCAGCGCGAGGACGAGGGCGATCCGGTCCTGGGCCAGGGCGGCGTCGATGTCGGCCCCGTCCCGGCACAGGGCGACCCGGTCCGCGTTCTCCTCGGCCAGCACGTGGGCGCACTCGATCATGCGAAGGGTCTGCCGCAGTGCTCCTTCGGGCCGGAACTGGTCGTCGATGAAGACGGGCAGGACCTGGATGCGGATACCGCCCTCGCGCAGCTGCGGCAACCAGCGTTCACGGAAGAAGCTGCCCCAGCGGTGCGGCGGCCGGGCGGCGACGGCCATCAGAAGGTCGTTGTGGGCATCGGCGACGACGGAGTGCCGATGCAGGTCGTATGACACGGAGGATCCCCTCGTACGGGCCGGACGCACTCCGGCGGGCAGGAACACCGGCACGGCTCCCGGCACTTGGCAGTCCGCGGCCACCTCCGCGAGGCGCGTGCCCCCGACCGAAGCCGGTCTGCGCGGAGGCCCCCGGGTGTGGTGAACAGACAGGCAGCGTAGGCAGGGCGAGGGCCGTGCGTGTTGGTTGCCGGGGACGAAAAAGCCGCCTGCGGCTTGGCTCCTGGGACGACTTGAGGTGCCGAGTGGATACGGGGACACCACCACAACGGTCGAGGCGACGGGCCGGTCCGTGGCGGGGTCATCACCACGGCGATCAGGGCGACAGGCCGGTCCGCGACGGGGCCGGCCGGCACCCGGGCCGCCTCCGCGTAGCCCACTCGGCGAGCAAGCTGGAGCTCGCGGGCAAGCGGATCGGGGTCGGGGTCGTGGACGACGCCGCGTACTCGCCGGGTGCCACTCACCATCGCGGGCTGCGGCGGCTCGCCCAGCACCCCCCGCACCGCACAACACCGCACAACACCGCACCGCACCGCACCGCACCGGGACGCTCTCGCCGACGGCGCCCGCACCCGCCTCAGGTCCCCTCCCCCGTCAGCCGTGCGGCCGGGTGTCCCCTGCCACGGTCCGGGGTCCGCCGGCCGGATCGTCGTACCGCCCCATCAGCCGCAGCTGCAGCATGGCCGCGAACCGTGCGGAAGGGTCCCCCAGGTCGAGCCCGCCCACCTCGGACACCCGGCGAATGCGGTACCGGAAGGTGTTGGGGTGGACGAACAGGCTTCTCGACGCGGCGATCACGTCCCCGAAGGCGTCCAGCCAGGCCCGCAGCGTCTCGACCAGGCGGGCGTTGTGCTCGGTGTCGTAGGCCACGAGCCTGGCGAGCGGTCCGGAGAGTTCGTCGCGGTGGGCCGCGGCGAGATCACGCATCTCGATGAGCAGGGCCTCGGTGTACACATCGGCGATCGAGGCGACCTGTCCGCCCGCCCGGCCGCTCGACAGCACCCGCAGGGCACGATCCGCGTTGGCCCGTGCCCTGGCCAGGGCGGCGGGCTCCGGGGCCAGGGAGCCGATCCCTATGACGGCGCCGCCGCGGCCCCCCGTACGCCGCAGGAAGTTCGACGCCACCTGGACCGCCCGCTCCCGCGCGGCCGCAGGGTCGGCGGTCACCGGGAACAGCGCGTACGCCACCTCGCCGAGCAGCGCGACCGCCGCACGCGGCCCGACCGCGCCGAGGTGCACCGCCAGCGCGCTCGCGAGGCGCTGCCGCTCGGCGGCGGCCCCGGCGTGGTCGCCGTCCGCCGCGGCCCTGTCGCCCGGTTCACCGGACCCGGGGCCGAGCCCCATCGCCATGACCAGGAGCGGCTCGTCCGCCAGCCCCAGCCGGCCCAGTGCCCCGGCGGCGCCCGCACCGCCCTCCAGCGCGGTCGCCACCAGGTCCGCCCGCAGCCGGTTCTCCGCGTCGGCGCCCGCACGGAACCGCAGCATGTGGAGCGCGACGAGCTTCGCCGCCTCCTCGAACGCCTGCTCCCGCTCGGGCGTCAGGGGCTCGCGCAGCGCCGCCCACACCGAGCCCAGGATCTCGTCCCCCGCCCGAACCGCGATCGCCACCCGCGCCAGCGCGACCTCGTCGCCGAGGCTCGGCGGCGGAATGTGCACGGGACCCTCGGTGCGGTAGAGCCGGGTGAAGACCCCGTCCTCCTCGTGGATGCGCAGATACCGTTCGGGCACCTGCCTGGCCAGGATGCTGGCCACCCGGGCGGCGTCCGCCTCGTCCTGCCGTCCGGAGAAGGCCAGGATGCGGAAGCGCCGGTCCTCGATCGTGACGGGCGCGTCCAGCAGCGTGGCGATCGCGTTGGCCAGGGCGAAGAGGTCACCGGAAGGCACCCCGCCCAGGGTCTGCTCCCCCGCCCCGCCGACGTCGCCCTCGGCGAGCAGGGTGCGGAGCATCGCGGCGAGCTGGGCCCAGGACGCACCCCGGGTCAGGCCGAGCAGCACCACCCCGGTCTCGGCCACGACAGGCTCCAGGACGCCCCCGTCCGCCACCGGGCCCCGTACGACGAGGGCTGCGGCGCTCCGGCCCCGCAGGTCCCGCAGAAGCCCCGCGATCTGCTCCGTGCCGTGCACGCCGACGCCGAGCACGAGGGCGTTCGGCGGGTGGTGCTGCTCGTCGTGCGGGTCGTGGATGCCGACCCCGCCGAGCTCCCCGACGGCCTCGGGAGCCCCGTACAGCAGATCGAGGAGGGCAGGGCCGAAGTCCTCGAGCACCCGGCTCAGGCTCCTGGCGGGGTGCGTCGACATGTGCCTGATCATCTCCGCAGGTGAGGACCCGGCCGCAGCGGTACGTCCGTGGGTGCGAACGAGAGTACGTGCCGCTTTCCGTCCACCGGTACGCAGTCCGGGTCGCCCGGTGCCCGGTCCGGCCGGGACCGCTGCCACCGGGAGCACCGGCACCGGCCCGCCCTGGCCCCGCGGCCCCGGCGGTCCTTCGAAGGGTGGCGCCCAACACCGGGACATCCGGGCGTCCTTGGGCGGAAAACACGGAAGGCCGCCTTCGCAAGCTTGCGAAAACGACCTCCGACCCGCCCGAAAGCTGGTCGGGACGACAGGATTTGAACCTGCGACCCCTTGACCCCCAGTCAAGTGCGCTACCAAGCTGCGCCACGTCCCGATGCCCGCCTGACCTGGGGTTTTCCCCTGGCTGAGCGCGCTTGAGAACAATACCGCACATCAAGACGTGGTGGCGAACGGCTTTGCCGGGCGCCCCTTGACCTCAAGTGGGGTTGACGTTGCACCGTCGTTCCCATGACGACAACAACGCGACAGACACGCGGTGCCGAAGGCCCGGCGGCGTACGGATACCTTGACCTGCGGCGTCTGATGGGGCTGATGACGGGGGCAGAGAAGCACGGGCCTGCCGCCACCTCGACCCTGGACGTGCTGTGGGTGCTCTACGACCGGGTGCTGCGGGTCACGCCCGCCGGGGCGGAGGATCCCGGGCGGGACCGGTTCCTGCTGTCCAAGGGGCACGGGCCGATGGCGTACTACGCGGTGCTGGCAGCCAAGGGCTTCTTCGGTGAGGAGGTGCTGCCGGGCTTCGGCGCGTACGACTCGCCGCTCGGGCACCACCCGGACCGGGTGCTGGTGCCCGGCGTGGAGATCGGCAGCGGGTCGCTCGGCCACGGGCTGCCGCTGGCGGTGGGCACGGCGCTGGGGCTGCGGGCCCAGGGCCGCCCCGGGCCGGCGGTGTGGGTCCTGGTCGGGGACGCCGAACTGGACGAGGGCAGCAATCACGAGGCGCTCGCCTTCGCGGGGCCCGCCGGACTCGACCGGCTGAACGTGGTGGTGGTCGACAACTCGTCCGCCACGCACGGCTGGCCGGGCGGGATCGCCTCCCGGTTCGAAGCGGCCGGCTGGTCGGCGGAAACGGTGGACGGGCGGAACCACGAGGCACTGTACGCGGCGTTCACCGCACCGCATCCGGGCCGCCCGCGGGCCGTCGTGGCCCGGGTCGAACCGAAGAACCAGTCCCACTGAAGAGCCATCGGACCCGGAAAAGAGGAATGTGTCATGGACACCATGCGTGACCGGTTCATCGCGACCACCGACCGGCTGCTGGACGAGGATCCGAGGGTGGCGCTCGTCCTGGCCGACATCAGCGCGGACGGCTTCGCGCCCGCCCTGCGCAGCCATCCGGAGCGGGTGATCAACGTCGGGATCAGGGAACAGCTGCTGATCGGTGTCGGCGGCGGGCTGGCGCTCACCGGGATGCGGCCGGTGGTGCATACGTTCGCGAGCTTCCTGGTGGAGCGTCCTTTCGAACAGGTGAAGCTGGACTTCGGACATCAGGACGTGGGCGGTGTGCTGGTCAGCGCGGGCGCCAGTTACGACTGGCCGGCGGGCGGCTTCACCCACATGGCGCCGGGGGACGTCGCTCTCCTGGACACTCTGGACGGCTGGACGGTCCACGTGCCGGGCCATCCCGACGAGGCGGAGACTCTGCTGCGGCACGCCGTGGCCGCCGCGGACGACCGGGTGTACGTACGGCTGTCGTTGCAGAGCAACGCACGGCCGGTGCCGGTACGGGGCGAGGGGGGATTCGCCACCGTACGGCAGGGCCGGGACGGGACCGTCGTCGCGGTCGGACCGATGCTCGACCAGGTCCTCGCGGCGGTGGAAGGGCTCGATGTGACGGTGCTCTACGCGGCGACCGTGCGGCCCTTCGACGGGGCGGCGCTGCGGGCCGCCGGGCATCCGGACGTGGTGCTCGTCGAGCCGTACCTCGCGGGCACGTCGACCGCCGAGGCCAACGACGCGCTCGCCGACCTGCCGCACCGGGTCCTCGGGCTGGGCGTGGCACGGCGCGAGTTGCGGCGCTACGGCGCCATGGAGGAGCACCTGACCGCGCACGGCCTCGACCCGGCTTCGCTGCGGGAACGGATTGCCTCGTTCCTGAACACCCGGACGTAGAGAACGTACCGGGCGGGCCGGACCCCCCGGCCATCCGGGACGCCCTGGGGCACGCGGGTCAGGTCCCGCCGTCCGCCCCTCCCCGCTCCGCCGGCGGAGCGGCCAGTTCCGGGTGGGCGGCGAGCAGCCGGCGCGGGGCGGCCTGCCGCCAGGAGTCGAGGAGGATGGCGCGGAGTTCCTCCTCGTCCTCCACGGCGGCCAGGTGGGCGCGCAGCCAGTCGTAGTGGTCGTCGTGGCCCTCGCGGACGAAGAACTTCTCCGGTTCCGCCGCGATCAGCCCGGGCCGCTCCTCCCTCGGGCACTTGAAGGCCATCGAGGTGTCGTCGTCGCCCAGCGCGGCGAAGATCTTCCCGGCGACCCGGAAGGTCGGCTCGCCCCACGCGAGCTTCTCCGTCGCGTCGGGCAGGGCGAGCGCCACCGTGCGTACGTCCTCGGCAGTGGTCATGCGAAAACCGTACGGGCCGGCACCGACAACCGCGTCGGACCTGGCCGTCCAGTGCGGCGGTCAGGTCCGCATGGACCGGGTCACGGCCGGTCCCGTTGCGGATCGCCGCCCCGGGTGCCGCCCTCCTCCCGCCGCGCGATCTCGGTCATCAGTTCGGCGGCCATCGCCTTGATGGTCTCCAGGCCCTGCCGCCCCCACTGCCGGGGCGTGGTGTCCACGACGCAGATCGCGCCGAGTGCGATGCCGGAGCCGTCGATGAGCGGGGCGCCGAGGTAGGAGCGGATACCGATCTCGTCGACGACCGGGTTGCCCGCGAAGCGCGGGTAGTCGCAGACGTCCTCCAGGACGAGGGCCTTGCGGCGGGCGACGACGTGCGGGCAGAAGCCGTGGTCCCTGGCCATCGCCCTGCCGATGCGCCCGGCGGCGGCCGCGGCCCCCAGGTCGCTGCCGGAGTGGGTGCCCGAGGGGGTGTGCAGTCCGGCGAAGAACTGCCGGTTCTCGTCGATGAAGTTGACCATGGAGTACGGGGCGCCGACCGCCTCCGCGAGCCGGACGGCGAACGCGTCGAGCATCGGGTCCGGCTGCCCGCCGACCCCGAGCTGCCGCAGCCTGCGCGCCCGTTCGGGCCCTTCCCGGTCGGCTGGGGTGAGCAGCAGGTGGCCGATCCTGTCGTACGTCATCGGGGAGCTCCCGTCATGGGTGGGCCGCGGGGACGGCGGGCGCGTTGCTGAGGAGGTGCTTGACGAGGGTGACCAGGGTGGCGATGCCGGAGCTGGCGAGCCGGGCGTCGCAGATCACCACCGGGATCCGGGGGCTGAGGTCGAGCGCCCCGCGCACCTCTTCGGGTTCGTACCGGAAGGAGCCGTCGAACTCGTTGACGGCGACCACGAATCCGATGCCGCGCTGTTCGAAGAAGTCCACGGCGGCGAAGCAGTCCTCCAGCCGGCGGGTGTCGGCGAGGACGACGGCGCCGAGTGCCCCCTTGGAGAGTTCGTCCCACATGAACCAGAAGCGTTCCTGGCCCGGGGTGCCGAAGAGGTACAGCACATGATGGTCGTCCAGGGTCATCCGGCCGAAGTCCATGGCGACGGTGGTCATGGACTTGTTCTCGATGCCCTCCAGGCTGTCGGTGTCGGCGCCCGCCTGGGTGAGCAGTTCCTCCGTACTGAGGGGGTCGATCTCGCTGACCGCGCCGACGAAGGTCGTCTTGCCGACGCCGAAGCCGCCCGCGACGAGGATCTTGAGTGCGGTGGGGAAGACCTCGGGGCCCGGCAGGTCCCCGCCGCCGCTGTGCCCGGATGCGGGGCCGTAGTCGCCGTAGTCAGAGTTGTCGTCGTAGACCATCGAGCACTGCCTCCAGCAAGTCGCGGTCGGTCGGGGTGTGGGGGAGGACAGGTGCGTGGGTGACGGCCGCGCCGCAGTCCACCAGGTCGGAGAGCACGACCTTGGTGACGACCGCGGGAAGCTTCAGATGCCCCGCGATCTCGGCCACCGACAGCGGGCTGTCGCACAGGCCGAGCGCGGTGACGTGCTCGGGTCCCAGGTGCACGGGAAGGGTGGTGCCGGTGGCCATCACCAGGGTCAGCAGGTCGAGTTCGGCGGTCGGTCGGGTGCGGCCGTCGCTCACGGTGTACGGGCGGATCAGCCGGCCGGCCGCGTCGTCGAGCCAGGGCCCGTCCTGCGGGGCCGCCACGGTCACTGCCCCGGGGCGTGCGGCGCACTGCCCGCCCGTTGCCGTGCGGGCGTCGCCAGATACGGCCGGACGCTCTTGACCAGCATCGCCATCTCGTAGCCGAGCACGGCGGCGTCGGCCTCGCGGCCCGCGAGCACGGCCAGGAAGGTGCCGGAGCCCGCCGTCGAGACGAACAGCAGCGTCGAGTCCAGCTCGACCACCACCTGCCTGACCTCGCCGCCGTCACCGAACCGCATGCCGGCGCTGCGGCCCAGTGAATACAGGCCGGAGGCGAGGGCGGCCATGTGGTCGGCACTGTCGGTGTCCAGACCGTGCACGGACTTGACCAGCCCGTCGGAGGAGAGCAGGACGGCACTGCGGGTGTACGGCACCCGTTGGACGAGGCCGCTCAGCAGCCAGTCGAGGTCGGCCGCCTGGCCGGTCGGCGCATCGCTCACCATGGGACTACTCCTTGGGGGTGGGGAAGTTCGTGTCGTCGGGGCGGGCGGCGGCGGTGTGCTCCGCGGGTGTTCCCGGCCCGCCGTGGCCGTCCCGCCGGGCCGGGCCGGGACGGTGCTGCGGGCCGCCGGTTCCCGGCGCGGACTCCTCGGTCCGTACGTCCGCCGCTTCGGCGAGGCCGATGCCGCGCTGGAAGGCGGCCATCAGCCCGGGGTCGTGCAGGGCGGGCTGTTCGTCGTCCTTGCGCGGGGCGGGGACGTCCTTCAGCTGGGGTACGAGGTTTTCCTGGCTGCGCCGCTTGGGGAGGCGGGGCTTGCTGACCCGCCCGCGTACGGAACCCTCCACGGCGGGCCGTGCGGCGCTGTGCACGGGTTCGGCGGGAACCACGCGCTGCGGGGGCGTGGTGGGCCCGTGGGTGACGCCGGGGACGGCGGCGGCCGGGGTGGGGCGGGCGGCGTGTGCGCCGCGGACCGGGAGCGGGGTGGTGCCGGTCGCCGGAGGCGCGGTCCGCGGCCGGTCCTGGCCGGGGTGCGCGGCCGGCTCCGCGGGGGGCGTGTGTGCCGGCGCGTCGGGCCGGCGCGGGCCGGGTGCGGCCGCGGATATCGGTGGCGGGCCGCCCTGCTGCTGTGCGGGCACTCCCCCGTGCACCGCGCCGCCCGTCCGGCGCGGCACGGCGGCGCCCGCGGTGTCGTGGTCGTCGCCCAGCAGGCCCTCGGGGAGGACGAGAACGGCCTGGACGCCGCCGTAGATGTTGTTCTGGAGGCGGACCGCGATGCCGTGTCTGCGGGCCAGGGCCGACACCACGAAGAGTCCGATCCGGCCGTCCTGCAGCAGGTGCTGGACGTTCACCTGGTCGGGGTCCGCGAGCAGTGCGTTCATCTTGTTCTGCTCGGTGACAGGCATGCCCAGGCCCCGGTCCTCGACCTCGATGGCCAGGCCCGCGGTGACGAACTGGGCGCGCAGCAGCACCGTGGTGTGCGGGGCGCTGAAGACCGTCGCGTTCTCGACGAGTTCGGCGAGCAGGTGGATGATGTCGGCGACCGCGTGGCCGCGCAGCGTGCCGTCGATCGGTGGCACGAGTTTGACCCGGGAGTACTGCTCGACCTCGGCGATCGAGGAGCGCATGACCTCGCTCATGGAGACCGGATTGCTCCACTGCCGCCGGGAGATCGCGCCGCCGAGCACGGCGAGGTTCTCGGCGTGCCGGCGGATGCGGGTGGCGAGGTGGTCGACCTGGAAGAGGCCCTTGAGCAGGTCGGGGTCCTCGACCTCGTTCTCGAGCTCGTCGAGCAGCTGGATCTCGCGGTGCACCAGCGACTGGAGACGTCTGGCCAGGTTGACGAACACTTCGACCTTCTGGTCCGTGCCCGCGCTGCTGGAGAACTGGGAGGCCTGCACGACGGCGGTCACGGCCGCGTCGTGAGCCCGACCCAACTCCTGTTCCAGAAGGTCGAATTCGTCACCCTCACGGGTGAGCCCGGAGGGTGCGGTGCGCCGTATCTCGGGGCTGTCGCCGCGACGCAGCCGGTCCACGACGGCCCGCAGCTCGTCCTGGCTGCGCGCGCTGGAGCGGCGCAGTTCGTTGCACCGTACGAACACGGTTCTGGCGGTGCGGTGGGCGGCGAGCGCCGCGGTGCCGACCGCTAGCGCGGCGAGTACGGCGGCCACGGCGAGCCCCGCCCACAGGCCCTGGGTGGGCCGCAGGCCGGCCGAACGCATGGTGTGGAGCACCGCTCCGGCCCCGCTCAGGGCGACCACCACCGCGGGAAGCACGGCTGCGCGGAGCATCTGCGGACGTACGTGCGCCTCGGGAGCGGGCAGCACCGGGGGGCGCGCCCCCGGCCGGCCGTGCCGCCCGCCTTCGCGGCGGTCTGCTCGCGCGGAGGGTGCGCGAAGTTGAGACATCAGCGTCCTCGGTACGTGGGGCCCCAGGGATTCGGCGGGGCTGAGCCCTGTGGTCGAAGGACCCTGTTCCGCACCGTTTCCGGCCCGGATCAGGGCTGGGCTCAACTCGGGTGATGCGGGCCCCCGTTGATCACCGGGCACTCACAGTAGTCGGCAACATTCCATGAGTGAGGAGCAGTTGCCAAAGTTCCCCGTGCGGGGTCCCGCTCTGGTATGAGGCGTCGTACGGGGGTACGAAAACCGGCCGCCCCCGGGAGACCGGGAACGACCGAAACTGATGGAACTCTTTCACTTGCCGGGGCCCCGCCCGGAAACAGCAGCGTCCGCCACACATGAGTGCGAAGGGCTCATGTCGGGAGTTCGTCCGGTGCGCGGTCCCGGGCACGGCCGCGGGGCCGTGCCCGGGACCGCGGCCCGGGGCCGCTCAGTGCTCCCGCGCGAGGTCGAGCCGGACCTGGGCCCCGTGCAGTACGTCCGCCGGCGTCGTGGCCCCGCGCCAGTAACGTTTCACCGGCGCCGACACGCTGCGCCACCAGGGCCTCAGGGGCAGCTTCCCGGAGGGCTCGAAGGGCTGGCCCGGGCAGGGGAACGCCACTTCCTGCCCCGCGTCCCGCGCCGCGTCCCGCGTCCACTCGGCGGGCTCCGCCCACGGGTGCGGGGCGAGGTTGAAGGTGCCCCAGTGGATGGGGAGCAGGACGCCGTGCGGGCTGCCGCCCTGGAGGTCGAGGTGGGCGCGCAGGCCTTCCTCGGGCGTCATGTGGATGTCGGGCCAGTGCGGGCTGTACGCGCCGATCTGGATCATCGTGGCGTCGAACGGGCCGTGTGCGGCGCCGATGTCCCGGAACCCTTCGAAGTAGCCCGTGTCGCCGCTGTGGTAGATGCGGTGCTCGGGCCCCGCGACGGCCCAGGAGGCCCAGAGGGTGTGCTGCTGGTTGCGCAGGCCGCGCCCGCAGAAGTGCCGGGCGGGGGTCGCGGTGAGGGTGAGCCCGGCGACCTCGGTCGACTCGTTCCAGTCGAGCTCGCGGATGCGGTCCAGCGGGACGCCCCAGTGCTCCAGGTGCGCGCCGACGCCCAGGGGCACGGCGAAGAGCGTGCCCGTCCGGGCCAGGGCCTTGATGGTGGGCAGGTCGAGGTGGTCGTAGTGGTCGTGCGAGATGACGACGACGTCCACCTCGCCGAGCGAGGCGAGCGGCACGGGCACCGGGTGCAGGCGCTTGGGTCCTGCGAAGTCGAACGGGGAGCAGCGCTCGCCCCAGACCGGGTCGAAGAGCACCCGGCTGCCGTCGATCTCGGCGAGCACCGAGGAATGGCCCATCCAGGTGATGCGGAGGCCCGAGGCGGGTGGCCTCGCGGTGTCGGCGAGCGTGGTGGCATGCACCGGGACGGTGCCGGCGGGGGCGCGCAGGACGCGCTCCTCCTTGCGGAAGTACGTCGCCAGGAGTTCGCGGGTAGAACTGGAGCTGGGCCTGCTCCGGGTGCCCTCGGGGTTCTGGAAGACGCCGTCGGCGAAGTTCGGTGAGCGGCGGATGCGCTCCATCCGCTCACCCGCGGGGTCGGCTCCGAACGCGGCGGTCCGAAGCTCGCGCAGTCTTGTCCGCAACGGCTTCAGCGGGGAATCCGCACTGGTCACGGCACCTCCATGGGGTTCGGCTTCATTCCATTATGTGCACCCTGTGCTACGCCGCGGACACGGGCCCATGACCGGCAGCAGCACAGCTGCCGTCGTCGCGGGGACGGACGGCAGGGAGCCCCGGCCGTCCGCGGCGCATCGGGGTGACGCACCACGACAACGCGCCGGGGCCCTTGCGTATGCCCGTACGCGCACTTTCACGTGCGTCTGGGCGGCGCATTTCCGTCCTGCCCACCTGTCCGTCCAGGCCGTGCCGCCCGGTCGGTCCGGTCCGGTCCGTGCCGTGCCGTGCCGTGCCGGTGCCGGTCAGTCCAGTTCGTAGACCGCGGTCAGCGTGATCTCCTCCCTGACCTCTCCGGGAGCGACAGGCAGGGGCTTGTCTGCTGCCGCCCCGGGAGGCATCGGCAAGGGGCTGGGGCGCCCGCTGTCCGCTTCGGTGACCGAGACGAGCCGGCCCAGCGTGCGGCCACTGAGGGCGGCGTGCTGTTCGGCCTTGGCGCGGGCGTCGAGGTGGGCCGCCCTGCGGGCCTCGGCGCGCAGCGGGGTGGGGTCGGCCACGTCGAAGGCGATGGAGTGGATGCGCCCGGCGTCGCCGGCCGCGTCCGTGGCCGCCTGGACGACGGCCCCGGTGCGGTCCAGGTCGCGCACCTTGACCGAGAAGTTCTGCGCGGCCTGGTAGCCGACCAGCTTGGTGACGTTGTCCCGGTACTCGTGGACGGGGCTGAGCGAGAGGCTTTCGGTCCGGATGTCGCGGTCTGCGACGCCCTGCGCGCGGACGGCGTCGAGCATCGCCCCGGCCGCCTTCGTCTGTGCGGCGAGCGCGGCCTTCGTGGTGGGGGCGGTGGCCTCGGCTCCCATGCCGACGACCGCCAGGTCCGGTGCGGCGGAGGCCGCGCCGGTACCGGTGACGGTGATGGTGGAGGGGACCGGCCGGGCGGCCTGAACGACGGCGCCGGGTGCCACGCCGGGCAGCGCGGAGGCCGGAGGGGCCGCCGTCACCAGCAGACCACCGGCGAGGGCGGCCGCGGCGAGCGCCCGGGAGAGTACGGGCGGAGGTACGGACACGGGGGGTCCTTTCGAAGACCGGAGGCCCGAGGGGGGCGGCCGGGCGGGCTGTGGGCGGAGCGGGAACATCCCAGCAGTGCCCGCAGGCCGGCGGGCCGCGCCACTCCCGTCACCGGGCGGAATTCACCTGCCGGTATTCAGTTCGCGGACCAACCCCCGAGGGGCGGACCGGGCGCCCGCCCGGCACGCATACTGGGGCCCGTCGGGGGCCGGGGCACGGGAAAGGGGAGCACGGTGGCACAGCAGGGGCGGACCGGGGAGAACGGGCAGCGGGACGGCGGCGGTTACGACGTCCTGGTGGTGGGCGGCAGCGGGGTGGACACGGTGGTGCGGGTCGACGCGCTGCCGGTGCCGCTCGCGGACTCCGTCGGGGTGGCACCCGTCCGCGAGTGGCCGGGCCACACGGGCGGCAACGTGGCGCTGGGCTGCCGGGCGCTGGGGCTGGACGTGAAGTTCCTGGACGTCATCGGTGACGACTGGACCGGTGGCCAGGTACGGGAGCGGATGGCCAAGGGCGATGTCGACTTCGAGGCCCTGGTGTCGGCGGCGGGCACCCGGCGGGCCGTCAACCTGGTGGATCCGGCGGGCCGCCGGATGTCGTTCTACGACGCCCGTGACCCCGGGGACCTGCGGATGCCGCGCGACTTCTTCCTGCCGCACCTGCGCCGTGCCCGGCACGCCCATGTGTCGATCATGGGCTTCGCCCGGCATCTGCTGGACGACTTCGTGGAGTCCGGCGTTCCGTTCTCCACGGACCTGCACGACTGGGACGGCGTCGCCGAGCACCACCGGGCGTTCGCGCTCCGGGCCGACCTGGTGTTCCTGAGCGCGGCGGGCGCCGGGACCCGGATCGGCGAGGTGATGCGGGAGATTCTGCGCGAGGGCAGGGCCGGGGCCGTGGTGGCGACGGCGGGGGCGGGCGGCTCGTATCTGCTGACCCCTGACACGGGCAGCACGCCGCGCCATGTCCCGGCGACGGTCCCGCCCGCCCCGGTGGTGGACTCCAACGGTGCGGGCGACGCCTATGTCTCCGGCTTCCTGTACGGGCGGCTCGCCGGCCGGAGTCTGGAGGAGTGTGCCGCGCTCGGCGCGCGGGCCGGGGCCTACGCCTGCACCGTCGACGGGAACACGTCCCTCATCGGCGCCGCGGAGCTGTCCGGCTGACGGTTCCTCAGAGAGGCAGCAGGTCGGGCCGCTTGGCCGCCACGTGGTCGCCCGAGCTCTCGCCGCGCAGCCGCCTGCCGATCCACGGCACGAGGTGTTCGCGTGCCCACTGGATGTTGTCGCGGCGCGCCTCCAGGGTGCCGCGCGGGGGCAGCAGCGGCCAGGGCTCGTCCGGGTCGGCGGGGATCTCCAGGCCGAGGACCTGGGCGGCCCGCAGGGCGACCCGGGTGTGGCCCTCGGGCGAGAGGTGAAGCCGGTCGCCGTCCCAGGCGCGCCGGTCCTGCACGGACCTGAGCGACCACAGGTCCAGGACGGGGCAGTCGTACCTGTCGGCGATGGCCCGCACGTGCGCCGAGTAGGTGGCGACCTTGCCGCGCAGATGGCGCAGCACCGGGACGCCCCGGGTGTCGAAGCCGGTGGTCACCATGACCGTGCCGACGGCGGAGGTCAGGTCGGCGACGGCCCTCTCGAACCGCTCGGCCACGTCGTCGGGGTCGCTGCCAGGACGGATGATGTCGTTGCCGCCCGCACAGAAGCTGACCAGGTCGGGGGCGAGCTGCCGGGCCCTGGGGACCTGGTCGGCGACGATCTGGTCGAGAAGTTTGCCCCGTACGGCGAGATTTGCGTACCGGAAGGTGTGCTCGGGTACCCGGTCGTCCAGGAGGACGGCCAGTCGGTCGGCCCAGCCGAGGTACGCGCCGTCGGGCCCGGGGTCGCCGACCCCTTCGGTGAAGCTGTCCCCGATCGCCGCGTACGACCCGATGGTGCCTGCGCTGAATGAAATCGAATCGTCTGCCACGTCGACACATCCTCCACTTCCGCAAGTGACCTACGCCACCGTAGGGAGGGGGTGACGGAGGGTGAGATATGCCACCGGTCAAGATTCGTCCAAGCCCGGAATACGGGGGCGGGCTGCGGACGCGGCCCGCCCCCGTACCGGTGCCGGTACGGGGGCGGGCGGAAGAAGCGTGGCGCGGGCCCGTCCTCAGGCCGGGCGGGCCTCTGTCCGCGTCAGATCGAGACGCCGTTCCGTCGCAGGTAGTTCAGCGGGTCGACGTCCGAGCCGTAGCCGGGGCCGGTGCGGATCTCGAAGTGCAGGTGCGGCCCTGTGGAGTTTCCGGTGGATCCGGAGTAGCCGATCTGCTGGCCGCCGGAGACGCTCTGGCCGGAGCGGACGTTCAGGGCGGAGAGGTGGGCGTACTGCGAGTAGTGGCCGTCGTTGTGCCGGATGACGACCTCGTTTCCGTACGAACCGGACCAGCCGGCGGAGACGACGGTGCCCGGACCGACGGCCTTGACCGACGTGCCCGAGGAGGCGCGGAAGTCGACGCCGGTGTGGTAGCCGCTGGACCAGCTGCCACCGGAGGCGCGGTAGGGGGTGGAGACGCCGGAGGGCACGGGGGCGGTGAAGCCGGAGCTGGAGCCGGAGCTCGCCGACTGCGCGCGGGACTCGCTGCGCCGCTCGGTGCGCTGCTCGCGCTTCTCCGTACGCTGCTCGCGCTTCTCGGCCCGCTTTTCCGTGCGGACCTCGGTGCGCTCGGCCTTGCGCTCGGAGGCCTTGCGCTCGGCGGGTGCGGCCTGGGGCTTCGCGGCAGGGGCCGCCTTGGCGCCGGAGGCCTTGGCGCCTATGGAGAGCTTCATGCCGGGGTGGATGAGCGAGGGGTCGCCGCCGACGACCGACCGGTTGTCCTCGTAGAGCTTCTGCCAGCCGCCGCGGACCTGCTCGGCGGCGGCGATCTTCGACAGGTGGTCGCCCGAGACCACGGAGTACGTACGGGTGGCCGCGCGGGCGGTGTCCGTCGTGGGGGCCGCGGCGCGCTCGGCGGTCCGCTGCTGGGGAAGCTGGATCTTCGGGGCCTGCTGGGCCTCCGACGGGCCCGCGTGACCCGGTGCGACGGCCGGGGCCGAGGCGGGCTGCGCGGCCTGCGCCCCGGTGGCGCCGATCAGCGGCAGGGCCAGTGCGGCACCACCCGTACCGGCGGCGACGAAACCGCGGGTGAGCGTGGAACTGGACTTCGGGCGGCGGTGCTTACCCTTTGCAGGCATGACGATTTCCTCTCCGGCGCCTGCGAGGTGAGCTGTCGGGTTCGGGCTGGAGATGCCCGGTCGCGCTCTGTCGAGCGCGGCTTCACCCCTAGCCGTACCGGTCGACTCGCGTCTTCCGGTGCCGGCGTACTACCTGGGTCCCCCGCTCCTGCCACACGAAGAAATATGGGTGCGGATTCCGGGAGGTGGCAGGATTCGGCGGTCCACCCGGATTGACGGTGACCGTAAGCGAGTGCGGTCCGCCGGAACAAGCCGTTCCCTTCTTCTCCTTGCCGTGCGCACCTCTTCTTCACGATTTTCCGCCCGGGGCACCGGCGTCCCGCGGCCCGATTTCCGTACCTGGCCTGCCTTCTGACGCCTCGGCACCAGGAGGCCCCGCCGTGCCTATGATTCTGCTCACTCGGCTCTCCGTATCGCCCCCGCAAACGGCCGTAGAGGCGACAAACGCACCAAGTCGGTCACCGGGGCGGCTGTGTCTGACCCATGTCGTATCGTCGAAAACGCGCCCCCCGCCCGGCCACCGCCGGCCGGCGAACGACCCCAGAGGAGCACTCGTGACGCAGCAGGTGCCGCAGGTCCCCGCCCCTTCGACGTCCACCGATGCGGAGCCCGTGCTCGCGGGGGTGCGGAACTTCCGTGACGTGGGCGGTCTGCCCACCGCGGACGGGCGGCGGACGCGGTACGGGAGGCTGTTCCGCAGTGGCCACCTGGCGCACGCCACCGGGACCGACACCGAGTTCCTGCACTCCCTCGGTCTGCACACGATCTTCGACTTCCGCAATGCCGCGGACCAGAAGATGGAGGGCCCGGACGTCGAGCTCACCGGCGTGCGGAACCTGAACATCCCGCTCAGCGACCCGGCGGACGGAGCCGAGTTCTGGCGGATGGTGCGCGACGGGAACATAGAACAGCTCCGGGGCATCCTCGGCGACGGCAGGGCCGCGGACCGGATGACCGAGTCCTACCACCGGATGATCAAGGAGCGCACCGCCGAGCACAGCCGGGTGCTGCACGCGCTCGCCGAGGACAGTGTCCCCGCGCTGATGCACTGCGCCGCGGGCAAGGACCGGGCGGGCCTGTCGGTCGCGGTGACGCTGCTCGCGGTGGGCGTCGAGCGCGAGGCGATCACCGCCGACTACCTGAAGTCGAACGACCCGCACCGCCGCTACAGGGTGCACCGCAGCAGCAGCTCCCCGGAGGCGATGAACGACGAGGTGATGGCGCTGCTGGGCCCGCTCTTCGACGCCCGCGCCAGCTATCTCGACGCCGCCTTCGCCTCCATCGAGGAGACCTGGGGCGACACGGAGACGTACCTGACCCAGGGCCTGGGGCTCAGCGCCGCCACGCGCGAGGCACTGCGCGAGCGGCTGACCGTATAACGCCCTGGGTGCGGTCGCGGTCCCACTAACGCCCTGGGTGCGGTCGCGGTCCCGCCCCGGGGCCGGCCGGGCGTGGTCCCGGGCAGCCCCGGCCCGCCCGGCCCCCGGCCCGATCGGCCCGGCCCGGTCAGCCTTTGCCGCCGAGCGTGAAGAGCAGGTAGATGAAGGCCGCGAAGACGTGGCCGACGGCGACGTACAGGAACACCCTCAGGACGAGGCCGCGCGGCGCCCGGTCCTCCACGAAGCCGAGAACCGGGGAGCGGCCTGCTCCGTCGTTCCAGTCGGCCTTCCTGCTGTCGGACCCGCCGGAGGAGGCCATGTCGTCGGCCGCCCTGGCGATCGCGGCCATCGCGGCAGTCTGCGCTTCGGTGAGCTCCGCCATCTCATGACTCCTGGGGCAGGCAGAGACCGGCAGCGGTGCTCTGCATCAGCGTGTGGACGAAAAGCAGCTCGGCCCCGCCCGGGTTCACCGCGGTGATCCGGTGCGGGGTGAGCGAGTCGAAGTGGGCGCTGTCGCCCGCGTCCAGCAGATGGACACTCTCCCCCAGGACCAGCCGCAGCCGCCCTTCCAGGACGTACAGCCACTCCTCACCGGGATGGACCCGGACGAGGTCCTGCTGCGCGGCGTGCGGCACATGGACGCGCAGGGCCTGCATGGCCCGGCCTGAGCCGCCCGCCTGCCGGTAGGTCCAGCCGTCCGCCTCGCGCGCGCTCATCTCCCCGGCCCGCAGGACGGCGTCCCGCTCGCCGGTGCTCTCGCCGAGCACCTCGGAGACGGTCGTACCGTAGATACGGGCCAGCGCCAGCAGCATCGGCAGCGAGGGCTGCCGCTGTCCGGTCTCCAGCCGCGAGAGATGGGCGGGCGAGAGCCCTGCGCGGCGGGCGGCGGCCTCCAGCGTGAAACCGCTGCGGCGGCGGAGTTCCCGCAGGTGGGGGGCGACCGATGGCAGCTCCCCCGAGCCCTCGGCGGCCTCTTCGAGGCGTGGCGTCATACGTCCATTGGGCCAGAGGGGTTGCCTCTGAGGCAACTGACTTGCCCCAGAGGCAAAAACCCAAGGAGTGCGTCCCCTGCTACCGGTGGAGCACCGCCTGCTTGACCAGGGTCCTGCTGAAGTCCCACATCAGTCCCCCGCCGCTGTGCGCGTCGTCCATCACCGCGGTGAAGGCCGCCACGAAGCGGTCGACCTCCTTCTCCCCCACCGTCAGCGGTGGGATCAGCTTGATCACTTCGAGGTGGTCGCCGGAGACCTGGGTCAGGATTCGGTGCTTCTGCAGCAGCGGTACCACCACCATCTGTGCGAAGAGCCCCTTGCGCGCGGCCTGGAGCACGGTCCACCGACTGCGCAGCCCCAGCGACTGCGGCCGGCCGAACTCGATGCCGATCATGAGCCCACGCCCGCGCACGTCGTGCAGCAGCTCGTACTTCCCGACCAGCTCGCTCAGCCGCGCCCTGAGCAGGTCGCCGGTCCGCCGGGCGTTGGCGACGACGTCCTCGTCCTCCATCACGGAGAGCACGGCGAGCCCGGCGGCCATGGCCTGTGCGTTGGACCCGAAGCTGGCCGAGTGGACCAGCACCCGGTCCATCGATGAATACACCTTCTTGAAGATCCAGTCCTTGCCGAGCGTGGCGCCGACGGGAACGTAGCCGCCGGACAGGGCCTTCGCGACGCACACCAGGTCCGGCTCCACGCCGGCCTCGTGCTGGTAGGCGTAGAAGTCGCCGGTCCGCCCCAGGCCGGTCTGCACCTCGTCGGCGATCAGCAGTGCCTTGTGCCGGTGCAGGAGTTCCTGGGCGGCACGCAGGAACCCGGGCGGACTCGGGTGCACCCCCTTGCCCTGGATCGGCTCGACGACGAACGCGGCCACGTCACCGCGCGCCAGTTCCCGTTCCAGCGCGGCCAGATCGCCCAGTTCGATCGCGGTGTCGGGCAGCAGCGGGGCGAAGCCGTCACGGAACCCGCTCTCGCCGTTGACCGACAGGGAGCCGGTCGTCAGCCCGTGGAAGGCGTGCGCGCAGTACAGGACGCGGGGCTTCCCGGTGGCGTACCTGGCGAACTTGAGCGCGGTCTCCACCGCCTCCGTGCCGCTGTTGCCGAAGAACACCCGGTCCAGGTGCGGGCTGTGGGCCAGGAGCTTCTCGGCGAGGAGGCCGGGCAGCGGCTGGCAGTCGAAGCGGGTCAGGTCCGCGAGCGAGGCGTCGAGCACGTCGTGCAGCGCCTGGCGGACGACGGGGTGGTGGCGGCCGAGCCCCATCACCCCGAACCCGGCGAGCATGTCGAGGTAGTCGTTGCCCTCGGCGTCCCAGAAGTAGGCGCCCTCGGCCCTTTCGTACACCCGGTCGAAGCCGAGGGTGTGCAGCATCCGCGGCAGCTGGTGGTTGAGGTACCGCGTGTGCAGCTCGTACCGCTCCGCGCCGCGGGCGGCGAGCAGGCCGGCCAGGTCGAAGCCGCGGGCCGCCCCTGAGCCCCGGCCCGCGGCCCCTCCTCCGGGGGCCCGCTCCCCCACGGCCGGCTCTCCGGTGTCCACGACGTGCTCGGGCGCGTCCTCGGTCATCCCTGACCACTCTCCTTCCGAACGGCTCGGTTCGACCGGTAGGGGGCCAGTGCGGCCCCGATCCGCCCGGCGATCTCGACGGGTGTCAGCCCGATGTCGGCCAGTACCTCGCTCCGTTTGGCGTGCGCGAGGAACCGCTCCGGAATCCCGAACGTCCGCAGAGGCACGTCGACGGCGGCCTCGCGCAGTGCCTGCCCGACCGCGGAACCGACCCCGGCGGCGGTGGAGTTGTCCTCGACGACCGCGACCAGCGAGTGCAGGGCCGCGAGCGGCGGCAGCGCCGGGTCCACGGGCTTGACCCAGCGCGGGTCCACCACCGTGCACCGTACGCCCCGCTCCCCCAGCAGCGAGGCGGTCTGCAGACAGACGCCCGCGAAGGCCCCCACGGACACCAGGAGCACCTCGGGGTCCTCGTCGCGGTGCAGTACGTCGAGTCCGCCGACCCGCTCCAGGGCCGGGTACTCGGGGCCCACCGACTCCTTGGGGAAGCGCACCACGGTCGGCGCGTCGTCCACCGCGACCGCTTCGCGCAGCTGTGCCCGCAGCTGTGCGGCGTCGCGGGGCGCGGCGATCCGCAACCCGGGAACCACCTGGAGAATCGACATGTCCCACATTCCGTTGTGCGACGCCCCGTCCGTGCCGGTGACCCCGGCCCGGTCCAGGACGAAGGTGACGCCGCACCGGTGCAGTGCCACGTCCATCAGCACCTGGTCGAAGGCCCGGTTGAGGAAGGTCGCGTACACCGCGAAGACGGGGTGCAGCCCGCCGGTGGCGAGTCCGGCGGCGGACACCGCCCCGTGCTGTTCGGCGATCCCGACGTCCCAGACCCGGTCGGGGTACGCCTCGGCGAATCCGGTCAGGCCGACCGGGTGCAGCATGGCCGCCGTGAGTGCCACGACGTCCGGCCGCTCCGCCCCCAGCCGGACCATCTCCTCCCCGAACACCGAGGTCCACGAGGGCCCGTCCGTAGGAACCAGGGGTGCGCAGGTCAGCGGGTCCATGGCGCCGACCGCGTGGAACCGGTCCGCCTCGTCCTGCTCGGCGAAGGCGTACCCGCGCCCCTTCTGGGTGAGGCAGTGCACCAGTACGGGGCCGTGGAAGCGCCCCGCCCTGCGCAGCGCGGACTCCACCGCCGCCACGTCGTGCCCGTCGATCGGCCCGACGTACTTGAGCCCGAGGTCCTCGAACATGCCCTGCGGGGCGAAGGCGTCCTTGAAGCCCTTCTTGGCGCCGTGCAGGGACTCGTACAGCGGCCGGCCGACGACGGGGGTGCGCTGCAGCACGCCCTTGCCCCAGGCCAGGAAGCGCTCGTAGCCGTCGGTGGTGCGCAGCGTGGCGAGGTGGTCGGCGAGGCCGCCGATGGTGGGGGCGTAGGACCGTGCGTTGTCGTTGACGACGATGATCAGGGGGCGGTCCCCGGCGGCGGCGATGTTGTTGAGTGCTTCCCAGGCCATGCCGCCGGTCAGTGCCCCGTCCCCGATGACGGCGACGACGTGGTCGGGGCGCCCCAGGATCTGGTTGGCCTTGGCGAGGCCGTCCGCCCAGCCGAGCACGGTGGAGGCGTGGCTGTTCTCGATGACGTCGTGCACGGACTCGGCGCGGGAGGGGTAGCCGGAGAGTCCGCCCTTGCCGCGCAGCTTCGAGAAGTCCTGGCGGCCGGTCAGGAGCTTGTGCACATAGCTCTGGTGGCCGGTGTCCCAGAGGATGCGGTCCGCCGGTGAATCGAAGACGCGGTGCAGCGCGAGGGTCAGCTCCACCACGCCGAGGTTGGGGCCGAGATGGCCGCCGGTCCTGGCCACGGCGTCGATCAGGAACTGCCGGATCTCCCCGGCCAGCGCGACGAGCTCGTGCGCGTCCAGCGCCTTCAGGTCCCGCGGACCCCGGATACCTTCCAAGATCGTCACGATCGGCCCCCTGTCGGATGTCGGTTCGGCTCACCGGACGCGGGCCGGCCCGCGTCCTTCGCGCTCGCGGCGGCGCGGGGCCCGGTGCTGCC
>NZ_JBHXRV010000028.1:0-116453 GCF_042716745.1 Streptomyces sp. NPDC058663
GCTGGACCGCGGGGGGATTGGCTTGTGGCGCTTTAGGGCATATATTTTGGGGGGGTGTGACTGCGGGTGGGCCGGTGTCCCTGTACAGGGACTCGGGCCCACCGGCATGCTGTCGGCGCCGCGCATGCTGTCTGCGCCACGCTTCTCGGTCCTCTGCGGCTCGTCAGTGCTGGTGGCGGTCCGCCGCGCGGCGGCGCACCGCGTAGAAGGTGCCGGCGACCGCCACCGCCACCAGTGCCGCACCGCCCGCGACCTCGGCGTTGCTCATGCCGCCGATGCTGCCGCCGAGCCCGCCCCGCACCCCGCGGGGCGGTGACGCGGAGACGGTGGGCGAGGGGGAGGTGACGGCGGCCGCGGAGGCAGTCCGGGACGGCAGCGAGGTCGAGCTGGTCGTGGGGAGACCGCCGCCGCGGCCCACGATCGTCAGCCGGGCCGTCCCGCTGGTGCCGTTGCACACGAAGGACACGTCGTACGTGGCGCCGGGGTCGGCGCGCCGACTGACCGTGGCCTGCACGGTCTGCCCCGGCTGGACGACGACGGTGCCGAGGACCGAGGACGTCACGGTCGCGGCGCCGGGGCAGCCGCCGGCGCTGAGGGTGACCTGCCCGCCGGCCGCGATGCTGCTGGGCGTCACGCCGAACGCATACGCCGCCGCGCCCACCGGGCCCGCCCGGTCGGCGCCGCCGTCGTCGGCCGCCGCGGGGGCCGACGCACCGAGAGCGCCGAGGGTGACGACGCCGAATGCTGCCGCCGCAGCGGTGGGCACGAGCCGTATCGCACGCATGATGCTCCTTGGGTTCCCCGAGGAGCACAGCTGCGGAACCGGTTTCCGCACATGTCAGGAAATGCGCCTCGATAACCGAGACGCTAGGAGCCGCCGGTGAGCCCCGCGATCACAGTCGCGCGAATGGGGGACCGATGTCCCCCGGTTGGTCCCGGCCACCCCCGGCGAACGGCCATGCCAAGAAAACGTTACTGGGTTGTATATCTGCCTTGGTTTTGATTTCCTTCGGTCATTGCCTGCCGCATCGGAGGCGGACCAGGCGCGGGACCGAGGAGTGAACGTGATGGGTGAGCCCGAAGCAGCAGGCGCGAGCAGTGTGCTCGTCGTGGGGTCGGGTCCGACCGGCCTGACCCTGGCGTGCGACCTGGCCAGGCGGGGTGTGGCGGTGCGGATCGTCGACAGGTCCCCGCGATTTCCCCGCAGTTCCCGGGCCAAGGGTCCCAATCCGCGCAGCCTGGAGGTGCTGGAGGACCTGGGAGTGCTGGCCGAGGTCCTCGCCGCGGGCAGTGCGCCGCTCGTCATGCGCAAGTACCGGGACGGGGTGGCCCTCGCCGACACCGACCCCCATGCGGGGCAGCGGCCGACCCCCGCCGCCCCCTACGACCGGGGCTGGCTGATCGCGCAGTGGAAGCTGGAGGAGATACTGCGGGAACGGCTGGCAGGGTACGGGGTCCAGGTCGAGCTGGGCACCGAGATCACCTCCTGCGGGCCCGGCTCCGGCGACCCCGCGCGGAACGACGCCCGGATCACCGCGCACACCGCGCACGGCGACACCCTGCACGCCGACTACCTGGTGGGCTGCGACGGCGGCCGCAGCACGATCCGGGGGCTCATGGGAGCCACCTTCGAGGGCACCACCCACGCCGAGCAGGTCATGGTCAACGGCGACGTCGAGCTGACGGGCGCGGACGCCCTGCCCAGGGACCGCTGGCACCAGTGGTTCGACGGGGACGGGGCCGTGATGCTCTGCCCGATCCCGGGAACGGAGCGGGGATGGTGGTTCCAGGCCGGACCGGAACGCGCGAGCGACGGCACGCCCGTGCCGCCGTCCCGCGCGCATTTCCAGCGCCTCCTCGACCGCCACGCCCGGCTGCCCGGTGCCCGTCTGAAGGACGCCGCCCTCCTGTCCACGTACCGGGTCAGCGTGCGCATGGCGGACCGCTACCGCAAGGGCCGGGTCCTGCTGGCGGGCGACGCCGCGCACGTGCACCCGATCGCGGGCGGCCTCGGTATGAACACCGGCATCCAGGACGCCTACAACCTGGGCTGGAAGCTGGCCGCCGTCCTCAGCGGACAAGCGGGCGCCGCCCTCCTCGACACGTACGAGGAGGAGCGGTTGCCGGTCGCCGCCTGGACCCTGAAAACCTCCTCCGAGCGGCTCGATGCCGTCCTGGAGGCGATCCGCGAACCCGGCGGCGGCCTCGACGCCGGCCTCACCGACGAGACCACGGGCCTGGGCGTCGGATACCGCTGGAGCTCGCTCTCCCGGCGGACCGGGCGGGACGACGCCCTGCTCGAAGCAGGCGACCGGGCCCCGGACGCTCCGTGCCACCACCCCAGGACCGGTGCGCGCGTCCGCCTCTTCGACGCCTACGCGGGCCCGCACTTCACCCTCCTGGGCTTCGGCGCGACGACCGCCCCCGCCCTCGCGGCCGTCGCCGCCGAAGCCGGCACCGCCGTACGCACCCGCGCCCTGGACGCGGGCCCCGGCGGCGACCTCACCGACACCGAGGGCCACGCCAGAACCGCGTACGGCATCAAGGGCGACGCCCTGGTCCTGGTCCGCCCCGACAACCACGTGGCTCTGATCACGGACGCCGGGGACAGTGCGGGGGTGCTCGACTACCTGGGTGGACTGGGGCGTTGAGGCGCGGGGTGGAACGACGCTGCCCGTCCCCCGGGGCCCCGGGGAGCGGGCAGCGTGGCGACTGGCGGGAAAGGGAGGTCAGTCGGCGTTCGGGAGCAGATTGCTGAACGGGTCCGGAGTGGCCGAGATGCCGTGGCCGAAGGGGGCGTCCAGGTCCCAGATGAGGAAGAGCAGGAAGGCGATCATCACGCTGAACAGTCCGGCCAGCAGCAGCTCGCGCGGGGTACGGCGGATCTGCAGGATGAAGATCAGGCCGATGGTGATGAGGCCACCGGTGATGAGGCCGAACCAGACGATGGTCGGCATCGTGGCCTCGGTGTTCTCCGCCCGGGTGCTGCGCGCGTCGTCGGCAGCGGCGACCTGGTCGACCAGTGGCTGATAGGCCTGGCCCTCCAAATCGGTCTTCGGCGCGTAGAGCGTGACGTCGTGGCGCACGCGGTCCAGGAGCTCGGTGCCGCGGTCGGAGACCGAGCCGTGGTCGGCCATGTACTGCCACTCGGTGTCGACCACGAAGCGGGCGTAGGCCTCGATGTCGGAGCGGATACGGGCGCGCACCTCGGCGGGGTAGACCTCCGCGCGGGCGCTGACCTCGTGCAGGGCCTGGGCCTCCTGGCGTACGGACTCCTGGGCGGCACCCCGGCCCTCCCAGACTCCGGCGATGGCGAGACCGAGGACGATGGCGTAGATCACGCCAATCATCATCGTCATGTATTCGAGGACGTCAGGGGTTTCGTTCGGGTCGTCGTCCTCGGCGAGCCGCCGGTGGTTGATGACCACGATGGTGAGGACGATCGCGCAGGCAGCGGCCATCGCGATGGTCAGAACAAGCCATTCCGACAAGGGAACCTCCGTCGGGGGAACCGCATCAGCGGGAGGAACGGGGACGCAGTACCGCGACGGCGAAGACCGCGGGCGCTGTGATCAGGAGAGTGAGGGTGAGCATCGAGGTGCGGCCCTTGGGGGGCTTACGGGCCGGCTTGCGGTAGCTGGGCAGAGCGATCGCCTTGGGGGGAGGAGGGCCGGGGTGCGCGCTCGGAGCGGGCCCCGGAGACGAAGGGCGTGCGGGCAGAGGCGCCGCGGGGGGTGCGGATGCCGGGGCTGGTGGGGCGGGTGGCACTTGGGGGGCCGGTGGGGCCGGTACGGGAGCGGGGGCGGGCGGGACCGGCTCCGCCGGCGGGCCGGGCGGGGCCGGTGGTGCCGGTGGTGCCGGTTTGGGGGGTGGCGGCTCCGGCCGGGGGCCCGGTTCCGGGGGCTTCGGGTCCGGAGGCGGACCGGGAGCCGGTGGCGGAGGAGGTGCGGGTGGAGGCGGTGGCGGCGGGGCGGGGGTCGGCCGGCAGGGGCCGTCGTCCCCCGCGACTGCGATCGCCACCGTTCCTCCCCCCTGACCGGGGGAGGCGTACGCGCAGCTGTCGGCCGAGGCGGGCACCGACCCGGCCAGCAGCCAGCACAGGGCGGCGGAGGACAGCAGCCGTACGAGGAGCGGACCGGTGGTCCGGCGAGATCCGTGCACGAGGGGCTTCATGAGTCTGATCAACGAGCGGCACGCCGCAGAAGTATGGGGTTCATCCGCGAGTGTGAACTCTTTGGATTTGCGTTCGGGATGGGAACTGATGTGCAGGACCGGTGGAGTGCGGGCCCGGGGAATCTTTTCCGGGAGGCGTTGAACGCGGCGGCGCCTTCCGCCCGTACCTAAGGCCGTGCACGACGCATTCCCGCGCCGCGCACAGCCCTTCGGGCACCTTCGCGACACGGGAGTGGACATGAACAGCTGGCGGAACGCCTCGCTCGCGGTGACGGCGGCGGCAGTGCTCGCCCTGACGACGGCGTGCGGGCAGGACGGCGGTTCCGGCTCCCGGTCCGTCGGCAACGCCGCGCCCGCCCAGCAGCCGGCGGACGGCGGGTACGGCAGCGGCGAAGGGTACGGGGACGGTGCCGCGTCCGCGCCCCAGCAGGCGGGCCGGCTCGCCGTACGGGACACCGCGAAGCTGGGCAAGGTCGTCACCGACAGCGCGGGCAGGACCCTCTACCGGTTCGACAAGGACACCGCGAAGCCGCCCCGGGCGAATTGCGAGGGCGACTGCGCGAAGACGTGGCCGGTGGTGCCTGCCGACGGTTTCACCGCCGCACCCGGCATGGAGCCGTCCGCCGTCGGATCGGTCACCCGCGGCGACGGCAGCAAGCAGCTCACCCTCGGCGGCTGGCCGATGTACCGGTTCGCAGGGGACGCCAAGGCGGGTGACCTCAACGGGCAGGGCGTGGGCGGTACTTGGTACGCCGCCGCCCCGGACGGGAAGAAGGCCGCCCCCGGCGCCGCACCGCCAGACAGCCCCGGAGCGGGCGCGGCGGACGTACCCCCCGGCTCCCCCGGAGCGGGCGCGCCGGACGCACCGGCCGACCTGCCCGGCATGTCCGTGCGCAAGGACTCCGAACTCGGCGAGATCGTCGTCGACGCCCGGGGACGTACCGTCTACCGCTTCAGGAAGGACTCCGCCTGGCCCATGAAGTCCGCCTGCACCGGGGAGTGCCTGAAGAAGTGGCCGGTCGTCGCCCCCGTACCCGCGAACGACGCCGAAGGCATCCTCAAGAAGGGGTTCGTCGTCTTCGACCGGCCCGACGGGGTCGCGCAGCAGACGATCGACTGCTGGCCGCTCTACACCTTCGCGGGGGACGAAAAGGCAGGTGACACCAACGGGCAGGGCGTGGGCGGTACTTGGTACGCCGTCTCCCCGCAGGGGAAGCTGGTGGGCGCACCCAAGTAGCCCGGAGCCGCTCCCGCACGGCCGCCGTACCCCGACCCCCGCCCGCGAGTCCCGGCCGGTGTCCCCGCAGCCCGGCTCCGGGCCCGTCGGCACCGGCGGCTCTCGGCCACCCCGAGTAGGAACCCGGGGGCACTTGCTCATAAAGTTCGGCCCGTCGTCCCCGCCCCCGCGGGAATGGCGGGCCGGAGGCATGCGGGTGCACTTGCCACCGGGGTGTGACGGAGAACGGACGGGCAATTTCCGTTTTCCCTCGCCCCACTGGCGGCGGATCAGTAGCCTCGGCTCGAACACCGGGCATGGTCATGAGCCGTGCCCGCAGTCGTCGCGGCGAGTTGTGGGAGACATTGATGGAGCGTCCCGCCTGGGCACCACTGGGCATCGACATCTCGATGCCCAGCGTTTCCCGCATCTACGACTATTACCTGGGCGGTTCGCACAACTTCGAAGTGGACCGGGACGCGGCGCGCAAGGCCATGGAGTTCATGCCGGGGCTCCCCAAGATCATGCAGGCGAACCGGGCGGTGATGCGCCGCGCGGTGCGCCACGCGCTCTGCGAGGGCGTCACCCAGTTCCTCGACATCGGCTCGGGCATCCCCACCTTCGGCAACGTCCACGAGGTCGCGCAGGCCGCCGACCCCGGGGCGCGGGTGGTGTACGTGGACCACGACCCGGTGGCCGTCGCCCACAGCAGGGCCGTGCTGGAGGGCAACGACCTCACCGCCGTCGTCGCCGCCGACCTGCGCAAGCCGCAGGACATCGTCGACAGCCCCGAGGTCGGCCAACTCCTCGACCTGCAAAGGCCGGTGGCACTGCTGCTGGTCGCCGTGCTGCACTTCATCGAGGACGCCGACGACCCGTACGCCGCCGTGGCCGCACTACGCGACCGCCTGGCGCCGGGCAGCATGCTGATCGTCACCCACGCCTCCTACGAGGGGGTGCCGGTCACCGCCGAGCTCACCGGTGGCGTCGTCGACGTCTACGAGCAGATCAAGAACCCGCTGATCATGCGTTCGCGCGCCGAGGTCGCCCGGTTCTTCGAAGGGTTCGAGATGGTCGCACCGGGTCTGGTGCCGATGGCCGAATGGCGGCCGGAGAATCCGCTCGCCCAGGAGGACCCGTATGCCTTCTCGGGCTTCGCAGGGGTGGGGCGCAAGGCGTGAGCGCGCAGGCGCAGGCACCGGACGGGGAGCGGGACGGCGGCCGGAGCGGCCGCCGCGACGGGGCCGCAGCCGGAGGTTCCGGCACCCTCCCCCTCCAGAGCACAGGGCGGGCCAAGCCCCCCAAGACAGGCAGCAGCCGCACCGCGGGTGCCGTCGGCGACCCCGGGCCCGGCACGCCCGCCCCCGCCGCCGACCCGGCCCGGGAGCCGGAAAACGCGGACCTGGGTGGCGTGCCCCGGCAGGGCGCCGGCCCCTCGCGCGAGGCCGCAGATCCTCCCGACGCCCCGGACGGCCCCGAGGACAGAACCCGGCGGTTCGCCACGATCTGGAGCCGGGCGATCTTCCCGGCCACCGCCACCTCCCTCACCCGCCCCGAGTTCGAGCAGCTGCTGCTCCCGCTGGCCAGGCGGCTGAGCCGGGCCCTGCACGAACGGCCCTTCGACGCGGCGGCCGCGCACGAAGTGGGCTCCGCACTGATCGACGCGCACTGCACCGACCCGGACGCCCTCGTCCGCACGCTCGGCGTCGTCGAGTCGTACCTGGTGCTGTACTGCACGGACGGCGACGGGCCCCAGGCCGCCGCCGAGGAGTTCCGGGCCCGCTCGGCCCGACTCCAGCACGGCATCGCCGCCGGTTTCGCCCGGCAGCTGCGCGAGCGCACCCTGCGCGAGCAGGAGGCCATCGCCCGCTCCGCCCTCAGCGCCCGCAGCGAGGCCCAGCAGGCCCTGCACGCCACCGAGGAACGCTTCCGCGCGGTCTTCGAAGGGGCGGCCGTCGGCATCGGCATCGCCGCACTCGACGGCACCATCCTGGAGGTCAACGAGACGCTGACCCGGATGTTCGGCGGCATGGACGACTCGCTGCGCGGCCGCAAGGTCAGCGACTGGGGGCACCCCGAGGACACCGCACACGTCTGGCGGATGTACGAGGAACTGGTGCGCGGCGAGCGCGACCACTACCGCTGCGAGAAGGCCTTCTACCGCGGCGACGGCACCGTCCTGTGGACCAACCTGACGGTGTCGCTGCTGCGCGACGCCGAGGGCCGGCCGCAGTACCAGCTGGCCCTCATGGAGGACACCACCGAGCGCCGCCTGCTCAACCTGCGCCTGCGGTACGAGGCCACCCACGACGCGCTCACCGGGCTGCCCAACCGGACGCTCTTCTTCGAACGGCTGGAGAAGGCGCTGTCCGTGGGTGGCGACTCCCGCTTCGGCCTCTGCTACCTCGACCTCGACGGCTTCAAGGCGGTCAACGACAGCCTGGGCCACTCCGCCGGCGACCGCCTCCTGGTGGAGGTCGCCGACCGGCTCCAGTCCTGTGCCACCGCACCCGGCGAGATGGTCGCCCGGCTCGGCGGCGACGAGTTCGTGGCCCTGACCACCGGACCCGACACCCGCCGCGAGGTCGACGACCTGGCCGCCCGGATACTGAACGCGCTGGCCACTCCGATACACCTGGAGGGCCGCGAGATCACCGTGCGCGGCTCCATCGGCATCGTCGAGGGCCCGGCCGCCGAGCGCGGCCCCGCCGACGTGCTGCGCAGCGCCGACATCACCATGTACCGGGCCAAGTCGGCGGGCGGCAACCGCTTCGAGTTCGCCGACGCGGAGGCCGACGAGCGGGCCATCACCCGGCACGGACTCACCCACGCGCTGCCGGCCGCCCTGGAGCGCGGCGAGTTCTTCATCGAGTACCAGCCGCTGGTCCACCTCGGCGACGGCAGTGTGCACGGGGCCGAGGCGCTGGTGCGCTGGAGCCACCCCCAGCACGGCGTCCTCGGGCCAGACCGGTTCATTCCGCTCGCCGAGCACACCGGGCTGATCGTGCCGCTCGGCCGCTGGGTGCTCCAGGAGTCCGTCACCCAGGCCAGGTTCTGGCAGCAGAAGCACGCCGACGGCGGCCCGCTGCGCATCAACGTCAACCTCTCGCCCACCCAGCTCCACCACCCCGGCCTGGTCGCCGACACGGTCGAGGTGCTGGAGCGGGCCGGCCTGTCACCGGGCGCACTGTGCCTGGAAGTCACCGAGTCCGCCCTGATAGGTGCGGACGAGGACCTCCTCAAACCGCTGCGCCAGCTCGCCGAGATGGGCATCGACATCGCCCTCGACGACTTCGGCACAGGCTATTCCAACCTGGCCAATCTGCGCCGCCTGCCGGTGAGCGTCCTGAAGCTGGACCGTTCGTTCACCCAGAGCATGCAGCGGCTGCCCGCCGACCCCGTCGACGTGAAGATCGTCGAGGGAATCGTCTCGCTCGCGCACAGTCTGGAACTCGCGGTGACGGTCGAGGGCGTCGAAACGGGCGCGCAGGCCGACCAGTTGCGGGAACTGGGCTGCGACACCGCCCAGGGCTGGTACTACGCCAGGCCCGGCGCACCGGACCGCATCCACGCCCTGGCCCTGACCGACGCGGTCTGAGCCCCCGCCACACGGCACCGAGGTCCGCCACACGTCACCGAGGCCCGCCACACGGCACCGAGGTCCGGCGTACGGGAGCGGTGGCCGGCGAGGAGAGGGTGCAGGAGGAGGGGACGGGCGCAGGAGAAGGGGACGCGTCAACGGGCTTCAGGGGGAGCGGAGTTCACCCCGGCGGCCGGGCGCGTGCCTCCAGCAGTACCCGTTGCAGCTCCCGGGCGGCCCTCGGCGGCGCCACGTCGCTCCGGTGCGCCAGCGCGATCGTGCGGCGCAGGCCGGGACCGGCCAGCGGGGAGACCCGCAGGCCGGTCCCCGTGCGTTCCGCCACCATGCGCGGCACCACCGCCACCCCCAGCCCCACCCGTACGAAACCCAGCACGGCGTCCATCTCGCCGCCCTCCACCGTGAACACCGGCTCGAAGCCCTCGGCGCGGCAGGCGGCCACGGTCAGTTCGCGCAGGTCGTAGCCGTGCCGGAACATCACCATCGGGGTGTCGCGGAGGCCGGCGATACGGGCCGGGCTGCGGGGTGCGCGGGCGTCGGGCGAGGAAACCACCACCAGGTCCTCGTGCAGCAGCTCGACCGTGGTGAGAGCGGGCGAGGGGGTGGGCAGTGGCAGGACCACCAGGGCCAGGTCCAGGGCGCCGCGCGCCAGCAGCCGTACGAGATCGTGCGAGCCGCCCTCCTCGATGAGCAGCTGGATGCCGGGGTGCGCGTCGTGGAAGGCGCGCAGGACGTCCGGGAGCAGTCCCGTGCACAGGCTCGGCGTCGCACCGAGCCGGACGCGGCCCCGGCGCAGCTGGGCCAGCTCCTGCACCTCGCGTCGGGCGGTGTCGGTATCGGCGAGGATGCGGCGGGCGAGCGGCAGCAGGGCCTCGCCGGCGTCGGTGAGGGCGATGTTGCTCCGCGCCCTGGTGAAGAGATCGGCGCCCAGCTCCCGCTCCAGCGAGCGGATCTGCTGGGAGAGCGAAGGCTGGGCCACGTGCAGCTGCTCGGCGGCGCGGGTGAAGTGCCGTGACTCGGCGACGGCCACGAAATAGCGGAGCTGCTGGAACTGCATGATCCCAGCATACGCAGATGCGATAGGCGCACCCTATGGACGTGAGCCGCACCATGTCTTGGACCTCTGGGGCCCTTCGGCCCTAGCGTCTTGACCCATGGCTCTGGCAACACGGCAGGACACCTCCCGAAAACCGCGCGCAGGACGCACCCGGCGGCCCCGGCACGCCTTCTGGGGCTCGACCGTCGGCAAGAAGACGGTCATGGCCGTCAGCGGGCTGGTCATGCTGGGCTATCTCGTCGCCCACATGATCGGCAACCTGAAAATCTTCTTCGGCACGGACGAGTTCAACGGTTACGCGCACTGGCTGCGCACCATGGGCGACCCCGTCCTGCACTACGAGTGGGCGCTGTGGCTGGTCCGCGTCGCTCTGCTCGCCGCCGTGGTCGGGCACGGCGTGTCCGCGTACCAGCTGAGCCGCCGCGACATCAGGGCCAGGCCCGTGAAGTACGTCCACCGGCGCAAGCGGGCGAGCTACGCGACCCGCACCATGCGCTGGGGCGGCATCATCCTGCTGCTCTTCATCGTGTGGCACCTGCTCGATCTGACCACCCTCACGGTCAACGAGAACGCGCAGGCCGGAAAGCCGTACGAGAACGTCGTCGCGACCTTCTCCACCTGGTACGGCAACACGATCTACCTCATCGCCATGCTCGCCGTCGGCCTGCACGTCAGGCACGGCTTCTGGGGCGCCGCCCAGACGCTCGGCGTGGGCAGTGCAACCCGCGAGCGCTTCCTGAAGGCGCTGGCCAACCTCCTCGCCCTGGTGCTGACCGTGGGCTTCGTCTCCGTACCGGTCGCGGTCATGACCGGCTGGGTGGGCTGACACATGAACTCCTCGTACGCCGTATACCGCACGGGCGCACCGATCGCCGACACCAAGGCTCCCGCCGGGCCCGTGGCCGCACGCTGGGACACCCGGCGCTTCCAGGCGAAACTCGTCAACCCGGCAAACCGCCGCAAGCACACCGTCATCGTCGTCGGGACGGGCCTCGCGGGCGGCGCGGCCGGCGCGACGCTCGCCGAACAGGGTTACCACGTCGTCCAGTTCTGCTTCCAGGACTCCCCGCGCCGCGCCCACTCCATCGCCGCCCAGGGCGGCATCAACGCCGCGAAGAACTACCGCAACGACGGCGACTCCGTCCACCGCCTCTTCTACGACACGGTCAAGGGCGGCGACTTCCGGGCCCGCGAGTCCAATGTGCACCGGCTCGCGCAGATCTCGGTGGAGATCATCGACCAGTGCGTGGCACAGGGCGTCCCCTTCGCCCGCGAGTACGGCGGCCTGCTCGACACGCGCTCCTTCGGGGGTGTCCAGGTGTCGCGGACGTTCTACGCCCGCGGCCAGACGGGCCAGCAGCTGCTCCTGGGCGCCTACCAGGCGTTGTCCCGGCAGATCGCCGCGGGGAACGTCGAGATGCACCCGCGCACGGAGATGCTCGACCTGATCGTGGTGGACGGAAAGGCGCGCGGCATCGTGGCCCGCGACCTGATCACGGGTGAGATATCCAGCCACTTCGCGGACGCCGTCGTCCTGGCCACGGGCGGCTACGGCAACGTCTTCTACCTCTCGACGAACGCCATGAACTCCAACGCCACCGCCATCTGGCGGGCGCACCGGCGCGGCGCCTACTTCGCCAACCCCTGCTTCACCCAGATCCACCCCACCTGCATCCCGCGCACCGGCGACCACCAGTCCAAGCTGACCCTGATGAGCGAGTCGCTGCGCAACGACGGCCGCATCTGGGTACCGAAGGCGAAGGGCGACACCCGGCCCGCCCGCGAGATCCCCGAGGCCGAGCGCGACTACTACCTGGAGCGGATCTACCCCTCCTTCGGCAACCTCGTCCCCCGCGACATCGCCTCCCGCGCCGCCAAGAACGTCTGCGACGAGGGCCGGGGGGTCGGGCCCGGCGGGCAGGGGGTCTACCTCGACTTCGCCGACGCCATCGCCCGGATGGGCCGGGCCGCCGTCGAGCAGAAGTACGGCAACCTCTTCGACATGTACGCGCGGATCACCGCCGAGGACCCGTACGAGACACCCATGCGGATCTATCCGGCCGTGCACTACACGATGGGCGGACTGTGGGTCGACTACGACCTCCAGACCACCGTCCCCGGCCTCTTCGCCATCGGCGAGGCCAACTTCTCCGACCACGGGGCGAACCGGCTCGGTGCCTCCGCGCTCATGCAGGGCCTGGCCGACGGGTACTTCGTCCTCCCCGCCACCATCAACGACTACCTCGCCCGGCACGCCCGCCAGGACCCGGTCGACGACTCCCACCCGGCGGCTGCCGAGGCCGTACGGGAGACGCAGCAGCGCATCGAGCGGCTGCTGGCCGTCGACGGCGACCGCACGCCCGACTCCTTCCACCGCGAACTGGGCGAACTGATGTGGGAGTTCTGCGGCATGGCACGCACGGCGGAGGGGCTGCGCAAGGCACTCGACCGGATCCCGGAGATCCGCGATGAGTTCTGGCGGCGGATCAAGGTCCCGGGCACCGGTGAGGAGTTCAACCAGTCGCTGGAGAAGGCCAACCGCATCGTCGACTACCTGGAGCTCGCCGAGCTGATGTGCCTCGACGCCCTGCACCGCGAGGAATCCTGCGGCGGCCACTTCCGCGAGGAGTCCCAGACCCCGGACGGCGAGGCCGCTCGCGACGACGAACGCTTCTCGTACGCCGCCGCCTGGGAGTTCGTGCCGGAAGGCGCTGCTCCCGTCCTGCACAAGGAAGACCTCCTCTTCGAGTACGTCCACCCCACCCAGCGGAGCTACGCATGAGGCTCACCCTGCGCGTCTGGCGCCAGAAGAACCCGAACACCCCGGGTGAGATGACCAGTTACGACGTCGACGACATCTCCGCCGACATGTCCTTCCTGGAGATGCTCGACACCCTCAACGAAGAACTGATCCTGCGCGGTGAGGACCCCGTCGCCTTCGACCACGACTGCCGCGAGGGCATCTGCGGAGCCTGCTCGCTCGTCATCAACGGCGATGCGCACGGGCCCGAGCGAACCACCACCTGTCAGCTCCACATGCGGTCCTTCGCCGACGGCGACACCATCGACGTCGAACCGTGGCGGGCCTCCGCCTTCCCCGTCGTCAAGGACCTCGTCGTGGACCGGTCGGCCTTCGACCGGATCATCCAGGCCGGCGGCTACGTCAGCGTGCCGACCGGCGCCGCCCCCGAGGCGCACGCCACCCCGGTGCCCAAGGCCGACGCCGACTTCGCCTTCGAGCACGCCGAGTGCATCGGCTGCGGAGCCTGCGTCGCCGCCTGCCCCAACGGCTCGGCGATGCTCTTCACCTCGGCGAAGGTCAACCACCTCAACGTCCTGCCGCAGGGCGCCCCCGAACGCGAGAGCCGGGTCCTGGACATGGTCGCGCAGATGGACGACGAGGGTTTCGGCGGCTGCACGCTCACCGGCGAGTGTGCCACCGCCTGCCCGAAGGGGATTCCGCTGCCGTCCATCGCGGCGATGAACAAGGAGTGGCTGCGGGCCCAGCGCAAGACGCGCGGCTGACCGGGGCGGGGCCGCGGTCAGCCTTCCCGCAGACCGGCCGCGGAGTCCGCCCGCCCTTCCGTTCCCGCTGCCTCTCCCGTCCCCGCTTCCTCGCCCGCCCCCGCGAACTCCCGGGCAAGATAGGGGGCGGTGCGGCTGTCCGTGGAGAGCGCCACCTCGCGCGGCGGCCCGGCCGCCACGATCCGGCCGCCCGCCGCGCCGCCGCCGGGACCGAGGTCCACCACCCAGTCGGCACCGGCCACCACGGCCATGTCGTGCTCCACGACGACCACCGAGTTCCCGGCGTCGACGAGACCGTGCAGCTGCCGCATCAGTACCTCGACATCGGCCGGGTGCAGCCCGGTCGTCGGCTCGTCCAGGACGTACAGGGTGTGCCCGCGCCGGGTTGTCGCACGTTGCAGCTCGGAGGCCAGCTTGATGCGCTGGGCCTCGCCGCCGGACAGTTCGGTGGCCGGCTGGCCGAGCCGCAGATAGCCCAGGCCCACGTCGAGCAGGGCACGCAGGCTGCGGGCCGCGGCGGGGGAGCCGGCGAAGAAGTCCGCCGCCGCCTCCACCGTCAGGTCCAGCACCTCGGCGATGTTCAGGCCCCGGTGTGTGACCTGGAGGGTCTCGGGGTGGTAGCGGGCACCGTGGCAGTCCGGGCAGGGCGTGTACGTGCTGGGCAGGAAGAGCAGCTCCACCGAGACGAATCCCTCGCCCTGGCAGGTCTCGCAACGTCCGCCCTTCACGTTGAAGGAGAACCGGCCGGCCCTGTACCCGCGTGCCTTGGCCTCGTCCTCCTCCGTGAACAGCTTCCGGACGACGTCGAAGAGGCCGGTGTACGTCGCCAGGTTGGAGCGCGGCGTACGGCCGATCGGTTTCTGATCAACCGTCACCATGCGCTTTACGCCCGGGAGTTCGTCGGTCAGTTCGCCCGCAAGGGTGGACTTGCCGGATCCGGAGACACCGGTCACGGCCGTGAGGACGCCCAGCGGGAACTCCGCCTGGAGGCCGCGGAGGTTGTGCCGGGTCACCGGGCCCAGCTTCAGCCACCCGGACGGCGCGCGGACGTCCCGTACCGGCGGCGGCTGCCGGTCGAAGAGGAAGCGGCGCGTCGCCGAGCCGGCCACCTCGGCGAGAGCGGCGGGCGGCCCGCTGTGCAGTACCAGGCCGCCGTGCTCGCCGGCCGCGGGGCCGACGTCCACGAGCCAGTCGGCGCGGCGCACGACATCGAGGTGGTGCTCCACGACGAAGACGGAGTTGCCCGCCGCCTTCAGCCGGTCGAGTACGACGAGGAGGGCCTCCGCGTCCGCCGGGTGCAGTCCGGCTGACGGCTCGTCCAGGACGTACACCACGCCGAAGAGCCCCGACCGCAGCTGGGTCGCAAGGCGCAGGCGTTGGAGCTCTCCGTTGGAGAGGGTCGGGGTGGTGCGGTCCAGGCCGAGGTAGCCGAGACCGAGCTCGGTGACGACGGCGATGCGGGCGCGCAGGTCGTCGGTGAGCACACGGGCGGTCCCGTTCTGCCCCGTGCCGTCCGCCAGGACCTGGGCCAGCTCCGTCAGGGGGAGAGCCGCCAGCTCCGCGATCGTACGGCCCGCGAAGGTGACCGCCAGGGCTTCCGGGCGCAGCCTGCTGCCCCCGCACGCGGGACACGGCGAACTGCTCAGGAACCGTTCGGCCTTCGTGCGAAGCGACTGGCTCCTGGTATCGGCGAAGGTGTGCAGAACGTAGCGTCGGGCGCTCATGTACGTGCCCTGGTAGGGGCGTTGGATGCGGCCGGCGTCGCGCACGGGGTGCACGGTGACCACCGGCTGTTCGTCCGTGAACAGGATCCAGTCCCGGTCCCGCCGCGGCAGCTCGCGCCACGGCCGGTCCACGTCGTACCCGAGGGCGTCCAGCACGTCGCGCAGGTTCTTCCCCTGCCAGGCGCCCGGCCACGCGGCGATGGCACCGTCCCTGATCGACAGCGAAGGGTCGGGCACCAGCAGCTCCTCGCTGGTGCCGTGGACGTGGCCGAGACCGTGGCACTCGGGGCAGGCCCCGGCCGCGGTGTTGGAGGAGAAGGCGTCCGAGTCGAGGCGCCCGGCGCCCGCCGGATAGGTGCCCGCGCGCGCGAAGAGCATCCGCAGCGAGTTCGACAGCGTGGTGACCGTACCGACGGAGGACCGGGAGGACGGCGCCGACCTGCGCTGTTCGAGGGAGACCGCGGGCGGCAGGCCGGTGATCTCACCGACGCGCGGGGCGCCGGCCTGGTGGATCAGTCTGCGGGCGTAGGGGGCCACCGACTCGAAGTAGCGGCGCTGCGCCTCGGCGTAGAGGGTGCCGAAGGCGAGCGAGGACTTGCCGGAGCCGGAGACACCCGTGAACACCACGAGGGCGTCGCGGGGGATGTCCACGTCGACGTCACGGAGATTGTGCTCGCGGGCACCACGGACGCGGACGTACGGGTCGTGGGGGCTGTGCATGGGAACTCCGTACGGCGCGGAAGCAGGGGCGGACACAAGAACAGCAGCGAGGGCCGCAGCAGGGCGGGCGAAGGGACAAACAGTTCGATACTAGGCGCTGGTCCCTTCCTGTCCCCTGTCCTCCTTGCGCTGCCGGGGCTCCACGCGGTCCCCGGCCCCCCGCTGCCCCACCAGGGACGCCAGCTGCCGGTACGAGTCGAGCAGGCCCTCCCGGTCGTGGGAACTGGTGGTGAGAAGCACCTCGTCGGCGCCACTCGCCGCGATCACCGACTCCAGAGCCGCCCGGACCTGCTCCGGCGTCCCGTGGAGGTGCCCCTGGAGCCCGCTCTCGTAGAAGCCCCGTTCCCTGTCCGTCATGCCGCCCGAGGCGCTGTCCGCCGCCGCCAGGCGTTCCACGTGGTCGGCGGGCAGCAGCGGCGGGAACGTGCCGTGCGTGCGCGAGTACGCCAGTGACCAGGCCTCGGGGACCAGCAGGCGGCGGGCCTGCTCCTCGGTGTCCGCGACGGCCACCGTCCCGGCGATCACCACGTACGGCTCGGCGGCCCACGCGGACGGACGGAACGCCGCCCGGTAGCGGTCCACGGCCGCCAGCAGCTTCTCCCGGCCCCGCAGGTCCCCGACCACCACCGGCAGCCCCGCCTCGGCGGCGATCGTGGCACCCTCCCCGGTGGCCAGCACGAACGGCGGCACACGCAGACCCTCCGCCGGGTACGCGTGCACGGGCCCGCCGCCGGTGAACCAGCCGAGCAGCTCGTCGAGCTGCTCGGCGAACCGGTCCGCGTCGTCCTTGTCCCGCCCCAGGGCCTTGCGCACCCCGCCCGTGAACCCCACCGACCGGCCGAGCCCCATCTCGATCCGGCCCGGGAACAGGGACTCCAGCACCCCGAACTGTTCGGCCACCACCAGGGGCTGGTGGTTGGGCAGCATCACCCCGCCCGTACCCACCCGGATGGCCGACGTCGCTGCGGCGACCGCCGCCGCCAGTACCGTCGGCGCGGACCCGGCCACCCCCGGCACGCTGTGGTGCTCGGAGACCCAGAAACGGAAGTAGCCCAGCGCTTCTAGGCGGCGGGCCAGGTCCACCGAGTCGCGCAGCGCCTGAGGGCCGTCCTGCCCCTCACGGGTGCGGGAGCGGTCGAGTACCGAGAACCGGGTGCGTTCGATCAATGTGCTCACACAGGGTGCAACGTTTACCCGGCGGCAGGATTCCCGGCCCGCTGCCTACGCTGGTGTCCATGACCGACCACCGCGGCGCGGACCCGCTCAGACCTCTGGCCGTCTTCGACCTCGACGGCACCCTCGCCGACAGCTCCCACCGGCAGCGCTTCCTGGAGCGCAGGCCCCGCGACTGGAACGCCTTCTTCGCCGCGGCCCCCCAGGACCCGCCGCTCGCCGAAGGGGTGGCCCTGGCCTTGAGCAGCGCCGAGGAGTGCGAGGTCGTCTACCTCACCGGCCGGCCGGAAAGGTGCCGCCGGGACACCGTGGACTGGCTCGCCCGGCAGTCACTGCCCGAGGGACGGCTCTGGATGCGTGGCGACAACGACCGGCGGCCGGCCAGGCTGACCAAGCTGGAAATCCTGCGGCAGCTGGCCCGCGACCGCGAGGTACACGTTCTGGTCGACGACGACGCCCAGGTGTGCGAGGCCGCCGAGCGTGCCGGTTTCACCGTCGTACGGGCCCGCTGGGCCGCCGCCTCGCAGGCGCTGGCAGACGCCCAGGAACGGGACGGGCGCACCTGACACCGCCCTTACCGGCGGTTCGCGGTCAATACATTCCGAACAACCCTTGACCCACCGAATGGTTCATGCCAATTTCTTGATCCGTGAACCTCGTACAGAAACGCTCCATAGCTGTTTCCACCGCCCTTGTCGCCTGTGGAGCCCTTCTCGCCGGCTGCGGACTAATCCCCAGCTCCTCCGAGGAGAAGATCAAGACCGTCACGATCTGGCTGATGAAGGACAGTGCCTCGCGCGAGTTCCTCAAGAGGTTCACGGAGGAGTTCGAGAGGGAGAACGCGAACACCCGGCTGGACATCCAGATCCAGTCGTGGGCCGGCATCGGCCCCAAGGTCAACAAGGCACTGGACAGCAGCAACCCGCCCGACGTCATCGAGGTCGGCAACACCCATGTCGCCCAGTACGCCGAGCGCGGCGGCCTGGAGAACCTCACCCTGGAAGCCGTCCGCGACTTCGGGGGCGAGGACTGGCTGCCCGGCCTCGCCCACCCGGGGGCCGTCGACAACGCCCAGTTCGGCATCCCCTGGTACGCCGCCAGCCGGGTCGTCATCTACCGCAAGGACCTCTTCGAGAAGGCGGGCATCAAACAGCTGCCACGCGACCGCACGGAGTGGGTCAAGGCCACCAGGAAGCTCAATACAGGGGGAAACCAGGGCATCTACCTGGCCGGGCAGGACTGGTACACGCTCGCCGGATTCATCTGGGACGAGGGCGGCGAGCTCGCCGTCGAGACGGGCGGCAAGTGGCACGGCCAGCTGCACACCCCGGCCGCCCTGGACGGCATGCGGTTCTACAAGAAGCTGCAGGCGCTCGGCGACGGCCCCAAGAACGCCGACGAGGAGAAGCCCCCGCAGGCCGGACAGTTCGCCCAGGGTGACATCGCACAGATCATCGCGACCCCCGGAACCGCCAAGCTCATCGAGGAGAAGAATCCGGCACTGCGCGGGAAGCTGGGTTTCTTCCCGCTGCCCGGCAAGGTGACGGACAAGCCGGGTGCCGTCTTCGTCGGCGGCTCCGACCTCGTGATCCCGCAGAACACCGACCAGCGGCGGGCGGCGGTGGCCGTGGTGAAAGCCCTGGCCGGCGAGAAGTGGCAGACCGACCTCGCCCGCACCATGAACTACGTGCCCAACAAGGGCAGCCTCGCCCCCGCGGTGGCCGGTGAGGAGGGGGTGGCCGCCATGGCCAGGGGCACCCTCGAAGGACGGGCCACGCCTCCGTCGCCGAAGTGGGGCGACGTCGAGGCGGTCAATCCCATCAAGCCGTACATGACGAAGGTACTCAGCGGCGGCGACCTGGAGGCGTCGGCGAAGGGGGCCTCCACCGCCATCTCCACCATCCTCCAGCGCGTCGGCTCGTCGCAGGAGTAGCGGGCCCGTCCCCCCGGCCCCGGAGCGCGGACGCCGTCCGCTTCCGCCCGTGCGGCAGGAGCGGCGTGCGGGGACTGAGCCCGTCCGGCCGCGCCCCCGGCGCCGGGCCGGGCTGCGCGGCCGGTGCCGAGCGGGGGCGCCCGGCCGGGGCCGCCGTTACGCCGGAGTGGACAGCGACAGCGCGAAGCGGCCCGCCTCGTCCGTCCACCAGTGGGTCAACTCCATCGCGGCGCCGGCGAGTTCCGCCCGTACGCCCTCCTCGCGGAACTTCGCGGACACCTCGGTGCGCAGCTCCTCGCCCTCCTCGAAGGCGACCTCCAGATTCAGCTCCCGCACCTTGACGACCAGCGCGGAACGTGCCCGCAGGCGCATCTCGATCCATTCGTGCTCGTGGTTCCAGCGGGCCACATGGGCGAAGTCGTCCGGATCGAACTCCGCGCCCAGCTCGCGGTTGAGGACGGCGAGCACGTTCTTGTTGAAGGCGGCGGTCACCCCGGCGGAGTCGTCGTACGCGGCGACCAGGGTGTCCTCGTCCTTCACCAGGTCCGTGCCGAGCAGCAGCGCGTCGCCGGGCAGCAGCAGCGCGCGCACCGTCTTCAGGAACACCGCACGCTCGTCCGGCAGCAGATTGCCCAGGGTTCCGCCCAGGAACGCCACCAGCCGGGGCCCCGGGGTGCCGGGCAGGGTGAGACCCCGGGTGAAGTCGGCGATCAGCGCGTGCACCGAGAGCCCCGGACGCTCCTCGAGCAGCGACCGGGAGGCGAGGGTCAGCGCGCTCTCGCTCACGTCCACCGGCAGATAGCTGTGCAGCCCGGGGAGGGCGTCGAGCAGGATCCGGGTCTTCTCCGAGGACCCGGAACCCAGCTCGACCAGGGTGCGGGCACCGGTGGCGGCCGCGATCTCTCCGGCCCGGGCGAGCAGGATCTCCCGCTCCGCGCGCGTCGGGTAGTACTCGGGCAGCCGGGTGATCTCCTCGAACAGCTCGCTGCCGCGCGCGTCGTAGAACCACTTGGGCGGCAGCGACTTGGGATCGCGGCCGAGCCCCTGGAGGACGTCGGTGCGCAGATCGGCGCCGGTCGCGTCCACGGGCAGGGTGCGGGTGACGATGAACGGGCTCACGCGGTGGGCTCCTTCAAGGGGGTCAGCAGGACATCGGTGCGGGTGGCGGAGAGCAGGGTGCGGTCCGGGACCTCGGCCCAGTGCGGGTCGTCGTCGTACGGCTCGGAGGCGACGACGATGCCCCGGTCCGGCACGGTCAGGTACCAGAGGGTGTCGCCCCAGGCGGTCGCGGTGAGGCTCTCGCCGTCGGTGAGCAGGAGGTTCAGCCGGGACCCGGGCGCCGCCGAAGCCACCTCCAGCACGGTCTCGGACAGGGCCTGGCCGCACTCGTCTCCGGCCCGCAGCCGGTGCAGTACGAGTGCCCAGACGAGCGCCGAGTCGCAGCGCGCCTCCAGGGCGAGGAGCTCGGCGGTGGGCAGGCCGGCCGCGGCCGCCGAGAGGGTGCCCGGCCAGCCGCGCACCGCCCCGTTGTGGCTGAACAGCCAGGGTCCCGAGCCGAAGGGGGCCGCTGCCGCCTCGCCGTCCGCACCCGCCTCGGTGGCGTCCCGTACGGCGGCCAGCAGGGCGCGGGTGCGGACCACGCGGGCGAGGTCCGCGAAGTTCGCGTCGGCCCACATCGGTCCGCTGCGCCGGTACCGCGCGGGCACCGGATCCGCCCCCGCGTACCAGCCCGCTCCGAAGCCGTCCGCGTTGACCGTCCCGTACCGCTGGAGCCGGGGCGCCCAGGCCTGCCGGTACAGCCCGTGCGCGGGCGAGACCAGCACGTCGCCGAGCGACAACTCGGTTCCCACGTACGCCAGGTGACGGCACATCAGACATCACCGCCGACCGCGTCCCTGGCGGTCCTGAACCCGGCGAAGATCTGCCGCCGCACCGGCAGGTCCCAGTTGCGGAAGGTGCCCCGGCAGGCCACCGCGTCCACGGCGAAGGAGCCGCCGCGCAGCACCTTGTGCGCGGCACCGAAGAAGACTTCCGAGTACTCGCGGTAGGGGAACGGCGCGAACCCCGGGTAGGGCAGGAAGTCGCTCGACGTCCACTCCCACACGTCCCCGATCAACTGACGTACCCCCAGCGGCGACTCACCCGCCGGATAGGCCCCGACCGGGGCCGGGCGCAGATGCCGCTGCCCGAGGTTGGCGAGATCCGGCGAAGGGTCCGCGTCGCCCCACGGGTAGCGCCGGGAGCGGCCCGACGCAGGGTCGAACCGGGCCGCTTTCTCCCACTCCGCCTCGGAGGGCAGCCGCCGCCCCGCCCACCGGGCGTACGCGTCGGCCTCGTACCAGCTCACGTGCAGCACCGGCTCGGCGAGGGGGACCGGCTCCAGCACGCCGAAATGCCGGCGCAGCCACGTGCCCCCCTCGCGCCGCCAGAACAGCGGTGCGGCCAGCTCGTGCCCGCGGACCATGTCCCAGCCCGCCGGATCCCACCAGCGCGGCTCCCGGTAGCCCCCTTCCTCGACGAAGCGCAGATACGCCTCGTTGCTCACCGGAGTCGTATCGATCAGGAACGGCGGTACGAACACGGCGTGTGCGGGCCGCTCGTTGTCCAGCGACCAGGGCTCGACGGACGTCCCCTGGGTGAAAGGACCGCCGGGCACCAGGACTTCGGCCGGCAGGCGGGCCGCCGAGGCCGGAGCGGACGGGGGAGGGGGAGCGGTCAGAGCGGCGGGCCCCTTGCGCAGCTGATGGGTGATCAGCATCGTCTCGTCGTGCTGCTGCTCGTGCTGGGCGATCATCCCGAACGCGAACCCGGCGTCCACCAGGGGGCCGCCTCGCAGGGGGTTGCGCTCCAGCACGTCCAGCACCCTGCCGCGCACCTCCGCGGCGTACGCACGGGCCTGGTCAGGGGCGAGCAGTGGCAGGGAGGGCCGCGCCGCGCGCGGATGCTCGAAGGCGTCGTACACCGAGTCGATCTCGGGGCGCATCGGCTCCCGCCCGGCGACGTTCCGCAGGAGCCACTGCTCCTCCTGGTTGCCGATGTGCGCCAGGTCCCACACCAGCGGGGACATCAACGGCGAGTGCTGCGCCGTCAGTTCGCCTTCGTCGACGCACGAGGTGAGCAGCGAGGTGCGCTCCCGCGCACGGGACAGCGCCGCGACGGCACGGCTGCGAAGCCCCTCGGCATCCACGTCCAGGGGCTGGGCGGTCTCAGTCATACGAGCGGGTCCTCTCCGGGGCGCGGGGCGAATCCGGGGGCGGGCAGGGGCGGCAGCGGCGGAGCGGCCGCGGCGTGCGCGTCCAGCAGGTCGTCGGCGGGGCTGCGGCCCGGGATCACGTACCGCTCGGTGAACGAGGCGACCGCGTCCCGCACCGCGCGGTCCGCACCCATCCGGGGCAGCGCATCGAGGGCCGCCGCGAAGCAGGTCACGGCTGCGGCATGCAGCTCCGGTTCGGCCAGCCCGTCGCGGGCCGCGGCCTCCCAGAGCGGATTGCGCGGCGGCGGATCCGAACCGGCCAGCTCAGCCAGGGGTTTGACGGTGCGCCAGGCAAGTTCTGTGGCGGCCGGGTCGTCGAACAGGGCGGCGGTCACCGCCACCGGCACGAGCCAGCCGTCCGGGCCCGGCTGCGCGTCGATCATCCGCAGCTCCAGATGGCCCTGGGGGCGTACCGGCGGGAACAGGGTGGTCAGGTGGTACTCCAGATCGCTGCGGACCGGCCGCCGGCCCACCCGCTCCGGGGTGCGCAGCCACTCCCGGAAGGTCAGCCCCTCGGGTGCCTGTCGCAGGTCACCGCCCTGGTCGCGCAGGCACAGCACGGTGGCGTCCAGGGCGAACCGGGCCCAGGCCGCCCGCGGCTCGACGCCGGTGGCCGGGGCCAGCGAGCGGGCCGCCTCGATGCCCGCCCAGAGCGCCTGCCGGTGCGAACGCCACCCGGTGGCGGCGCCCCGGGCCAGCGGTGAGTGCGCGAACACGGCGACCAGTACCGCGCCGAGCAGATGGGCCAGGGCCCAGCGCCGGCCGAGTCCGAGCGGCCCCGGTTCCTCGTGCCCCGCGTCCAGGCACACCTGGACCGAGGCGGACGTGCACATCATGGCCATTCCGGCGGGTCCTGACCGCCCGAGATGGCCCTCCATGGCCTCGTACCTGGGTTCGCGCAGGAAGCGCCGGGGCGGGTGCCAGGGGTCCTGGCCGTATCCGGCGAGTTCCAGGTCCTGGGGGCGAAGTGCCTCGCGGAGCGCGCGCAGGTCGGCGGACACGGTGCGCAGGCAGTCGGTGAGCGAGGGGGCGGGCAGCGAGCTGAGCTCCAGCTGACCGCCGGGTTCGACGGTGACCGCCGACCGCAGGGGCAGCGCCCTGGCCGTGGCGTGGGCCGCGGCGAGACGGTCGGGGGAGACGGGCAGGTCCGGCTGATCGAGGTCGTGGACGAGCCATTCGAGCTCGACCCCGAGCGACCTGGGAGGGCCTGTCTTGAAGCAGATACACCGTAGGAGGTCCTCCGCCTCCGTCTCGGAAATCGGCGGTCCACCCTCTCCTGACGAGTACTTGGGCATGGCTGCTCCTCCTGTCGGAGACCGCGGCTGGCGGCCGCCCCGGCCGGTCGGCCCGGGGCACAGCTGACCACCTAAGCGACTGTTCTCGCGTCGCACAAGAGTACCTTTGAGCCGCCGGAGGGGCGCGGTGAAAGGCTCCGCAGGCAGAGCCCCCGAATCACCGCTCGCGGCACAAAAGAGTTTGTGCGTACGCCTGTACGAAGGTGAACATCTGCCCTGTGAGCGCACGACTACGCGGTATCGCGAAAGAAACCGAGGCGATCGTCGGGGTGGGCGAATACACCGCCCCCGGCGGCCGGGCCGTAGCGCTGGGGGGCGCGCTGGAGGCAGCCCTGACGGGCACCCGCACCTACGGCCCCGAGCCGGTCCCCGCGGACCCCGGCACCGACCGCACCACCCGCTTCGAGGTCACCGCCGAGAGCAGCACGGAGGCGGCGCGAAGGATGACCGCCGCCGCCGCGGACCCGGTGGCGGTCCTGGTCTTCGCGTCCGCGCGCAATCCCGGCGGCGGCTACCTCAACGGAGCCCAGGCCCAGGAGGAGGCCGTCTGCCGCTCCTCCGCGCTGTACGCGTGCCTGCTGCGGGCGCCGGACTTCTACGCCCACCACCGGGCGGAGCGCGACGTGTTCTACACCGACCGGGTGATCCACGCCCCTGGAGTGCCGGTCTTCCGGGGCGACAGGGGAGAGCTGCTCGCCACCCCGTACACCGTCGGGTTCCTCACCTCGCCCGCCCCCAACGCCGGTGTCGTCCGGCGTACTTCACCGGGTGCGATGCACCGCATCCCCGGTGCGCTCGCCCGGAGGGCCGAACGCGTCCTGGAGACCGCGGTGGCCTGCGGCTACCGGCGCCTCGTGCTGGGGGCCTGGGGGTGCGGGGTATTCCAGAACGACCCGGCGACGGTGGCCGGATCGTTCCGCCAACTCCTCACCGGCGACGGGCGGTTCGCCCGCCACTTCGACGAAGTGGTGTTCGCCGTACTGGGCCGCACCGGGCGGGGGCAGGCCCTCGGAGCGTTCCGGGAGGCCTTCCCGGCAGTGTGACACGAGGGCCTGCCGCACCTTCCACGTGCCGCTCGTGCCCCAGGCCACCGATCTTCCGGCCCTCAGCTCCAGCCGTACAACTCCCGCAACCTGTTCACCACTTGATCGAACCGGACCCGGTCCAGCGCGCACGCCTCCCGGCGCATCCCGGCCTCGTGCACCCGCAGCACGCGGTCGAGATCCACCCAGGAGTCGCGCCCCGCACCGTCCCAGGGGCCGGAGCCGATCGCCAGCCACTCCCGGTCGTGGTCGTGCCGCTTGCTGGACAGCCGTACGGCGAGCAGGGTGCCCGCCTCCTCGCGGGCCACCACCAGCACGGGGCGGTCCTTGCCCCGACCGTCGTTCTCCTCAAAGGGCACCCAGGTCCAGACGATCTCACCGGGATCGGGGTCGCCGTCGCACTCGGGGGCGTACTCGGTGCGGACGGGGCCGATCCCGTGCGGGTCGGCCTCGGTCGTCATCGCCGGGCCGGAGCTGCCCGGCAGGTCCCTGGGGTCGTCGAGTGAAGTCGTCACGCCCGCCAGGGTAGGGGACCCGGCCCCACCGGTCGGCCCAGTCCGCGCGGCGGTGCCGCCCGTGGCCCCGCAGGCTCTGACCATGCGCCACCTCACGCTCCTCGCCGCCCTGACCGCCGCCACGCTGCTCGCCGGACCGGCCGCCACACGCGCGGAGACCGGACATGCCGACTCGCGCGCCGACACCGGACGCGCCGCCGACTCGGGCCCGGACGCCGGACGCGCCGCCGACCCGGGCACCGACACCGGGCATGCCGACTCGCACGATGGCACCGGACGCGCCGCCACGCACACCACCCCCCGACACACCGAACCCACGCACCCCACCCGCCCCCGCACGGCGAAGCCCGCGCGTACCGTCTCCGCCTGGCTGCCCTACTGGAACCAGGAGACGGGCTACGCGGACGCCCTCGCCCACGCCCGCCAGCTCCACACCGTCAGCCCCTTCTGGTACGAGCTCAAGGCCGCCGACCGGGTGACCGCACACCCCGGCGCGGAGCAGAAGCGCATCGTCGACGGCCTGCACCGGGCCGGCATCAAGGTCGTCCCCACCGTCAACGAGGCACTGCCCGCGGGCCGTCTCGCCGCCCTCGTCACCAGCCCCGCCCAGCGCGCCCTCCACGTGCGCACCCTCCTCGGCATCGCCGCGCGGGGCGACTACGACGGGCTGGAACTCGACTACGAGTCCCTCGCGACCACCGGGGACGCCACCTACCGGAAGGTCCGCGCCGGGTATGCCGCACTCGTCACCGAACTGTGCACCGCGCTGCACCGCCGCGCGCTGACCTGCGCCGTCGCGGTCTCCCCGCAGACCGACGGCAATGGCCGGATCTGGGACTACCCGGCGCTCGGCCGGGCCGCCGACCGGGTCCGCATCATGGGCTACGACCTGCACTGGCGCGGCGGCATGCCTGGCCCCCTCTCCACCCCCGGCTGGTACGACCGCACCCTCGCGCACGCCACCGCGCTCATCCCGCCCGCGAAGATCGAGATGGCCCTGCCCGGCTACGGGTGGGACTGGGCGCCCGGCGCCCCGACGCGGCACGTCACCTGGAAGGAGGCGGAGGCACTGCGCAAGCGCGAGGGCAGGCCGTACACCTTCGACAAGCAGGCGGGCTCGCCCCGCTTCACGTACACCGAAGGGCGCACCGAGCGCACCGTCTGGTACCAGGACGCCCGGGGTGTCGCCGCCCATCTCCCGGCGCTGCGCAAGCACGGGGTCACCGGGACCGGGCTGTGGGCACTGGGCTTCGAGGACCCGGCGATGTGGGAGGTGCTGGCGCGCGGCTGACCCCGTGCCCGGCAGATCGCGCACGGCGGAGCGGCCGGTCCCCTGGCGGAGGGACCGGCCGCTGGTTCCGAACGGTTAGATCCAGCCATCCAGCGAGGACATGAAACCGTTGAAGTCGTCGCGCTGGATGGTGTGTCCGGCGCCCGCGACCGTACGGACCTCGAAGCCGCGGGCCCGCAGCAGCGCGACCCGTTCCGTGTTGATGAGCATGCTCGGGTCGGCCAGTTGCACCAGCGACGGCACCACCGGTTTCGCCGGCAGCAGATCGCGGCCCTTCAGGTCGGCCAGGCCCAGGGCCGAAGCCTCGTCCCAGAGCGCCAGCGTCGCCAGCTCCACGTCGACGTCCTCGTCGGCCCAGCGCGGGTTCAGCGCCGCGACGGTCTCCCGGGAGGCGCCCTTGAACTCGGCGAACACCTCCGGGCCGAATCCCTCGGGCAGCTCCAGGTGCCAGGCCGGGTCGGAGTACACGGCACGCCGCGGGCGCAGCCGGTCCACGGCGAGGGAAAGGGTGAGCCCGCCCAGTGAATGGCCGATGGCCAGCTCCGCGCCTGCCGGGAGCGTCTCGACGAGGTCGTCGGCGAACTCCTCGGGGGTGTACGAGCCGGCGCGGTCGCTCAGACCATGGCCGCGCAGGTCCACCGCGAGCACGCGGTAACCCTTTGCGGCGAGCGCGGGGCCGACGGTCCGCCAGGCGCGGTGGTCGGCCATGATGCCGTGGATCAGGAGGGCGACGCGGTCGCCCTCGCCCCACGTGTGGGTGTTCAGCTGCACGTGCGTGCCTTTCCGGGTGATGCGGACGGAGCGTGGTGAGTCTGCCTCGGGCCGGCCGGGGGTGGCGCCGCGGGGGCGTCGTGGCCGGGCCGCAGGGCAGTGCGGGATCAGCGGACCCCGCGGATCGGGTAGACCGCGAGTGCCCCCAGCAGGGACAGGGCAGCGGCCACCAGGAAGAGGGCCGTGTAGCCGCCGGAGAGCTGGACCACCAGACCCGCGACGAACGGGGCGGCGATCTGCGGGCCGGCGTTGGCGACGTTCAGGATGCCCATGTCGCGGGCGGCGTCCTCGGACTTCGGCAGCACCATCGTCACCAGCGCGGTGTCCACGGCCATGTAGCAGCCGAAGCCGAGGCCGTTGACCGCGCCGAAGACCAGCATCGCAGTCCAGCTGGCGGACAGCGCCGGGAAGATCATCGCGACGGCTGCCAGCAGCGCGGAGACGCCGACGAACAGCTTGCGACGGTCGAACTTGTCGGACAGCCAGCCGCCGAGGACGGTGGAAAGGACGGAGGCGGCCGAGTTGACCATCGTCAGGATCGCCGCCGCGGCCGCGGGCTCCATGCCGCCGGGCAGCTCCGTGTGGTCCTGGAGGATGAACAGCTGGAAGCCCAGCACGCCGAAGTAGCCGAGGACGAGCAGGGCGCGGCCGATGAAGGCCCACCGGAAGTCGTGGCTCGCCAGCGCGCTCGCGAAGGACGTGACCTGCTCCTTGAACGGAACCGGGGGCTTGCCCGGACGGCGCTCCTCTCGGGCGCAGGTCGTGAAGACCACGGCCGTCACGGCGACCATCGCGCCGAACACCAGATAGCCCGTGCGGTAGTTGTCGGAGAAGGCCGCGCCGACCAGCGCGCCGACGGTCGAACCGAGGGGGATGCCGAGGCCCACGGCCGCCGAGGCCCTGCCGCGCGAGGCCACCGGGATGCGGTCGGGCACCACCGAGGTCAGGGCCGCCTGGTAGAAGTTCATCGCCGCCTGCCCCAGGCACCAGACGATCGTCACCAGAAGGACGGTGTTGACGCTGCCCAGCAGCGCCATCACCCCGAACGCGCCGATGCCACCGCCCAGGATCCACGGATTGCGGCGACCCGAGCGGTCGGACAGCGCGCCGGCGACCGGATTGAAGACGGTCGCGAAGACGGCGGACACACCGGAGACGACGGTCATGTTGCCGACCTTGTTCGCCGGGTCGATCCCGGCGACCTGGAGGGCCAGGACAAATCCGGGCACGCCGATGTAGAGGGCGTACATGGCGGTGTTGCCGAGGAGCAGCAGCGGCAGCAGCCCTCGGGTGGGGCGGGGCGTCCGGTCGGAATCGGTAGCGGCTGCCGAGCCGGTACCGGGGTGGGAAAGGGCCACGCTGCCCTCCAGTGTGTGGTGGGAGACCAAGGGGACGAGGGGAGAGCTCTGCCCCCGGGAAACCTGGAAGGGGGTGGGTGAAGGGAGCTCCGAAAGGCTGAGGTGACACGTGTCAGTGACGCGTGTAAACGCTTTGTAGCACCGAAATCCGGCCATCCGCTAGACCCTGTGCCGCACCCGTCTGGAAAGATGCCGAACGCGATGAGCCAGACACCGAAGAAGTCAGCCGACCAGACCGTCCCCACCAGTACCGATGTCGCACGACTGGCCGGAGTTTCGCGCGCCACCGTGTCGTACGTGCTCAACAACACCTCGGCCGTACGGATCAGCGAGCCCACCCGCCGCCGGGTCCGCGAGGCGGCCGAGGAACTCGGTTACGTGCCGCACGCCGCCGCCCGCAGTCTGCGGGCGGGCCACACCCGCATGGTGCTGCTGCCGACCGCCCACATCCCGGTCGGCCCCCTCTACGGCCAGTTCTTCAACGAACTCCACTGGGCGCTGCGCAACCTGGACTACACGGTCGTCCAGTACGGCAGCCTCGGTTTCACCGGAGACGAGGCGGCCCGCGCCTGGGCCGAACTGCGCCCGGTCGCCGTGGTGTCGCTCGGTGAGATCACCCTGGACGCCCGCGGGGTGGAGCTCCTCAAGCGCTCCGGGGCCAAGGCCGTCATCACCATGGGGCCGCAGCGGGTCGAGGGCGCACACTCCCTGGTGATGGACCAGCGCGAGGTCGGCATCGCCGCGGCCGGGCACCTGCTGGAGCGCGGCTACCGCAGGATCGGCGCCGTCGTCCCCGAGGAACCGGGCCTGGACCTCTTCGCCAGACCGCGCCTGGCCGGCCTGCGCAAGGCGGTCGCCGGCACGGAGGCGAGCATCGAGCCGCTGAGCATGCGCTACGACGAGGAGTCGGCCACCGCCCTCGCCGCACGCTGGCGGGACCTGGGCCTGGACGCCGTCTTCGCCTACAACGACGAGTACGCCCAGCTCCTGATGCGCGCCCTCCAGGACGCGGGCATCAACGTGCCCGGCGACTGCGCGGTCATGGGCGCCGACGACCTCCTGATGGGCAAGCTGCTGCGCCCCAGCCTGAGCACGGTGCACATGGAGCTCACGCCGGGACAGCACCTCGCGGACCTGGTGGACCGGCTGGTGCAGCACCCGTCGGGGGCGGAGCTGGAGAGCCACGACCTGATGGGCGCGCACGCGGTGGCCCGCGAGTCGAGCTGACCGCCCGGCCCGGGACGATCCGCCCCGGGACTGTCCCGGGCCGGGACCGCCCGGGACCGCCCGGGACCGCCCGGGACCGCCCGGGACCGCCCGGGCCCCGGCGGGCGGTGGCTCCTGCCGGTGGCTCCTCCCGACGGCGCCGCGGCGTCGCGTCCGCCGTTGACAGCCGACGGGACCCGGCAGAGACTCGGGCGCGAGTGATCAAGGGCGATCGCGGGCGGTACGGGTACGGGGGCGGCATCCCGTACGGGTACGGACGCCGGTGGGGCCCAGGCCCGAACGCCCGCCATCCGGAGGAGAGTTCCGATGCCCACCATCCGTGACGTCTACGTCGTCGACGCCGTCCGCACACCGATCGGCAAGTTCGGCGGGGCGCTGTCGGGGGTACGCCCCGACGACCTCGCCGCCCATGTGGTGCGGGCCCTGGCCGACCGCAGCCCCGACCTCGACCCGGCCCGTATCGACGACGTCTACTTCGGTGACGCCAACGGCGCGGGCGAGGACAACCGGGACGTGGCCCGCATGGCGGTGCTGCTCGCCGGACTGCCGGTGACCGTCCCCGGGGTGACCGTCAACCGGCTCTGCGGGTCCGGACTCGAAGCGGTCGTGCAGGCGGCCCGCGCCATCGCGCTGGGCGACGCGTCGGTGGCCATCGCGGGCGGCGTCGAATCGATGTCCCGGGCGCCGTACGTACTCCAGAAGCCCGAGCGGGCCTTCCCCGCCGGCCACCAGCAGCTCCACTCGACGACGCTCGGCTGGCGGATGACCAACCCGGCGATGCCCGCCGAGTGGACCGTTTCGCTCGGCGAGGGCGCCGAGCTCGTCGCGGACAAGCACAAGATCGGCCGCGAGGAGCAGGACGCCTTCGCCCTCGCCAGTCACCACAAGGCGGCCGCCGCCTGGGCGCAGGGGCTCTACGACGGCGAGGTCGTGCCGTACGAGGGGGTGGCGCTGCTGCGCGACGAGTGCATCCGGGAGTCCTCGACACCGGAAACCCTGGCCAGGCTGAAGCCCGTCTTCCGCCCGGACGGCACGGTCACCGCCGGCAACTCCTCGCCCCTCAACGACGGAGCCGCCGCCCTGCTCCTCGTCGACGAGGAGGGGCTGCGGGCGACCGGCCGCGAACCGCTCGCCCGGATCCGGTCCTCCGCCGTCACCGGCATCGAACCGCAGCTCTTCGGGCTCGGGCCGGTAACAGCCGTCGACAGGGCCCTGTCCAAGGCGGGCCGCACCTTCGCCGCTCTCACCACCTTCGAGCTGAACGAGGCGTTCGCCGCCCAGTCGCTGGGCTGTCTCGCCGAGTGGCCGGACCTGGACCCGGCCGTGGTCAACCCGCGCGGCGGCGCGCTCGCACTGGGCCACCCGCTCGGCGCCTCCGGAGCGCGGCTGGCGGGCTCGGTCGCCCACCAGCTGGCGGCCGCGGGATCGGGCACCGGGCTGGCCGCCCTGTGCATCGGCGTCGGCCAGGGGCTCGCACTGGTCCTGGAGCGCTGACAGCCGCAGAGCACGGGGCATGTCCGCCGCCCGGTGGGGGAGCGGCGGACATGCCGGTGGGCGCCGCCCCGTCGGTGCGGCGCCCACCGGGCGTACGGAAAAGTGAGCGGTTCAGCCGGCGTCCGGCTGCTCGCCGGCCCCCTCCGTCTGCGCCTTCTCGATCGACTTGCGCACCTCGTCCATGTCCAGGTTGCGGGCCTGGCCGATGACGTCCTCCAGGGCCGCCTCGGGCAGCGCACCCGGCTGGGCGAAGACCGCGACGTTCTCCCGGACGATCATCAGCGTCGGGATCGACTGGATCTCGAAGGCGGCTGCCAGCTCCTGCTGGGCCTCGGTGTCGACCTTGGCGAAGACCAGGTCCTCGTGACGGTCGGAAGCCCCCTCGTAGACCGGAGCGAACTGACGGCACGGGCCGCACCACGACGCCCAGAAGTCGATCAGGACGAAGTCGTTGTCGGTCACTACGCTGTCGAAGTTCTCTTTGGTCAGCTCGACAGTGGCCATGGTGTGCTCCTCTTCCGTCATTCCGGACGTCGCCGTCACCGCACAACGGTGTACGGCAGCGCCCTATTCCGAGAGGGCGCCTTCCCCTGTGGTCGCGTCGCACACCACCCGACAGACTGTGCTTCATGACAGCTGACACAGGAAACGGGAACACGTCCGGAAGCCTTGCCTACGACGTGGTGGTGCTGGGCGCGGGCCCGGTCGGTGAGAACGTCGCGGACCGTGCCAGGGCGGCCGGGCTGAGCGTGGCGATCGTCGAGCAGGAGCTGATCGGCGGCGAGTGCTCGTACTGGGCGTGCATGCCCAGCAAGGCCCTGCTGCGGCCGGTGACCGCGCGGGCCGACGCCCGCCGCGTCCCCGGACTGAAGCAGTCCGTCCAGGGACCGCTCGACGTCCCCGCGGTGCTGGCCCACCGCGACTACTACACCTCGAACTGGCAGGACGACGGGCAGGCCGGCTGGCTCGAGTCGATCGACGTGGCGATCCACCGCGGCCACGGGCGCCTGGACGGCCCCCGCAAGGTCACGGTGGAGGCCGCAGACGGCTCCGTCACGACCCTCACCGCCCGCCACGCCGTCGCCGTGTGCACCGGCACCAGGGCCCTCGTTCCCGACCTGCCGGGTGTCGCCGACGCGAAGCCCTGGACCAGCAGGGAGGCGACCAGCGCCGAGCGGGTGCCGGACCGGCTGGTGGTCGTGGGCGGGGGAGTGGTCGGCGTGGAGATGGCCACCGCCTGGCAGGCCCTGGGCTCGCAGGTCACCGTGCTGGTCCGGGGCGAGGGGCTGCTGCCGAAAATGGAGCCGTTCGCGGGCGAGCACATCGCCCGGGCCCTCCAGGAAGCCGGAGCGACGGTACGCACGGGCGCGTCCGTGGCGGCCGTGGATCGGCACGGCGCGACCCTGACCGTCACCCTGGAGGGCGGGGAGAAGATCGAGGCCGAGGAGATCCTCTTCGCCGTCGGCCGCGCCCCAAGGACCGACGACATCGGCCTGGAGACGGTCGGCCTCAAGCCGGGTTCCTGGCTGGACGTCGACGACAGCTGCCGGGTCGCGGACTCGGAGTGGCTGTACGCCGTCGGCGACGCCAACCACCGCGCGCTGCTCACCCACCAGGGCAAGTACCAGGCCCGGATCGCGGGCGACGCGATCGGCGCCCGCGCGCTCGGCAAGCCCGTGGACGACGCCCCCTGGGGCCGGCACGCCGCCACCGCGGACCACGCCTGCGTGCCCCAGGTCGTCTTCTCGGACCCCGAGGCCGGCTCGGTCGGCCTCACCCTCGCGGAGGCCGAGGCCACCGGCCGCAGGGTGCGTGCCGTCGACTACGACATGGCCTCGGTCGCCGGAGCGGGCCTGTACGCCGACGGCTACCAGGGGCATGCCCGCATGGTCGTCGACCTCGACACCGAGACGCTCCTCGGCGTCACCTTCGTGGGCCCCGCCGTCAGCGAACTGGTGCACTCCGCGACGGTCGCCGTGGTCGGCCAGGTGCCCGTGTCCCGGCTCTGGCACGCCGTCCCCTCGTACCCGACGATCAGCGAGGTGTGGCTGCGCCTGCTGGAGACCTACCGCGGCTGAGCACGGGCGGTGGGCGGGCGTTCGCGCGGTACGGCCCGGCGCGCGCCCACCCGTTGCCCGGCCGGGAACCGGCCGGGGCCTCTCCCGCCCCGGTGCGGATCTCACCCCGGTGCGGATCCCGGCCCCCGGGTGAACCGGCTCACCCTTCCCAGCGTTCAGGGGAGGGGCAGGAAAACGCGCACAGTTGTTCTCTTTGCTCCGCATTCTCTTCATCGAGCATCGAGCAAGGAGCTCAACATGTTGGATCGTCGCTCTCTCCTGAGGACCTCTGGCGCGGCGGCAGCCGGCGCGCTCGGCGCCGCCGCTTTCGCCTCGGCCGCCGAGGCTTCCACGCCGTCCCACGGGCATCGCCCGTCCGTTCCCGACCCGACGGCCGGTGTGACGCGCACTCTGCTGCAGGAGAACCCCTCGCCCGCCAAGGGCTGGAAGACCGTGCAGACGCTCGTCGAGATCCCCCGGCACAGGCAGTCCGGCCGCCACAGCCACCCCGGGGTGGAGGTCGGATACATCGTCCGGGGCGACGTGCTCATGGAGTTCGACGACGGGAGCACCCTGCGGCTCCGCACCGGCGACCCCTTCTTCATCCCCTCGGACACCGTCCACAACGCCCGCAACGTCGGGAAGGTGACCACCAGGATGCTGTCCACCTATGTCGTCGACGAGACCAAGCCGCTGGTGACCCCGCACTAGCCTCGTCGGCCGAAGCCGAACCCTTCACGTCGAGTCCGAAAGGGAACGGGCCTGCCAAGGGGGCAGCAGCGCGACAGGTTCCGCAGTCCCGTGACAGGTCCCCGGTCGTCGTCAGTGCCGCTCTCCACCCGGTGCCGACGACGACCGGCCGCGGCGGTAAAGGGCGAGGCCAGAGGTGAACCCAGGGGGCGCCGCCGTCGTAGAGGCGAAGGACACGCCCGCACGCGTCGCGTGCCCGAGGGCAGGCCGGCTATTCGTTCGGCCACTTTCATCTCAAGGGGATTTCATGGCCCGTTTTCGCCCGTACTCGACACTCCGCAGAGGGATGGTGACGGCTGCCGTCCTCACCGCCTCGTTGCTGACCTCCGGGGCCGCTCCGGCCGCCGCGGCCGGTGGCTCCGGGCCGCGTCCGGTCAACCACTACGTGGCCCTCGGTGACTCCTACGCCGCCGGAACAGGCCTGTCCCCGCAAACGGACGCGGCGTGCATGCGTGCCCAGGGCAGCTACCCGGCGTGGATCGCCGAGACGTACAAGCCGTCCGTCGTCAAGGACGTCACGTGCGGCGGCGCCACCACACGCTCCTTGTGGAACCACGAGGGATCGGCCGCACCCCAGGTCAACGCCCTCACCAGGGACACCGACCTGGTGACCGTCACGCTCGGCGGCAACGACCTCGGCTTCTCCTCCGTGCTCACCAGGTGCGTCCTGGCCGGCCTCACCACGCGGGAGGGCTCTCCCTGCAGGGACAGCGCGGCGAAAGACGTGGACGCGGGCTTCGCGAGGCTGAGCACGCGCCTGCCCGACATGCTCACCGACATCAAGCGGCGCAGCCCCCACGCGCGCGTCGTGGTGGTCGGGTACCCCAACCCGTTCCCCGCCGACGGGAGCACGTGCGGTTCCTCCGTGCCCCTGGCCAAGGGTGACGTCGTCTGGCTCCACCAGACCACGAACCGGCTGAACTTCATGCTGGAGCTGGCGGCCCTTACCCAGAAGGCCGAGTTCGTCGCCACCTCGCCGGTGTTCCGGGGCCACGACATGTGCCGGCCCTCCTCCGAGCGGTGGATCAACCCGCTGCTGCCCCAGACGTCCGGATCCGCGCATCCCAACGCCGTCGGCCATCTGATCACCGCCGTCGAGGTGTACGAGCGACTCAAGAAGTAGTCACCCTCCTCCCCGGGGCCGAAGCGGCGTTCCGGCCCCGGGGAGGCCGGGACGCAGGCACCGGGGAGGTATGTGATCCGGGTGGGCTGGTGTGCGAATGAAGCTCGGCTTGGGGGCCGGTTAAGAAAACCTCGATGGACGCGGCCCGTCCGGATGGGCAGATTGGTGCCCGCAAGCGATCATCACGAGCACTGCCCCGAATCAGCACTGCCCCGGCAGTGCTGCCGCCGCACCGCACCGCCTGGAGCCACAGCCATGAGAGCACTCGTCAAGCACAAGGCCGAGCCCGGGCTGTGGCTCATGGACGTGCCCGAGCCGCAGACAGGGCCCGGGGACGTGCTCATCAAGGTGCTGCGTACCGGCATCTGCGGCACCGACCTGCACATCCGCAACTGGGACGGCTGGGCCCAGCAGGCCGTCAGCACGCCCCGGGTCCTCGGCCACGAGTTCGTCGGCGAGGTCGCGCACACCGGCGCGGACGTCCAGGACATCAAGGTCGGTGACATCGTCAGCGGCGAGGGCCACCTGGTGTGCGGCAAGTGCCGCAACTGCCTGGCCGGGCGCCGTCACCTCTGCCGCTCCACCGTCGGCCTCGGTGTCGGTGTGGACGGTGCGTTCGCCGAGTACGTGGCCCTGCCGGCCTCCAACGTGTGGGTGCACCGCACCGAGGTCGACCTCGACGTCGCCGCGATCTTCGACCCGTTCGGCAACGCCGTGCACACCGCGCTGTCCTTCCCGCTGGTCGGCGAGGACGTCCTGATCACCGGCGCAGGCCCGATCGGCATCATGGCCGCCGCCGTCGCCAAGCACGCCGGCGCCCGCAGCGTGGTGATCACCGACGTCAGCGAGCCCCGCCTGCAGCTGGCCCGCGAGGTCGGCGCCACCCTCGCCGTCAACGTCGCCACGAGCTCCATCGCCGAGGCCCAGGCCAAGCTGGGTCTCAAGGAGGGCTTCGACATCGGCCTGGAGATGTCCGGCCGCCCCGAGGCCATGCGCGACATGGTCGACAACATGACGCACGGCGGCCGCATCGCCATGCTGGGCCTGCCCGCGGAGGAGTTCGCGGTCGACTGGTCGAAGATCGTCACGTCGATGATCACCATCAAGGGGATCTACGGCCGCGAGATGTACGAGACCTGGTACGCGATGACCGTCCTGATCGAGGCCGGACTCGACCTGCGTCCCGTCATCACCGGCAGTTACGGCTACCAGGACTTCGAGGCCGCGTTCGACGAGGCAGCCACCGCCCGCAGCGGCAAGATCATCCTCGACTGGACCGTGTGACCGGACCGTCCGGCTCGACCTGGCCGTCCGGCTCTGCCGGACTGTCCGGCTGTACCGGATCTTACGGCTCGACCTGACCGTCCGGCTCGACCGGGGCACCCGGCCGGGCCGGGCCCGTCCGCCCCTCCGCCGCCCTTCCTCCAAGGAGCCCCTCCCATGTACGCGTCCGTCCGTGACGACCTGCGCGCCACCCTCGACGAGATCCGCGAGGCCGGCCTCTTCAAGCCCGAGCGCGTGATCACCAGCCCGCAGTCCGCCACCGTCGGCGTCACCGCCGACGGGCAGACCGCCGAGGTTCTCAACTTCTGCGCCAACAACTACCTCGGCCTCGCCGACCACCCCGAGGTCGTCGCCGCCGCCAAGGAAGCCCTGGACCGCTGGGGCTACGGCATGGCCTCGGTCCGCTTCATCTGCGGCACCCAGGACGTCCACAAGGAGCTGGAGGCACGGCTCTCGGCGTTCCTCGGCCAGGAGGACACGATCCTCTACTCCTCCTGCTTCGACGCCAACGGAGGCGTCTTCGAAACCCTGCTCGGCCCCGAGGACGCCGTCATCTCCGACGCCCTCAACCACGCCAGCATCATCGACGGCATCCGCCTCTCCAAGGCCGCCCGGCACCGCTACGCCAACCGCGACATGGCCGAGCTGGAGGCCAGGCTCAAGGAGACCGCGGGGTCGCGCCGCCGCCTCATCGTCACCGACGGCGTCTTCTCCATGGACGGTTACGTCGCCCCGCTCCAGGAGATCTGCGACCTCGCCGACCGCTACGACGCCATGGTCATGGTCGACGACTCGCACGCGGTCGGCTTCGTCGGAGCGGGCGGCCGCGGCACCCCCGAGCTGCACGGTGTGATGGACCGCGTCGACATCATCACCGGCACCCTGGGCAAGGCTCTCGGCGGCGCCTCCGGCGGCTACGTCGCCGCCCGCGCCGAGATCGTCGCCCTGCTGCGCCAGCGCTCGCGCCCGTACCTCTTCTCCAACTCCCTCGCCCCGGTCATCGCCGCCGCCTCCCTCAAGGTCCTGGACCTGCTGGAGTCCGCGGGCGACCTGCGCGACAAGCTCGCCGCCAACACCGCGCTGTTCCGCAGGAAGATGACCGAGGCGGGCTTCGACATCCTGCCCGGCGACCACGCCATCGCCCCCGTCATGATCGGCGACGCCGCCGAGGCCGGACGGATGGCCGAGCTGCTCCTGGAGCGCGGCGTGTACGTGATCGGCTTCTCGTACCCGGTCGTCCCCATGGGCAAGGCCCGCATCCGCGTACAGCTGTCCGCCGCGCACTCCACCGCCGACGTCGAGAGGGCGATTGCGGCGTTCGTCGACGCACGGGCGACACTGGCTGGGTGATCGACCCCAGACGGCTCCGCATTCTGAGGGCCGTGGCGGACCACCGTACGGTGACCGCCGCGGCCGCCGTGCTCTACCTCACCCCGTCCGCCGTGTCCCAGCAGCTCAACGCGCTGGAGCAGGAGACGGGGCACGCCCTGCTGATCCGCACCGGCAAGGGGGTCGAGCTGACCGCCGCGGGCGAGATCCTGCTCGCCCACACCCACGAGGTCCTCGCCCAGCTGGAGCGCGCCGAGGCCGAGCTCGCCGACTACGCGGGCGGGGTGGCGGGCGAGGTGGCGGTCGCCTCCTTCGCCACCGGCATCGCCGAGGTCGTCGCCCCCGCCGTGGGCCGCCTCGCGGGCGAGCACCCCGGGATCCGGCTGCGGGTGTGGGACGCGGAGGGCGACGAGAGCCTGCCGCTGGTGTTCGGCGGCAAGGCGGACGTGGCGGTCGCCGTCGAGTACCGCGGCGCACCCCGCGAGGACGACCTGCGGCTCGCCCGCGTACCGCTGTACGCCGAGCCCTTCGACGCCGTGCTCCCCGCCGGCCACCCCTTGTGCGAGGGCCCGCACGTGGCCCTCCCGGGACTCGCCGACAGCGACTGGATCGGCCCCTACCCCGGCAACCCCTGCCACGACATGGTGCTGCGCGCCTGTGAGCTCGCGGGATTCGAACCGCGCCTGCAGCACTCCTCCGACGACTTCCGCGCCGTGGTCGCCCTGGCGGGGGCGGGGGCGGGCGTGGCGCTGGTTCCGCGGTCCGCGTTGCGCGGCATGGAGCTCAAGGACGCCGTCGTACGCCCGGTCAGCGGCCACGCGGCGACCCGCAGGGTGTTCGCGGCGGTCCGGCGGGGGTCCGAGGGGCATCCGCTGATCCGCCCGGTGCTGGACGCGCTGGTCACCTCGGCGGGCGGCCTGTCCACCGGCTGAACCCCCGGGGCGGGACGTCAATCCGGCCGTGCGGCGGACCCCGTTGGGTGGGTGCTGCGGGAATGGGTTGACCCCAAGTCCGGTTGAGGTCCTAGCGTGCTCAGTGCTCCCCGGACTGCTTCGGCCGACGGGAATGTGAGCGTCGGACAAGCACCCGGAGGCACCCCGTGGACATGGAAGTCACCGCCTGGACGTCGATGCACAGCGTCATGACGGCGCAGGAGGACCGGCGGCCGTTCTCCCGGGCCACCCTGCGCCGCATCGCCGCCTTCGCCGCACCGCACCGCACCAAACTGTTCCAGTTCCTCGTACTGAGTGTCGTCACCGCCCTGCTCGCGGTCGCCACCCCCGTCCTCGCGGGCCGGGTCGTCGACGCCATCGTCAAGGGCAACGAGACGGGCACCATCACCCGGCTCGCCCTGCTCATCGCCCTGATCGCCGTGGTCGAGGCGGGCCTCGCACTCGCCACCCGCTTCCTGTCGGCAACCCTCGGCGAGGGGCTGATCCTCGACCTGCGCACCACCGTCTTCGACCACGTCCAGCGCATGCCGGTCGCCTTCTTCACCCGCACCCGCACCGGCGCCCTGGTCAGCCGCCTCAACAACGACGTCATCGGCGCCCAGCGCGCGTTCAGCAACACCCTCTCCGGCGTGGTCTCCAACCTCGTCACGCTGCTCCTGACGCTCGCCGTGATGCTGAGCATCTCCTGGCAGATCACCCTGCTCGCCCTGGTGCTGCTCCCGGTGTTCGTGGTGCCCGCGCGCCGGATGGGCTCGCGGATGGCCAGGCTCCAGCGGGAGGCCGCCGGGCACAACGCCTCCATGGGCACCCAGATGACCGAACGGTTCTCCGCCCCCGGCGCCACCCTCATCAAGCTCTTCGGACGGCCCGCCGAGGAGTCCGCGGCCTTCGCCGCCCGGGCGGGCCGGGTGCGCGACATCGGGGTCCGCACCGCCATGGTGCAGTCCACCTTCATCACCGCGCTCACCCTCGTCTCCGCCCTGGCCCTCGCACTGGTCTACGGGCTCGGCGGGTACTACGCCCTGCGTGGCAGCCTCGAACCCGGCGCGGTCGTCGCGCTCGCCCTCCTGCTGACGCGCCTCTACGCCCCGCTGACCGCGCTGGCCGGCGCCCGTGTCGAGGTGATGAGCGCGCTGGTCAGCTTCGAGCGGGTCTTCGAGATCCTCGACCTCAAGCCGCTGATCGCCGAGAAGCCGGACGCCCGCGAGGTCCCCGAGGGGCCGGTCTCCGTCGAGTTCGACGGCGTCACCTTCGGCTACCCGGCCGCCGACAAGGTGTCCCTCGCCTCCCTGGAGGACGTCGCCACCCTCGACAACCGCGGCGGCACCGACGTCCTGCACGACGTCTCCTTCCGCGCCGAACCCGGCCGCATGGTCGCCCTCGTCGGCTCGTCCGGCGCCGGAAAGTCCACCATCGCGCAGCTGCTGCCGCGCCTGTACGACGCCGACGAGGGCGCGGTGCGGATCGGCGGTGTCGACGTGCGCGACCTGAGCGCCGACTCCCTCCGCAAGACCCTCGGCATGGTCACCCAGGACGGCCACCTCTTCCACGAGTCCGTACGCTCCAACCTGCTCCTGGCCCGCCCCGGCGCGAGCGAGGAGGACATCTGGGACGCGCTGCGCCGAGCCCGCCTCGACGCGCTCATCTCCTCGCTGCCCGACGGTCTCGACACCGTCGTGGGGGAGCGCGGCTACCGGCTCTCCGGCGGCGAACGCCAGCGGCTCACCATCGCCCGGCTGCTCCTTGCCCAGCAGCGCGTGGTCATCCTCGACGAGGCGACCGCCCACCTCGACTCCACCTCCGAGGCCGCCGTCCAGGAAGCACTGGCGGAAGCGCTGGAGGGGCGTACCGCCGTCGTCATCGCCCACCGGCTGTCGACCGTACGGGCGGCCGATCTGATCCTGGTCGTGGAGGACGGGCGGATCGTCGAACGGGGGACCCACACGGAACTGCTGGCCGCGAACGGGCGCTACGAGCAGCTGTACCGGACCCAGTTCGAGCGCCCCGGCACCGAGCAGGGCCGTACCGAGCAGGACCGTACCGAGCAGGACCGTACCGAGCAGGCCCACCCGGTCGCCTGAGCGAGGAGCCGGGCCGGAGCCGGAACGGGAGACCCCCGCTCCGGCTCCGGCCCCGCCCCTGACGGAGAGTGGCCTTCCGTCGGCCCCTCGGCGGGCGGCTATGCGCCGATGTCCTCGTTCCACAGCTCGGGGCGGGCCGCGATGAAGTCCCGCATCATCCCCACGCACCCGGGGTCGTCCAGCTGCACGATCTCCACACCGTGTTCGGCCAGCCAGTCCTGCCCGCCCCGGAAGGTCTCCGACTCGCCGACGACCACCCGCGAGATGCCGAACTGCCGCACCAGACCACTGCAGTACCAGCACGGGGACAGTGTCGTCACCATGGTGGTACCCCGGTAGGAGCGCTGCCGCCCCGCATCGCGGAACGCCGAGGTCTCCGCGTGCATCGACGGATCGCCGTCCTGCACCCGCAGATTGTGGCCGCGCCCCAGGAGTGCGCCGTCCGCGCCGTACAGTGCCGCGCCGATCGGGATGCCGCCCTCGGCGAGGGAAGCCCTTGCCTCTTCGACGGCTGTCGCCAGCCACTGACGGGCCCTTGCCTGATCCATGGTTTCTGCTCCTGGCTCGGTGGGGGTATCCAGAGACGCGCCCGGCTCTGTGGGACGCGGGGCCACCCGGTAGCACGGGCCCGCCGCGGCGCCGCACCGGGGCAGCGGCCGCCGGGCTTGGCGCGCCGGGTTAGCCTGAACCCACAATGAACCGTTTGACGACGTCATGGGGCGTGTCCGAGCTCGCCCGCTACCCCGAGGACCCCCGCGACACGCTGCGCGCGTGGGACGCCGCCGACGAATACCTGCTGCGACACCTCTCCGGCGACGACGACCGTCCCGCGACGGATCTCTCCGGCAGCGTCGTCGTCCTCGGTGACCGGTGGGGCGCCCTCGTCACCGCGCTGGCCGCGCACCACCCCGTACAGATCACCGACTCCTACCTCGGCCGCGAAGCGACCCGCGCCAACCTCGCACGCAACGGCACCGACCCGGGCGCCCTGACTCTGCTGTCCACGCAGGAGCCCCCGCCCGAGCGGATCGACGTCCTGCTCGTCCGGGTGCCCAAGAGCCTGGCGCTGCTGGAGGACCAGCTGCACCGGCTGGCCCCCGCCCTGCATCAGGGCACCGTCGTCGTCGGCACCGGCATGGTCAAGGAGATCCACACCTCCACGCTGCGCCTGTTCGAGCGGATCATCGGCCCCACCCGCACCTCCCTCGCGGAGAAGAAGGCCCGGCTGATCTTTTCCACGCCCACCGCCTCGCCCGACCGCAACGGCGACCCGTGGCCGCTGACGTACACCCTGGACGGTGACGCCGGGGCGGCCGCGGGCCTGACCGCCGTCAACCACGCCGGCATCTTCTGCGCGGAGCGCCTCGACATCGGGACCCGGTTCTTCCTCCAGCACCTGCCCGGGCGCCTGCCCAAGGGCGAGGAGCCGCCCCGGATCCTCGACCTGGGCTGCGGCAACGGAATCGTCGGCACGGCCGCCGCGCTCGCCCACCCGGGCGCCGAGGTGCTCTTCGCCGACGAGTCGTACCAGGCGGTGGCCTCGGCGGAGGCGACGTACCGGGCGAACGTCCCCGAGGACCAGGGCAAGGCGCACTTCGCGGTCGGCGACGGAACGTCCTCGGTCCCCGACGAGTCGGTGGACCTCGTACTGAACAATCCGCCCTTCCACTCGCATCAGGCGACCACCGACGCCACGGCCCGCCGGATGTTCGCGGGCGCGCGCGACGCGCTGCGCCAGGGCGGGGAACTCCTCGTCGTCGGCAACCGTCACCTCGGCTACCACGTGCGGCTGCGCAGGCTCTTCGGCAACTGCGAAGTGATCGCGAGCGACCCGAAGTTCGTGGTCCTGCGCGCCGTGAAGCGCTGACGGGCACCTGCCGGCCTGTCAGCGCTTCACGTCCGCCTGCCCTGCGGGGTGAGCGAGTTCCGGCGTCAGCTCTCCGGTGCGCTCGTGGGCCGCGTGCTCTCCCGCGGAGTGCTCTCCAGCGACGCGAAGTCACCGGACAGCGCGGCCGCCGTCCGCAGATACGGGGCCGCCTCGGCGTGCCGCCCCTGGCGCTCCAGGGTGCGGCCCAGCATCAGCTGCGCGTAGTGCTCGACGGGCCAGTTCTCCAGGACCGTCCGCAGTTCCTTCTCCGCCTTGGTGAGCTGGGCGGAGTGGTAGTACGAGCGGGCCAGCAGCAGCCGCGGGGAGGCGAGCTCCGGGGCCTCCTCGACCAGCGGGCCGAGAACGCGCGCCGCCTTGTCGTACTCCTTCGCCTCGAAGAACAGCTGCGCACGGTCCCAGCGCTCGGCGGCGCTGCCCTGCCGGTAGTACGCGTCGTTGAGGTTGACCTGGACGTCCACTGTGCGCTCCTGCCTCGTCGTGCGGCCCCGGTTCCGGTCGCGGAGCCGAGGCGTTCACCCCCTCCAACACCCCACCCTGGTTGAACATTCCACTACGCCAGGTGCGCCCGCTGCGCGCGGAGTCCGCCGCGGACCTGATGCTGCTGGGCGGCGAGGCGCGCCGGCGCGGCACCGGTCCGGCCCAGGTCGTGGCGCATGAGGATGCGGGGGTGTCCGGCCAGTACGGAGGTGGTGTCGGCGGCGTGGACGAAGCCGGCGCGCTCGAAGTTCTTGCGCAGTCCGGCGTACGCCATCGTCAGGTCGACCCGCGCTCCGCCGTTGTCCAGCGGGTAGGCCTCCAGGGCCGGTGCGCCCCTCTCACGCGCGAACTCGACGGCGCCCGCGATCAGTGCGTGCGAGATGCCCCGCTTGCGGTGCCCGGGGCGGACCCGGATGCACCACAGCGACCAGACCGGCAGGTCGTCCACGTGCGGAATGCTGCGGCTGCGTGCGAAGGAGGTGCCGGCGCGCGGTGCCACCGCCGCCCAGCCGACCGGCTCGCCGTCGTCGTGGGCGAGCACACCGGGCGGCGGCTGCTCGGCGCAGAGCGCGGCCATGTACTCGCCCCTGGCCGGCCCGCGCAGCGTGTTGTTGAGCGCGGCGGGGAGCCGGTAGCTGAGGCACCAGCAGACATTGGCCCCGGGGGACTTCGGGCCGATCACGGCACGGACGTCCTCGAAGACCGACGCCGGACGCACTTCGATCGTCATGGCCCCACAGTGACATGCCGCCCGGGCAGCCGTCCCACGGAGCCCGGGCCGCAGGTGTCACCCCGTCTTCCGCCCGGCGGCCGGTTCGCGGCTCAGCGCACCGGGCCACCACGCCTTCCGTCCGATGTCGCGCACCAGCGCGGGCACCAGCAGCGAGCGCACGAGAAGCGTGTCGAGCAGCACGCCGAAGGCCACGATGAACGCGATCTGCACGAGGAAGGCGAGGGGGATCACCACGAGCGCAGCGAACGTCGCCGCGAGGACGACGCCCGCCGAGGTGATCACGCCGCCGGTCGCGGTGAGCCCCCGCAGGATGCCCTCGCGGGTGCCGTGCGTCAGGGACTCCTCCCGCACCCGGGACATCAGGAAGATGTTGTAGTCCACACCGAGCGCCACGAGGAACACGAACCCGTACAGGGGCACCGAGGAGTCGGTGGCGCTCATGCCCAGGACGTACTTGAAGACCAGTGCCGAAACGCCCAGCGTGGCGACGAAGTTGAGCGCGACGGTGGCCACCAGCAGCACCGGCATGAGCAGCGAACGCAGCAGCAGTGCCAGGATCACCAGGATGATCGCGAGGACCACCGGCACGATCACCGCCCGGTCGTCGGCGGCCGTCTGCTGGGTGTCGTACTGCTGTGCCGTGTACCCGCCGACCAGGGCCTGCGCGCCGGGGACCGCGCGCACCTCGTCCCGCAGCCGGGCCACCGTGTCCTTCGCCGCGTCGCTGTCGGCCGCGTCCGCGAGCGTCGCGTTGATGCGCACCCGGCCGTCGGCCACCAGCGGGGGACCGCCACCGGGGCGGCCGGACGCGGTCACCGCCGCCGCCTCCGCCACGCCCTTCGTCTTCTCGGCGGCGGCCGTCACCTCGGCGACCCGGCCCGCATCGGCGATGATCACCGCGGGATTGCCGGAGCCGCCGGGGAAGTGCTCGCCCAGGGTGCGCTGTGCGGCGACGGACGGGGCGTCGTTGACGAAGATCTCGTCGAGCGGCACGCCCCGCGAGGAGAGCATCGGGGCGAACGCGGCACAGGCCAGCAGGCCGGCGAGGGCGCAAGCCCACACCCGGCGCGGCGACCGGTCCACCAGTGCGGCGACCCGCTGCCACAGGCGGTGCCCACCGGAACCGGCGTCGGCGCCGTCGGAGCCGGGCGCCGCCTTCGGCCGGGCGGGCCAGTAGGCGGCCCGGCCGAGCAGCGCCAGGACCGCGGGCAGGAAGGTCAGGGCGCTCAGCACCGCGCAGACGATGCCGATCGCCCCGACGGGGCCCAGCGCACGGTTGTTGGTGAGGTCGCTGAGCAGCAGCGCCAGCAGCCCGAGCGCGACGGTCGCCGCGCTCGCGGTCACCGGCCCCGCCGACTGCCGCAGCGCCGCCCGGACCGCCGGGTAACGATCGCGGCCGCCCGCCAGCTCCTCCCGGAACCGGGCGGTCAGCAGCAGCGCGTAGTCGGTCGCCGCGCCGATGGTCAGGATCGACAGGATGCCCTGCACCTGGCCGTCCACCCGCACCACGTCGTGCTCGGCGAGCACGTACACCACCGCACTGGCCAGGCCGAGGGCGAAGACCGCGCCGATGATGATGACCAGCGGCAGCAGCACGCTGCGGTACACCAGCAGCAGGATCACCAGGACGGCGAGCAGCGCGACCCCGAGCAGCAGGCCGTCGATTCCGGCGAACGCCCCCTTCAGATCGGCCTGACTGGCCGCCGGGCCCGCCACCTGGGCCCTCGCGCCCGGAACCTGGCCGACGGCCTGCCTGATCCGGTCCAGGGTGGGCACCAGCCGGTCCCCCAGGTCGGGGCGCAGCTGCACCACGCCCTGCAGCGCCCGGCCGTCCTTCGAGGCGAAGGCCGGAGAGGCGGGTGGAACGACGCCCTCGGTGCCGTTCAGCGCGGCGAGGGCGCGGGTGGCGGCGGCCCGCTGTTCCTCCCCGAGTGCGCCGCCGGCCCGTCCCGCGTCCCCGTCCGCCGTCCAGACGACGACGGCTGGCAGGCTCTCGTCCTGCCGGAACGCCTTCTGGGCCTCGATCACCCGGGTGGATTCCGCGCTCTGCGGGAGGAAGGCCGCCTGGTCGTTGGTGGAGACCTCACCCAGCTTTCCCGCGTACGGCCCCAAACTCCCGCCGACCCCGAGCCAGGCGATCAGCAGAACGAGGGGGACAAGCCAGCGGGCGGAACGTGCGGCGGTGGACATCGCGCTCCCAGGGTCATCAGAGTATCTCAACGAAAAACAATCTCAATGATTGAAATAGTCTACGGGATCGGGGAGGCGCGGTGCGGGAGGCGGGGGAGCCGGCTCAGTGACGTGGTGCGCGCAACTCGCCCAGCTCACTGTTGAGCTCCGTCAGGAACCGGAGCACCAGGGCGAGTTCGTCGGTGTCGAAGCGCGCGCGTGCGCGTTCGGTCGCTTCGGCGAGCGGCAGGAAGTGGCTGCGGGCGGCGGACCGGGCGCCGACCTCGTAGTACAGGTGCACGACCCTGCGGTCACTGCTCTCCCGGGCGCGTCGGATGTGCCCGGCACGCTCCAGCCGGTCCAGGCACGCGGTCACCGCCCCGGAGGTCAGACCGAGGTGTTCACGGAGCCTGCCCGGGGTCAGCGGGGTCTCGGAGTCCAGGATCGCGGCCAGCGCCTGGACGTCGGTCGGATGCAGGTCCTGGCCGGTCGCGAACCCGTGGGCCAGCCGGTTGATCTCGCCGTTCATCCGCCGCAGCTGGACCGCGAACGCCTGGAGGTCGACGGCGCCTTCGGCAGGGGCGTCCTGCGCGGGGCGCGCCCGCCGCGGGGCATTTCGTTCATCTGTACCAGCCACGGGCCCAGCCTATAGATCCCGGCCGGGCCCGAGGTCCACGGCCGGACCCTGGCCGCGCCCCGGTTTCCCGCCGGGAAACCGGCCGGGGCCGGGTGTCAAGGCCGTACCTCCTTCGCCTCGAAGCCGGCGGCTCCCAGAACCAGCGCGAAGGAGACCTGCTGTTCGGCGGAGAGGCTCTTGCACTCACCCTCGAGGTCCTCGCGCAGGACCCGCACCGGATCCTGCCAGCCGAGCGGGACGATCCGGCCCTGGCCGGACGCCCGGTCCCACCAATCCACGAAACCCGTGCAGCGGTTCTCCATTCCGGTTTCCTTCCCTCCGGACTCCGGCGGGACGCGGCGGCCCCGCACACTCCGCGGCCGTACCGCGCGCCTGCCACGTCCTTCGAGAGTCGCGCGCGACGCACGCGCGCACCACACCGGTGTGCCGAACGGACCAAAGGGGGTCGTCAACGCCAAAAGGAGCGCCGCCCCACCCGCGGGCCGCGTCCTGGGCACCCGTACGGTCCACCAGGACGCGCGGCCGGGTGCCTCCCGGTGCTGACTGGACGAGTGACCGCGCCCCCGGACGACTGCCTCGCGCGCAACGAGTGGATCTGCGGCGACTATCTCTCCAGCCGTCGCGAGATCCTCGTGGACGCGGTGCTCCAGCATCTCCAGCTCACGGCGGTCTCCGTGCTGCTCGGGCTGCTCATCGCCGTCCCGCTGGCCCTCGCAGCCCGCCGGTGGCGCTGGGCGTCCGCGCCGGTGCTCGGGCTGACGACCGTGCTGTACACCATTCCCTCGCTCGCGATGTTCTCGCTGCTGCTGCCGGTGTACGGGCTCTCCGCGTCGCTCGTCGTCGCCGGTCTCGTCCTGTACTCGCTGACCCTCCTCGTACGGAACCTCCTCGCGGGGCTGCGGGCGGTGCCCGAGGAGACCCGGCGGGCCGCCCGCGGCATGGGCTACGGGCCCGTCCGGCTGCTGCTCGGCGTCGAACTGCCGCTCGCCCTGCCCGCCGCCATGGCCGGCCTCCGCATCGCCACCGTCTCGGCGGTCTCCCTCGTCACCGTCGGCGCGATCGTCGGCCACGGCGGCCTCGGCAACCTCATCTACACCGGGATGAACACCTACTTCAAGGCCCAGGTCCTCACCGCCTCCGTGCTGTGCGTGGTCATCGCCGTCGCCGCCGATCTGCTCCTGCTCGGAGTACAGCGCCTGCTCACCCCCTGGACACGCGTATGAACACCCTCACCGCGGCCTGGGACTGGCTCGCCGACGCCGCGCACTGGAACGGCGACGGCGGCATCTTCAGCCGCCTCGGCGAACACCTCTTCCTCACCGTCGTCTGCCTGCTGCTGAGCTGCCTGATCGCGCTGCCCGTCGCCCTCGTGCTCGGGCACCTCGGCAGGGGCGGGGCCCTTGCCGTGAACATCTCCAACATCGGGCGGGCCGTTCCCACCTTCGCCGTGCTGGTCCTGCTGCTGCTCACTCCGCTGGGGACCCAGGGGGAGTGGCCGACGATCATCGCGCTGGTGCTGTTCGCCGTACCGCCCCTGCTGACCAACGCCTACGTCGGGATGCGCGGCGTCGACCAGGACATCGTCCGGGCCGCCAAAGGAATGGGCATGACGGGACAACAGGTAATGTTTCACGTGGAACTGCCGCTCGCCCTGCCGATGATCGTGACCGGAGTGCGCATCGCCGCCGTGCAACTCGTGGCGACGGCGACGCTGGCCGCGCTGGCGGGCGGCGGCGGACTGGGGCGCATCATCACCGCGGGCTTCAACCTCGCCAGCACGCCACAGGTGGTCGCGGGGGCCGTCCTGGTCGCCGTGTTCGCCCTCCTCGTGGAAGGAGCCTTCGAGGTGGCCCAGAGATGTGCGCCTCAGTGGGCGAGGGGGCGGGCCGGATGAAGCGCCGCCCCTACCGGGCAGGGACCGGCCGCCGGGCGGCGGCCGGCCTGCTGCTCCTGGCCGTCACCGCCTGCACCACAGGCCCCTCCCTCGAAAACCGGGGCGAGGTCACCGCCGAGCCGGGTGACAGTCACGATCTGACCGTCGGCTCGGCCGGATTCACCGAGAGCGACGTCCTCGCCCAGATGTACGCACTGCTGCTCCAGAAGGCCGGGTACCGCACCTCTCTGCTGTCCGTCACCAACCGGGAGCTGTACGAGCCCGCGCTGGAGAGCGGCCAGATCGATGTCGTCCCGGAGTACGCGGCCACCTTCGCCGACTGGCTGAACGCCAAGAAGAACGGTGCCGACGCCACCCCCGTCGGCTCGCCCGACCTAGGCGCCACCATGCGGGCGCTGCGGAAACTGGCCGTGCCACGCGGGCTCACCGTCCTGGACCCCGGCCGGGCCGTCGACCAGAACGCCTTCGCGGTGGCGGCCCCGTACGCCCGGCGCCACCGCCTCAAGACCCTCACCGACCTGGGCAGGTCCGGGCTGCCGGTACGGCTGGCGGCGGGCGACGAGTGCGTGCAGCGCCCCTACTGCGAACCCGGGCTGAAGAAGACGTACGGGATCGACATCACCGCCGTGGACCCGAAGGGTGTGGGCACCACGCCCGCCAAACAGGCCGTGCAGAGCGGCCAGGACCAGATGGTGCTCACGACGACCACCGACGCCACCCTGGATGCCTTCGGGCTGGTACTGCTGGCGGACGACAAGCACCTGCAGAACGCCGACCACATCGTCCCGGTGGTGAACAGGGCGCGGGCGGGTTCGCCCCGGGTCGTCAAGGCGCTGGGCAAGCTCAACACCGTACTGACGACCGAGGACCTGGCCTCCCTGAACCAGCAGGTGGACAGCTGGCGGCGGCTGCCGCAGGACGTGGCGCGGGCCTACCTGGAGTCCAAGCGGCTGCTCTGAAGGAGCCGTTCCGCGTCGTCCAGGGCCAGCCGGGCGGCCAGAATGCGGTCGCGCACCTCCAGGGCGTCCAGAGGCTCGGTCCCCTGGACGGGCTGCTCCGTCCTCTTCGCTCTCGCGGTCTTCTCCGCCTGCTCGGCGGGGTCGGTGTCCCGGGCCTGTTCCAGGGAGTTGATGACCACGCCGATCAGCAGGTTCACCAGGAGGAACGAGCTGAGGAGCACGTACGAGCCGTAATAGGCGAGCGACCAGGGCGAGATGAGCAGACCGGCGTGCACCGCGTCGCCCAGGCCGTCGAGCGACATCAGGATGAACAGGGTGACCACCGCCCGTCCCAGCGACCCGTAGTGCTGGGGGTCGGCGGCGGCGAAGCACAACCAGCCCACCATCGCGTACACGTAGAGCAGCAGCGTGCCGACCATCAGGAAACTCACGGTGCCGGGCAGGCACTTGCCCAGAGCGGTGACGATGACCCGTAGCTGGGGCAGGAAGCGGGCGGTGCGCAGCACCCGGAAGAGCCTCAGCAGCCGCAGCAGGGTGGTGTTGTCCCCGGTGACCGGCAGGAGGGCGAGCAGGACCACGGCGGCGTCGAACACGTTCCACGGGCTGCGGAAGAATTCCCGGGGGCGGTCGGCGTGGGCGGCCAGCCGCAGCAGGCTCTCGCAGGTGAACAGCGTGAGGAAGCAGTTCTCCAGGGCGGCCAGCGGCTCCTGCCAGCGCGTCGCGAGGCCCGGGTACGTCTCGACGCCGAGCAGGACGGCGTTGCCGAGGATGGCGGCCAGCACGGCGACGGAGAACCAGCGTGCCTCGACCCGCGCACCGGCCCAGGCCGCCAGGGCCTTGCGCCGGTCCCCGCGCACGGCGGGAGCGACGCGAATACTGCGATGCATGTGATTCATGAGGTCGAATCCACCCGGCGTGAGGCGTGAAACAGCGAACAGGGACCGTGCGACAGAGTCGGTGCGACAGGGAGTGTGCAGACGCATGCTGTCCCCAGCTCTGTCCGTGGGCCCCTCGACTCACACCCGGCACGGAGGTTCTCACCATCGGGACGGACAAGCCGCACGCCAGTGCGGATGCGGCACCCGGCTGGGTGCCTTGCGGTCACTCGGCTGGGAGCCGTGCGGTCACCCGGCTGCGTGCTTTGCGGTCAGGCGTCCGCGACCGAGTCGAACTCCACCGCGTCGCGCGGGACGCCCTGGACGTCCGCGTCGACCGACCGCCGCAGTGCCTCGTGCAGCTTTCCCGGTGTCAGCACTCCGGCCAGGCGCGCCCCGTCGAGGACCGCCACCCATCCGGCGTCCCATTGGAGCATCTCGCTGAACGCCTGCTTCAGCGGCGAGCCGACCGGCACCCAGGCGTCCATCCGCCGGGCCAGATCGGCCACGCTGCCGCCCGGGCCCGCCAGGGCCAGGTCCTCCGCGGACACCCAGCCGTGCAGCTCGCCCCGCTCGTTCAGCACGACCGCCCAGCGGGCGCCCTCCGCGCGCAGCCGGGCCGCGGCCGGGGCCACCGGCTCGTCGAGGCGCACGTGCGGCGGCTCCTCCAGGTCGTCCGCCTCGATGGTGGTGACCGACAGCCGCTTCAGACCCCGGTCGGCGCCCACGAACTGCGCCACGTACCCCGTGGCCGGGGCACCGAGAACGGCCGCGGGGGTGTCGAACTGCTCGATGCGGCCCTGCCCGTACACCGCCATCCGGTCGCCCATGCGGACCGCCTCCTCGATGTCGTGGGTGACCAGCAGCACCGTCTTGCGGACGGTGGCCTGAAGGCTCAGGAACTCGTCCTGGAGCCGCTCGCGGACCACCGGGTCGACGGCGCCGAAGGGTTCGTCCATCAGGAGCACCGGCGGGTCGGCGGCCAGCGCGCGGGCGACGCCCACGCGTTGGCGCTGGCCGCCGGAGAGCTGCTCGGGGTAGCGGGACCCGTACACCGAGGGGTCGAGACCGACCAGGTCCAGCAGCTCGGCGGCACGCGCGCGTGCCCTGCCCTTCTTCCAGCCGGTCAGGAAGGGGACCGTGGCCGTGTTGTCGAGGACCGTGCGGTGCGGGAAGAGCCCCACCTGCTGGATGACGTACCCGATGCGCCGGCGCAGCTTCACCGGGTCGATGCCGGAGATGTCCTCGCCGTTCATCAGGATCCGGCCCGAGGTCGGCTCGATCAGCCGGTTCACCATCATCATCGTGGTGGTCTTGCCGCAGCCGGACGGCCCCACCAGGGTGACCAGCTCGCCCTCCGCGACCTCGAAGGACAGGCCGTCGACGGCGGTGGTGCCGTCCGGGTACACCTTGCTGACCTGCTCGAACCGGATCATGCACTCACGCTAGGAGCGGTGCGGGCTCCGTGCACACGGGCCGCGACTGTCCGGGTGGGCGAAGGGTGTGCTGAACTGGGCCGGAACGCACGCAACAGCAGTGAGCAGGAGCAAGAGTGACCAGTTACCGCCAGCCCGGCACCGTTGTCACCGACCACCGCTTCACCGTCCCCCTCGACCATGCGAACCCCTCCGGCGAGCAGATCGAGGTGTACGCCCGCGAGGTGGTGGCCGCGGACCGGGCGGAGTGCGACCTGCCGTGGCTGGTCTACCTGGAGGGCGGGCCCGGCTTCGGCGCCCGCCGCACCGTGGGACGCCAGGCCTGGCTGGGCAGGGCGCTCCGGGAATTCCGGGTCCTGCTCCTGGACCAGCGCGGCACCGGACTCTCCAGCCCGGCCAACCGGCAGACCCTCCCGCTGCGCGGCGGTCCCCGTGAACAGGCCGACTACCTGGCCCACTTCCGAGCCGACTCCATCGTCCGCGACTGCGAGAGCATCCGCCCGCAGCTGACCGGCGGCGCCCCCTGGACCGTACTCGGTCAGAGCTTCGGCGGATTCTGCGCCACCCACTACCTCTCCACCGCGCCCGAGGGACTGCGCACCGTTCTGATCACCGGCGGGCTGCCCTCGCTGCACGCGGATGCCGCCGAGGTCTACCGGGCCGCCTACCCCCGGGTGGAGCGCAAGGTGAGCGCGCACTACGCCCGCTACCCGCAGGACATCGAGCGGGCCCGGGACATCGCCGCCCACCTCGCCGCACACAAGACCGTCACCCCCAGCGGCTACCTCCTGACCCCCGAGGCCTTCCAGTCGCTCGGCATCGTCCTGGGCAGCGGCGAAGGCAGTCACACCCTGCACCACCTCCTGGAGAACGCCTTCGTCCGCACCCCGCAGGGGCCCGATCTCTCGGACGCCTTCCTGGAGGCGGCCCAGTCCGCGCTCTCCTTCGCGGGCCACCCCCTGTACGCGCTGCTGCACGAGTCGCTCTACGGGCAGGGGCCCGAGCCCACCGCGTGGGGTGCCGAACGGGTGCGCGCCGAGTTCCCCCGTTTCGACGCCCGGACCGCGCCGGCCGGGAGCGGCCCGCTGCTGTTCACCGGGGAGACCATCCACCCCTGGCACTTCGAGTGCGACCCCGCCCTGCGCCCGCTGCGCGAGACCGCCGAGCTCCTCGCCGCCCGCACCGACTGGCCGCGGCTCTACGACCCCGCCCGCCTCGCCGCCAACGAGGTCCCGGTCGCCGCCGCCGTCTACCACGACGACATGTACGTCGACACCGCCCACTCCCTGGAGACCGCCCGGTCCATCAGGGGGCTGCGGACCTGGGTCACCGACGAGTACGAGCACGACGGGCTGCGGGCGAGCGGGCCGCGCGTACTGGACCGGCTGCTGGCCCTGGCCCGCGGCGAGGTCTGACACGGCCCGCGGCGAGGTCCCACGCGGCCCGCGGCGATGTCCGGCACGGCCAGTGGCGACGTCTGACGCGGCGGGAAGGCACGAGCAGGAGCGGAGGAGTGAACTCCGCTCCTGCTCAGGGGGGTTGCTGTCGGAGCCGGCGCCTATCCTGCCCGTATGACCACACAAGAGCCTTTCTCCCCGCTGCAGCCCATGCCCGACGACTGGCAGCGCGCCCTGGCCGTCGTCGCCCATCCCGACGACCTGGAGTACGGCTGCGCGGCCGCCGTCGCCGCCTGGACGGACGCGGGCCGCGAGGTGACGTACGTCCTGGCCAGCCGCGGCGAAGCGGGCATCGACACCCTGGAGCCGGCCAAGTGCGGCCCGCTGCGCGAGCAGGAGCAGCGGGCGAGCGCCGCCGTCGTCGGGGTCTCCACGGTGGAGTTCCTCGACCACCGCGACGGGGTGATCGAGTACGGCCCCGCGCTACGCAGGGACATCGCGGCGGCCATCCGCAGGTACCGCCCCGAGCTCGTCATCACCCTCAACCACCGTGACACCTGGGGCAGCCAGGTGTGGAACACCCCCGACCACCTCGCCGTCGGCCGCGCCACACTGGACGCAGCAGGTGACGCGGGCAACCGCTGGATCTTCCCCGAGCTGTCGGAGGAGGGCCTGGCCCCCTGGGACGGGGTGCGCTGGGTTGCCGTCGCGGGCACCGTCTCGCCCACCCACGCCGTCGACGCCAGGCCCGGCCTGGAGCGCTCGGTGCGGTCTCTGCTCGAACACCGCACGTACATCGAGGCGTTGACCGACGAGGACCCCGAGCACTACTGCCGCAGCTTCCTGACCGCGAACGTCACCGCCGCCGGCGAGCGTTTCGGCGGGATCCCCGCCGTCCCCTTCGAGGTCTTCAGCCGCTGACGCGGCCCCGTCCCGGACGCCGCTTGGCCTGTACGCCCTCGCCTCCCGCATGCCGGCTCGTCCCTGCACCCGGCCGTGTCGCCCCGCCCGGGCGTACCCGGCCGGGTACGCCGTGCCCCGCCTCCTGCCCACAGCCCTTCCCGAGCGGACAAGCGACCGCTTAGTATGCGAGCGCACGGTACTGCCGACGACAGCGCGTGGAGGCCCTTGATGCAGGCATGGCGAGTGCACGAGAACGGCGAGCCCGGCGAGGTGATGCGCCTCGACGAGGTGGACCGGCCGACTCCGGGTGACGGGCAGGTGCTGCTCAGGGTGCGTGCCGCGAACATCAACTTCCCCGACGCGCTGCTCTGCCGGGGCGAGTACCAGGTCCGCCCGCCGCTGCCCTTCACCCCCGGCGTGGAGATCTGCGGCGAGACCGAGGACGGGCGCCGCGTCATCGCCAACCCGGCACTCCCGTACGGCGGCTTCGCCGAGTACGTCGTCGCCGATGCCGCCGCGGTGCTGCCCGCCCCCGACTCCCTCGACGACGCGGAAGCGGCCGCACTGCACATCGGCTACCAGACGGGCTGGTTCGGCCTGCACCGCCGCGCACACCTGCGGGCGGGGGAGACCCTCCTGGTGCACGCGGCGGCGGGCGGTGTCGGCAGCGCCGCAGTCCAGCTCGGCAAGGCAGCCGGGGCCACGGTCATCGGAGTCGTCGGCGGTCCCGAGAAGGCCGAGGCGGCCCGGCGGCTGGGCTGCGACCTCGTCATCGACCGGCGCAGCGAGAACGTCATCGGCGCGGTCAAGGAAGCCACCGGCGGCCGCGGCGCCGACGTCGTCTACGACCCGGTCGGCGGCGAGGCGTACACCCAATCCACGAAGTGCATCGCCTTCGAGGGCCGCATCGTCGTCGTCGGCTTCGCGAGCGGCAGCATTCCGGCCCCTGCCCTCAACCACGCGCTGGTGAAGAACTACGCCATCCTCGGCCTGCACTGGGGCCTCTACAACACCAAGGACCCGGCCGCGATCGCCGAGTGCCACGCCGAGCTGACCCGGCTCGCCGCCGAGGGCGCCATCAAGCCGCTGATCAGCGAACGCGTCCCCTTCAAGGAGGCCGCCGACGCCGTACAGCGGGTCGCCGACGGCCGCAGCACCGGCCGTATCGCCGTCCTGCCCGGGACGACGGCCGGCACCGCATCCGCCACCGAGGGGGCCGCCCGATGATCACCGCCGCCGGACTCCGTACCCGTACGGAAGAACTGCTCGCCGCCCACCCGCCGGCCACCACCGGCCGCACCGACTTCCTCAAGGCACGCTTCGACGCCGGGCTCGCCTGGGTGCACTACCCCGTCGGCCTCGGCGGACTGGACGCGCCGCGCGACCTCCAGGCCGTGGTCGACGCCGCACTCGCGGCGGCCGGCGCACCGGACAACGACCCCCGCCGCATCGGCATCGGCCTCGGCATGGCCGCTCCGACGATCCTCAAGTACGGCACCGACGAGCAGAAGCAGCGGCTGCTGCGCCCGCTGTGGGTCGGCGAGGAAGTGTGGTGCCAGCTCTTCAGCGAGCCCGGTGCGGGCTCCGACCTCGCCGCCCTCGGCACCCGCGCGGTCCGTGAAGGCGACGGCTGGGTGGTCAACGGGCAGAAGGTGTGGACCTCCAGCGCCCACCTCGCCCGGTGGGCGATCCTCGTCACCCGCACCGACCCCGACCAGCCCAAGCACCGCGGCATGACGTACTTCGTGTGCGACATGAGCGACCCGGGCGTCGAGGTGCGGCCGCTGCGGCAGATCACCGGCGAGGCCGAGTTCAACGAGGTCTTCCTCAGTGACGTCCGCATCCCCGACTCCATGCGGCTCGGGGCGGTGGGGGAGGGCTGGAAGGTCGCCCAGACCACCCTCATGAACGAGCGCGTCTCCATCGGCGGTTCCCGCATCCCCCGCGAGGGCGGCATGATCGGGCCCGTCGCCCGCACCTGGCGCGAGCGCCCCGAGCTGCGCACCCACGCGCTGCACCAGCGCCTCCTCCAGCTGTGGGTGGAGGCCGAGGTCGCCCGCCTCGCCGGCGAACGCCTGCGCCAGCAGCTGGTGGCCGGCCAGCCCGGACCCGAGGGCTCCGGCATGAAGCTCGCGTTCGCCCGCCTCAACCAGGAGATCAGCGGCCTGGAGGTCGAACTCCTCGCCGAGGACGGCCTGTTGTACGACGACTGGACGATGCGCCGCCCGGAACTCGTCGACTTCACCGGGCGGGACGCCGGATACCGCTATCTCCGCTCCAAGGGCAACTCGATCGAGGGCGGCACCAGCGAGGTGCTGCTGAACATCGTCGCCGAGCGCGTCCTCGGCCTGCCCTCCGAGCCCCGCACCGACAAGGACGTCGCCTGGAAGGACCTGGCCCGATGACCGATCTGCTGTACTCCGAGGCCGAGGAAGACCTCCGGGCTGCCGTGCGCGCCCTGCTCTCCGACCGCAACGACCCGGCAGCGGTGGCCGTACGCGCCGAGGAGGGCACCGCGTACGACGCCGGACTGTGGAAGGCACTCGCCGCCGACATGGGAGTCGCCGGGCTGCTCGTACCGGAGGAACTCGGCGGGCAGGGCGCCTCGCACCGGGAAGCCGCCGTCGTCCTGGAGGAGCTGGGGCGGGCGGTGGTCCCCGCGCCCTACCTCACCAGTTCCGTCGTGGCCACCGAGGTGCTGCTGGCCTGTGACACCGGAAAGCCGGAAGTGGCGCAGCTGCTGGGCTCGCTCGCTTCCGGGCGGCGCACCGCGGCGCTGGTGGCCGGGCTGTCCGCGGGGCCCGACGACTTCCGGCCGCTGCCGGGGCTCGACGGGATGCTGTCCACGGTTGCCGACGCCGCCACCGCCGACGTGCTGCTGGTCCCCACCTTCCGGGGGCTGTACGCCGTCGAACGCTCCGGGGACGGGGTGCACGTCACCCCGCAGATCCCGCTCGACCTCACCCGGCCGCTCGCCGCCGTCCGTCTCGACGGGGCTGCGGGCACCCTGCTCGCCGACGCCGAGCGGACACGGGCGGCCGTGCGGCAGGGTCTGCTCGCCGGAGCCGGACTGCTCGCCTCCGAGCAGCTCGGCCTCGCCGAATGGTGCCTGGAGGAAACGGTGCGCCACACCAAGGAGCGCCATCAGTTCAACCGTCCGATCGGCTCGTTCCAGGCGCTCAAGCACCGCATGGCCCAGCTGTGGCTCGAAGTCGTCTCGGCGCGCGCCGCTGCCCGCAACGCCGCGGACGCACTGGCCACCGGCAGCGACGAGGCGCCGCTCGGCGTCGCGATCGCCCAGGCCTACTGCGCCGGGGTCGCGGTGCACGCTGCCGAGGAATGCGTACAGCTCCACGGCGGCATCGGCATGACCTGGGAGCACCCCGCCCACCTCTACCTCAAGCGCGCGAAGGCGGACGCGATCGCGTTCGGGAGCGCCGGCGCACACCAGGAGGCGATCGGCCGACTGGTTGCCCTCCCCGCCCCGCAATGACCGTGTGACCTGCGATGGTTCCCCGCGCGCTGCTCCGCCCCCGGCAGGGGTGGGGCAGCGCGCACCCTTTTACATACTGTTTAATTGCGACTTGCTTGCAACAACGGTTGATCTTTAAGAGGGGTGTGGGGAGCCATGACGGCCCGATCCATACGCACGGCGACACGTAACGCGACCGCCGCGGCCCTGGCCGGGGCCCTGGCCCTCGGCGCCGCGGCCTGCTCCAAGCCCGGCGGCGCGGACTCCGGCTCCGGCTCCGGCGGCAAGGACTCGGCCGTTGTCGGCATCGCGTACGAACCGGAAACCCTCAGCCCGCTCCTCGGCTACGGCAAGGACGGCAACTCCAAGATCTTCGACGGGCTGCTCGCCCTCGACGCGGACCTGAAACTCAAGCCCGCCCTCGCGGCCGAGCTTCCCGCGGTCAGCGCCGACGGCCTCACGTACACCTACAAGCTCCGCCAGGGCGTGAAGTTCAGCGACGGGCAGCCCTTCGGTGCCAAGGACGTCGTCTTCACCTACGAGACGATCCTCGACAAGAAGACCAACAACGCCTCCAAGACGGAACTCGACGCCGTCAAGAGCGTCAGGGCCGACGGCGACAGCAAGGTCGTCTTCACCCTCAAGTACCCGTACGCGCCGTTCGCCGAGCGCACCGTCCTGCCGATCGCCCCCGAGCACGTCGCGGGCAAGCAGGACGTCAACACCGGAGCCTTCACCACCCAGCCCGTCGGCACGGGCCCCTACATCCTCACCAAGTGGTCCAAGGGCGAGAAGCTCAGCTTCAAGGCGAACCCGGACTACTGGGGCGGCGCCCCCGCCGTCAAGAAGTTCACGATGGCCATCGTCAAGGACGACGACGTACGCGCCACCCGGCTGCGCTCCGGAGACCTCGACGGCGCGATCCTGCCGCCCAACCTCGCCGGCTCCTTCAAGGCGGACGGCAAGAAGAAGACCTACGCGGCCAAGTCCTTCGACTACCGCACCGTCACCCTGCCCACCCATAACAAGGTGGCGGGCGACACCGCCGTGCGCCGCGCCCTGGACGTCGCCGTCGACCGCCGGGCCATGGTCGACAAGATCCTCGAAGGCGCGGGCAAGCCCGCCTACGGCCCCGTACCGACCGACAGCCCGTGGTTCGCCAAGGGCACCGAGCGCACCCACGACCTGGCGAAGGCGAAGCAGATCCTCGACGACGCCGGCTGGAAGCCGGGCGCCGACGGCATCCGCACCAAGGACGGGGTGCGCGCCGAGTTCCCCCTGTGGTACCTCTCCGGCGACAAGCTCCGCCAGGACCACGCCCTCGCCTACGCCTCGGACGCCAAGAAGGCCGGCATCGACATCAAGACCCAGGCGGGCACCTGGGAGGTCATCGAACCGCGCATGAAGTCCGACGCGGTCCTCGCCGGCGGCGGCGCACCCGCCGACCCCGACTTCGACCAGTACCTCCTGCTGAAGTCCTCCCTCGCGGGCGACGGCTTCAACAACATGGCCTGGTACGACAACAAGGCCGTCGACACCGCCCTCGAAGCGGGCCGCAGGAGCGGCAAGGACAGCGAGCGCAAGGCCGCGTACACGACCGTTCAGCAGGAGCTGGTGAAGAACCCCGGCTACACCTTCCTCACCCACATCGACCACCTCTACGTGGTCAGCGACAAGTGGGAAGGCCTGTCCACCCAGACCGAGCCGCACGACCACGGACTGGCCTCGGGCCCCTGGTGGAACGTCGAGGACTGGACGCCCAAGAAGTGACCACCGAAGCGACCGGGCGGCACAGACTGCCCTGGGGGCCGATGGCCCGGATGGCGGGACGGCGGCTGCTGTTCGCCGTGCCCGTCCTCCTCGTGGTCACCTTCGGCGTCTTCGCCGTCGCCGCCGCCTCGCCCTTCGACCCCGTCAAGGCCTACGCGGGTACCGCGGGGCTCTCCTCCTCGCAGGCCCACCTCGATCAGCTGCGGGCCAACCTCGGCGTCGACGACCCCCTGCTCGCCCGCTGGTGGCACTGGCTCACCTCCGCACTGAGCGGCGACTTCGGCGACTCCAGCGTGATGCGCCAGCCCGTCGCCGACGTCATCGCCGAACGCCTCGGCTGGTCGACCCTGCTGGCCGCCACCGCCTTCCTGATCGCGATCCTGCTCGGCACCCTGCTCGGCGTCCTGGCCGCGCGCCGCCCCGGCGGCTGGCTCGACCGGGTCACGAGCTCCGCCGCGTACACCCTGGAAGCCGCCCCCGCCTTCTGGCTCGGACTGCTCGCCATGTGGTTCTTCGCCCTGAAACTGGGCGTGCTGCCCGCCGGCGGGCTCACCGACACCGACAGCGACGTGGTCACCTTCGGGCAGGTCGCCTCGCACCTGGTCCTGCCCGCCGCCGTCCTGGGCGTGACCCAACTGCCGTGGTTCTTCCTGTACGTGCGCCAGGGCGTCGCCGACGCCCTGGAGGAGGACCCGGTGCGCGGGGCACGCGCGCGGGGCACCAGCGAGCGCACCGTGCTCTTCGGGCACGCCCTGCGCTCCGGCATGCTGCCGATGCTGACCCTCGTCGGCTCGCGCGTCCCCGAACTCATCACCGGCGCCCTGCTCATCGAGACCGTCTTCTCCTGGCCCGGCATCGCCGCCGCCACCGTGCAGGCGGCCACCGCCGTCGACTTCCCACTGCTCGCCGCGCTGACCGTGCTCGCCACGGCCGCCGTCCTGGCGGGCAATCTGCTCTCCGACCTCCTGTACGGACTCGCCGACCCGAGGGTGGGTTTCGATGGCTGACCTCACCACCGCCGACCGCCCCGGCACCCGTGCCTGGCGCACCCACGGCCGCACCCGCCGGTCCACCCGGACGGTCCGCGTGCGCACCTCCGCCGTGATCGTCACGGCCGTGGCGCTGGCCGTACTCCTCGTACCACCGCTGGCCAACCTCGACGAGCAGGCCGTCGACCTGGCGCTCAAGCTCCAGCCGCCGTCCCTCGCACACCCCTTCGGCACCGACGACGTCGGCCGCGACCTGCTGCTGCGCTGCGTCTACGGACTGCGCGTCTCGCTGCTCGTCGGCCTGGTCGCAGCTCTCGTCGCGACCGTCATCGGCACGGCGGTGGGCGCGGCGGCCGCCGCCTTCGGCGGCTGGACCGACCGGGTGGTGATGCGCCTGGTCGACACCTTCTCCTCGGTGCCGCACCTGCTCCTCGGCATCTTCATCGTCGCCATGTTCCGCCCCGGGGTGTGGCCGGTGATCGTCTCCGTCGCCCTGACCCACTGGCTGTCCACAGCGCGCATCGTGCGCTCCGAGGTGCTCTCGCTGCGGTCGCGCCCGTACGTCGACGCAGCTGTCTCAGGCGGCGCCTCCCGGTGGCGGGTCGCGGTCCGGCACCTGCTGCCCGGGGTGATGCCGCAGGCGGCACTGGCCGCGGTCCTGATGGTGCCGCACGCCATGTGGCACGAGTCCGCGCTGTCGTTCCTCGGCCTCGGACTGCCCAGCCACCAGGCGAGCCTCGGCAACCTCATCCAGTCCGCCCGCAGCTCGCTGCTGGCCGGTGACTGGTGGCCCACCCTCTTCCCCGGCCTCTTCCTGATCATTCCCACGCTCGCCATCGCGGGCCTCGCCGGAGCGTGGCGGGAGCGCATCAACCCGCGCCGCCGATCGGAGCTGATGCTGTGAGCCTCCAGAAGACCGAGACGCCGGCCGTCGCGCCGGCCGGCCTCGCCCCGCTGCTCTCCGTGCGCGACCTCTCGGTACGTTTCCGGATGCGCGGCGGGCGGCACATCGCGGCCGTCACCGACGTGTCCTTCGACCTCGCGCCGGGGGAGTGCCTGGCCCTCGTCGGCGAGAGCGGCTGCGGCAAGTCCGTCCTGGCCTCCGCCCTGCTGGGCCTGCTGCCCGCAAACGCGCAGACGGCCGGCCACGCCCACCTGGGCGCCACGGACCTGCTCACCGCCGACGAGAAGACCCTCGCCCGTACGGTACGAGGGCGACGCATCGGCCTCGTACCGCAGAGCCCGGCCGCCCACCTCACCCCCGTGCGCACCGTCGGCTCGCAGCTCGGCGAGACCCTGCGCGCGCTCACCGGCACGCGCAAGCAGGACCTCGGCAAGGCGGTGCGGGCGGCGGCGGAGCGGGCCGCGTTCCCCGCCGGCCACCTGGACCGCTACCCGCACGAACTCTCCGGCGGGCTCGCCCAGCGCGCCGCGACGGCCCTCGCGCTCATCGGCGACGCCCCGCTGCTGCTCGCGGACGAACCCACCACCGGACTCGACCGCGACCTGGTCAACCGTACGGTCGACGAACTGCGCCACCACATCGACGCCGCACCGGACGCCCCCCAGGGAGCCGGGCGCGCCCTGCTGATGATCACCCACGACCTGGCGGCCGCGGAGCGCATCGCCGACCGCATCGCCGTCATGTACGCGGGGCGCATCGTCGAACTCGCCGACGCCCAGGCCTTCTTCGGGGCACCCGGACCGCGCCACCCTTATGCGCGCGGACTGCTGAACGCACTCCCGGAGCGCGGCTTCACCCCGATTCCCGGCATGCCCCCGGAGCTGGGCGACCTGCCGGACGGCTGCGCGTTCGCGCCGCGCTGCCCGTACGCCGGGGAAGCGTGCACCGTGCAACCGCAGTTCGCCGACCGGATCGCCTGCCACTACCCGCCGGACGAGGAGCCCGCCCGTGCTTGAACTCGAAGCGATCACCGCCGGATACGAGCGCGGCACACCGGTCTTCAGGGACGCGCACCTGAGTGTCGCCCCCGGCGAGTCGCTCGGACTGCTCGGCCCCAGCGGCTGCGGCAAGTCCACGCTCGCCAGGGTCGCGGCCCTGCTGCACCGCCCCGACGCCGGCACCGTCACGCTCGACGGCACCCGCGTCCGGGGCTGGCGGCACCGCGCCCCGCGGGAACAGCGCACCGCGATCGGCGTGGTGTTCCAGCAGCCGCGGCTGTCCGCCGACCCCCGGCTGCGGCTGCGCGACCTCATCGGCGAGCCGCTGCGGGCGAACGGCCGCGGCGGCGAAGTGGCCGAAACTGTCGATGAGTTGAGTGAAACCGTCGGCCTCGGCGAGGACCTGCTGGGCCGCCGCCCGCACGAGGTGAGTGACGGGCAGCTGCAACGCGCCTGCCTCGCGCGGGCGTTGGTGCTCCGGCCGCGCTGGCTGGTGTGCGACGAGATGACCGCGATGCTGGACGCCTCGACCACGGCAGCCCTGGTGGCCGTCGTCGAGAACTACCGCCGCGACCGGGGGGCGGGGCTGCTCGCCGTCGGCCATGACAGGGTGCTGCTGGAGCGCTGGTGCGACCGTACGGTGCGGTGGGACGAGGTGGCGGGCGCGAAGAGCGCCGTGTGACGTACGGGGGTGGGGTCAGGCCTCGTTGGGGTTGCTCGCCCGGTTGTGCGCGGCGTCCAGGCAGCCCCGCACCCAGTGCTCGCGGGCGTCGTCGGCCTTCTTGCCGGCTGTGAGCGACCACTTCTGGCAGCCCCCGGCAAGGGCGGCGGCCATCGCCTTCCCGTCACGGTCCGTCTTGCGGAGCTGGGTGGCATGGTGGTAGCCGGCGTTGTAGGCCACGTTCTCCACCCACACGGGCTGGTCGTTGAACTTCGCGGCCACGGCCCACGCCGCCGCGCCGAGCACCAGGGCGGCGACGAGGACTGCGATCACCAGATTCTTCCGGCGCGGGCCAGGGACATGTGTGGAGATATCTCCTGTGAGGACCATGTGAACACCCTGCCAGACGGTCCGCGTCGGTGATCCACCGGGGCTCCGTTGGTTAAGGGTGGCGGAACGCGGCACGAACTCCGGTGCCGGACCTGCCGATTGGGCTGCCGCACGACGGATACTCGGCCCAGTTCACGCGCCCTGACGCCGACCCCGGAGGCACCCACATGTCCCTCACCACCCGACGCGCCGCAGCCGCGACCTTCGCCGGAGCGCTCGTCGGCGCGGCCGGCTGGGCGAGCACCCTGCCCGCATCCGCCGCCGGCTCCCTCCCGGGTACCGGGCACGCGCACCGCGCACCTCTGCGCCGCGCGCACGCCCACAACGACTACGAGCACCCGCGCCCGCTGCTGGACGCCCTGTCGCACGGCTTCACCAGCGTCGAAGCCGACATCTACCTGGTCGACGGGCAACTCCTCGTCGCCCACGACCCGGCGGACCTCGATCCGGCCCGCACCCTGGAAGCCCTCTACCTGCGGCCGCTGGCCGGCCTGGTGCGGGAGAATCACGGCAGCGTCCACCGCGGCCACCACCGGCCCGTCCAGCTGCTCGTGGACATCAAGACGCAGGGGGAGGCCACCTACCTCGAACTGCACCGCAGGCTGCACCCGTTCCGCCGGATGCTCAGCACGTACCGCGACGGCCGGGTGCGCCTCGGCGCGGTCACCCCGGTGATCTCCGGCGACCGGGCGGCCCGCGTCCCGATGGAGGCCCAGCGCACCCGGTACGCCTTCTACGACGGACGGCTGGAGGACCTCACCGCCGCGCGCCCGGCCCCCTCCTCCTTCATCCCGCTGATCAGCAGCAACTGGACGTCCAGCTTCAGCTGGCTGGGTGACGGGCCCTTCCCGGCGGCGGAGCGGGACCGGCTGCACGCACTGGTGCGCGCAGCCCACCGGCAGGGCCGGCGGGTGCGCTTCTGGGGGACGCCCGACCAGCCGGGACCCGCGCGTGACGCACTGTGGCGCGAGTTCCTCGCCGCCGACGTCGACCACCTCAACACGGACGACCTCGCCGGGCTGGAGAAGTTCCTCAGGCGTCACTGAGGGCGGCCGCGGGGCCGCGCCCGCCGGGAGGGGCGGTGCCGTTGCTGATCAGATCACCCGCGACCTGATCAGGAACCGCACCCCCTCCGGCGCCTCCAGCGAGAACCCGCTGCCGCGGCCCTCGACGACGTCCACGATCAGCCGGGTGTGCCGCCACAGGCCGTACTGGCTGGTCGACATCCAGAACGGCACGGCCCCCTTCACCCCCTCCACGTCGAGCGACGCGAGCAGTACGTCCGAACCTCCGGTGCGGAACTCGCCGTCCGGGTAGCACATCGGCGCGCTGCCGTCACAGCAGCCGCCCGACTGATGGAACATCAGGGGGCCGTGCGCCTCCGTGAGTTGGCGCAGCAGGCCGGCGGCAGCGGGGGTCAGTTCGACGAGTGGACTCTCGGGGACGGAACTCATGGTGTGCGGCCCCTCTCGCGTGCGGTGGAAATGGTGGGTGGTGGCGCCGTATCGCACACAGTTTCGCCCCTCGGTGCCGCCGCCGACACCCCGCCTGCCCGGCCGGGGGCAGGCGCCGGCCTCAGCCCGCCCGACGTGTCCGGCAATTGCCGGCCAGTGCGGCGACCTCGTCGGTGACACGGGCCCAGGAGGATTCCGGCAGCTCGTGTCCGGTCCCCGGCAGCAGGACCAGTCGGGAGCCGGGGATGCGGGAAGCGATGGCCCGTGCCGCGCCCGGCTTGATGAGCGGGTCGTCCGCCCCGTGCAGGACGAGGGTGGGCCGCGATACCGACTCGAGGGGGCCACCGTGCCACTGCGCGCCGATCTGACGGCTCTGTGCCTGCGGGTCGTGCAGCCCACCGTCCCTGTTGCGGGCGCCCGCCGCCCGCGCGGCCTGCTCGTCGAACGGCCGGGCAGGCGAAGCCAGCAGCCGTAACACGGCAACCGCCGCCTCGGCGTCCCCCTCGGGCGTGTCGGGGAACTTCAGCCTCGCGAACCGGGCCAGGGTGCCGAGCCGGACGTACCGCAGGCTCCGCAGACCGGCGCAGTCACCGGGCACAGCAGCCATGGTCGTGAGCGTGCGCACCCTCTGGGGGTGCCGCAGCGCCACCCGCTGGACGACGGCCCCGCCGAGCGAGACGCCGAGCAGGTGCGCCGACTCCCAGCCCAGCGCGTCCAGTACGGCGACGGTGTCGTCCACCATGTCCTCCGCCGTGTACGCCGCGCCCCGCCTGCGGAACAGGGCGGTGAGGGGGTTGCGGGTGGCGGTCGGCGGCAGATGGGTCGAGTCGCCGCCGTCGCGCTGGTCGTAACGGGCCACGGCGAAGCCCCGGGCGGCCAGCATCCGGCACAGCTCGTCCGGAATCCACCTGCGGTTGGCGCCCAGACCGGTGGCCAGCAGCAGCGGCTCGCCGTCGGCCCCTTCGTCCAGCTGGTCGAAGGCGAGGCGGACCGGGCCGTTCGAGGCCAGGCGGAGCGGGCCCCACGGACTCGTCGAAGGGGTGGGCATGAGGGTCCTCCCTAAACTGCGATCGATGTTCGCAGTTTAGAGTAGGGGGTGCGGCAGGCCTGCGGCAACGCCGCAGGAAGCGAGAGATACGGAAGAGGTGGGTGGGGCGATGGCCCAGGAAGCGGTGACGACCGTCTGGTTGCGGCCCGAGCGCGGGGCCAGGGGGCCCGCGGCGGCGCACAGCCGTGCCGAACTGTCCGCCGCCGCCGTGGAACTGGCGGACCGCGACGGTCTGGCGGCGGTGTCCATGAGGCAGGTGGCGGCGGCGCTGGGGACCGGTCAGGCCTCTCTGTACCGCTATGTGTCGGGCCGGGACGACCTGCTCGATCTGATGACCGACGCGGTGGTGGGGGAAGTGGACCTCGACGCGCCGCTCCGTGGGGAACCCGTCGAGGACCTGCTGGCCCTGGCCGTGCGGACCCTTGCCGTTCAGCTGCGGCACCCCTGGCTGGCCGACGTGCCACCGGAGCCGCTCAGGCTGGGGCCGCGCGGGCTCGACTACCTGGAGTACGCGCTGCGGGCGATGGAGCCCGCGGGGCTGCCGGGGGGTGAGCGGACGGAGCTCGTGGCACTGATGAACGCCCTGGTCGCCCAGTTCGCCAGGGCCCGGACCCAGGGTGCGGGTACGGGAGGCCGCAGAGCGGCGCAGGCCGCCTATCTGCGCGAAGCGGCGTCGACCGGAAACCATCCGCACGTCGCGGCGGCGCTGGCCGGCCCCGGTGGGGCGGCGGGGGAGGGGGCGGAGGCCGGCTTCGAGCGGTTGATGCGCAGGACACTGACCGGACTGCTGGCGTCCGGCCCCGGCTGAGCCGCGTCCTCCGCAGTACGACGCCACGTCCCCCGCAGTACGACGCCGCATCCTCCGCAGCACGACGCCCCCGCCCGCGAGATCGCGGGCCGGGGCGTCGTACCACGGGGGTGGGGCGGGTCAGCCCGCGTCCGCCGCGAGCGCTGCCGAGACGACCCCCTTGGCCTCCTCCTGGACCCGGGCCAGGTGCTCGGCGCCGTGGAAGGACTCCGCGTAGATCTTGTAGACGTCCTCGGTGCCCGACGGGCGGGCCGCGAACCAGGCGTTCTCGGTGGTCACCTTGATGCCGCCGAGCGCCGCGCCGTTGCCGGGGGCCGAGGTGAGCACGGCGGTCACCGGCTCGCCCGCGAGGGTGTCCGCGCCGACCTGCTCAGGGGAGAGCTTGCCCAGCACCGCCTTCTCCGCCGGGGTGGCCGCCGCGTCGATCCGCGCGTACGCGGGCTCGCCGAAGCGCGCGGTCAGGTCCGCGTAACTCTGCGAAGGCGTACGCCCGGTGACGGCCAGCATCTCCGAGGCGAGCAGCGCCAGAATGATGCCGTCCTTGTCAGTGGTCCACACAGAGCCGTCACGGCGCAGGAACGACGCCCCCGCCGACTCCTCGCCGCCGAAGCCCAGCGAGCCGCCCGCCAGCCCGTCGACGAACCACTTGAAGCCCACCGGCACCTCGACCAGCGTGCGGCCCAGGTCCGCGGCCACCCGGTCGATCATCGACGACGACACCAGTGTCTTGCCGACTCCGGCGGACGCGGCCCACCGGTCGCGGTGCGCGAACAGGTAGGAGATCGCGGCTGCCAGGTAGTGGTTGGGGTTCATCAGCCCGCCGTCGGGGGTGACGATGCCGTGCCGGTCGGCGTCCGCGTCGTTGCCCGTGGCGATCTGGAACCGGTCCCGCTGTTCGATGAGCGAGGCCATCGCGTACGGCGACGAGCAGTCCATCCGGATCCTGGCGTCCCAGTCCAGCGTCATGAAACGCCAGGTCGGGTCGGTCAGCGGGTTGACGACGGTGAGGTCGATACGGTGCTGCTCGGCGATCCGGCCCCAGTAGGCGACGGAGGCCCCGCCCAGCGGATCCGCGCCGATCCGCACCCCGGCGGCGCGCACCGCGTCCAGGTCCAGCACGGCCGGCAGGTCGGCGACGTACGTCCCCAGGAAGTCATAGCGCCCGGTGGTCTCCAGCGTCAGCGCCCGCGTGTACGGGACGCGGCGGACGCCCTTGAGGCCGCCCGCGATCAGCTCGTTGGCCCGGTCCTGGATCCAGCCGGTGGCGGCGGAGTCGGCGGGGCCGCCGTTCGGCGGGTTGTACTTGAAGCCGCCGTCGGCGGGCGGGTTGTGCGACGGGGTGACGACGACACCGTCCGCAAGACCGGCGGTGCGGCCCTTGTTGTACGTGAGGATGGCGTGCGACACCGCGGGGGTGGGCGTGTAGCCGTCCGCTTCGTCGATGAGCACCCTGACGTCGTTCGCGGCGAACACCTCGACCGCGGTGACCTTCGCGGGCTCCGACAGCGCGTGCGTGTCGGCGCCGAGGAACAGCGGCCCGTCGATGCCCTGGAGCGCGCGGTACTCGCAGATCGCCTGGCTGGTGGCGGCGATGTGGTCCTCGTTGAACGCGGTGTTCAAGGAGGAGCCGCGGTGGCCCGAGGTGCCGAAGGCCACCCGCTGGCGGGGGTCGGCCGGGTCCGGGTGCAGCGCGTAGTACGCGGTCACCAGCCGGGCCACGTCGACGAGATCTTCCGGCCGGGTCTGCTGTCCCGCTCGTTGGTGCGGCATCCGCCCGTTACCTCCATGGTGTCGCGAACAATCCGGTACGGGACATTCTCGCGGACCGGAGGGACTGCTCGCGCGCACGTCTGTTCGTGGGGGCGGGGGAGGAGTGACATGCGGGGCACCGGGGTAGCAGGGCGGATGTCGACGAGTGGAATACCGCGGCAAAGCGGTGGAAACTCGTCGATGAGTCACCGATCGTCGAACACCGAACGTGGAACGTGAGGAGAGCGCCATGTCGTCCAAGCGCCGTCGTAAGAAGAGGGCACGCCGGAAGAACGGTGCCAATCACGGGAGCCGTCCGCAGTGCTGAGGCGGGCTGTGCCTGGGTGCTGAGGTACTGCTGACGTGGTGCCGGGTGGCGTCCGCCCCTTTTTCCGGGGTGGGCGCCACTTTTGTGTGCGGTGGGTGGGTGGGTGCGGCGTGGCTGGAGACAGGGGGGCGCGGCACAAGGGTGTGCGGTACAAGGGTGCGCGGCTCCGCCGGGGGCCGCCCCCTTGCCCGTCCGTTCCGCCCCCGGGGGGCGGCCCCGCCGCCCGGGGCGACGGCGGTGATCAGGGCGGCCCCGCCGCCCAAGGCGACGGCGGTCATCAGGGCTGCCCCGCCGACCGAGGGGGGCGGGGACGCGGTGGGGTTTGACCTGGTCGGGGCGGGAGTTCGGGGGGACAGTAGAGTCTGGGCTGCGTCGTCCCCCGAGCCCCGAGGTATCCGTCCGTGACTCTCGCCGCCCCCGAACCGGAACCGTCCGACCCGCCCCAGGTCATCGTCGTAGGCATCGGCGCCGACGGCTGGTCCGGCCTGCCCGACGCCTCCCGCGAGGCGCTCCTGGGCGCGCAGGTCGTCATCGGCGGCGGACGGCAGCTCGCCCTCCTCCCCGACGAGTGCCCCGGCACCCGCATATCCTGGCCGGTCCCGTTGCGCCCGGCCGTCCCCGGCCTCCTCGCCGAGCACCGCGAGAGCCGCACGGTGGTCCTGGCCAGCGGCGACCCGATGTTCTACGGCATCGGCCGGGCCCTCGCCGAGGTCCTCGGCCCCGACGCCCTGCGCATCCTGCCCCACCCTTCCTCCGTCTCGTACGCCTGTGCCCGCATCGGCTGGCCGCTGGAGGACACCGAGGTGGTCACCCTGGTCGGCCGCCCCCTCGCCCGGCTCGCCGCCGCCCTGCACGACGGCCGTCGCCTGCTCGTCCTCAGCGCCGACGCCGACACCCCCGCCGCCGTCGCCGCCCTGCTGCGCGACCACGGCTTCGGCCCGAGCAGGATGAGCGTCCTCGCCCAGCTCGGCGCCGAGGACGAAACCTGCGCCGAAGGCACCGCCGACACCTGGCAGGAGCCCCCCGGCGATCCGCTGAACGTCATCGCCGTCAGCTGCCGCCGCGCCCCCGGCGCCCTGCGCCTGGGCGCCGTACCCGGCCTGCCGGACAGCGCGTACGAACACGACGGCCAGCTCACCAAGCGCCACATCCGCGCCGCCACCCTCGCCACCCTCGCCCCCGCCCCCGGCGAGCTCCTCTGGGACGTCGGCGGCGGCTCGGGCTCCATCGCCGTGGAGTGGCTGCGCACCCACCCGTCCTGCCGCGCCGTCAGCGTCGAACGCGACCCGGTGCGCGCCGAGCGCATCAGCCGCAACGCCGACCGGCTCGGCGTGCCCGCCCTGCGGGTGGTCACAGGCCGGGCACCCGCCTCGCTGGCCGGACTGCCCGTGCCGGACGCCGTGTTCATCGGTGGCGGGCTGACCGCATCCGGTCTCCTGGACGCCTGCTGGGACGCCCTGCCCGCGGGCGGCCGACTGGTTGCCAACACGGTCACCCTGGAGTCCGAGGCACTCCTCGCGGCCTGGCACCGCCGGCACGGCGGCGACCTCGTGCGGCTCGCCGTCGCCCATGCCGTGCCCGTCGGCGGCTTCACCGGGTGGCGGCAGGCCATGCCGGTCACCCAGTGGTCCGTCACGAAGAAGGCCGACAGCTCCACGCAGTCCGACAGGCCTCCGCAGTCCGACAGCTCCCCGCAGTCCGACGGTCCTGCGCGGTCCGACAACCCCACGAGCTCCGATGGTCCCGCGAGGACGGTCATCCCTGACAGGCCCGTCAGCCCCGAGAGGCCCGTCAGTCCCGAGAGGCCCGTCAGTCCCGACAGCCCCGCGTGGCTCGACAGCCCTCAGGAGCCGGCCGGCCCCCGGAGGACCGCGACCCCCGACAACCCCGCGAGCCCCGCTGTTCCCGCGACCCCCGACTGGCTCGACAGTCCCGAATGCCCCGACTGGCTCGAGAGCCCCGCCCCCGACGCAGGAGAGAACCCGTCATGACCGTGTACTTCATCGGAGCGGGCCCCGGCGCCGCCGACCTGATCACGGTGCGCGGCGCCCGCACGCTCGCCGCCTGCCGGGTCTGCCTGTACGCCGGCAGCCTGGTGCCGCGCGAGCTGCTCGCCGAGTGCCCGCCCGACGCCCGCCTCGTCGACACCGCCCAGCTCGACATCGAGCAGATCACCGCCGAGCTGACCGCCGCCCACGCGGCCGGACACGACGTCGCCAGACTGCACTCCGGCGACCCCTCCGTCTTCAGCGCCGTCAACGAGCAGATGCGCCGCCTCGACGAGGCAGGAGTGCCCTACGAGGTGATCCCCGGCGTCCCGGCCTTCGCGGCCGCGGCAGCGGCGCTCAAGCGGGAGCTGACGGTGCCCACCGTCGGCCAGACCGTCATCCTCACCAGGATCGCCCAGCGCGCCACCGCCATGCCCGAGGGCGAGGACCTGGCGACCCTGGGCCGCAGCGGCGCCCTGATCGTGCTGCACCTGGCCGCCCAGTACGTGGACCGCGTCGTCGAGGAACTGGTGCCCCACTACGGTGCCGACTGCCCGGCGGCCGTCGTCGCGTACGCCTCGCGCCCCGACGAGATCGTGCTGCGCGGCACCCTCGACGACATCGCCGCGCAGGTGAAGGAGGCCGGAGTGCTGCGCACCGCCGTCATCATGGTGGGCCGCACGCTCGGCGCGGAGCAGTTCCGCGACAGCCACCTCTACTCCCCGGCCCGCGACCGGCACAGCTGCTGAGCGCCCCACCGGCCGGAACGGGAGGGCCGGCACGGCGGGAAGAGCCGGCCGTGCGGGCACAGCCGGGCCGGCGGCGCCCGTCCGCGCCCGGCAGCGGAGCCGGGCCGGGTGGGGGCGAGCCAGCCGGGGACAGCGGGTCAGCGCACGCCGCTGCGTCCCACCACCGTCCCTGCCCGGTCGATACAGATCACGTCGACCGCCACCGGCGCGCCCCGCAGCACCGCCAGCGCCTCGTCGCGGGCCCCCTCCGCCACCAGATCGCCCAGCGGCACCCCGCGCGCCTGGCACAGCTGGAGGGCCGCGAGCCCCGTGTTGGCGGCCGCGATCGCGGCCGCCAGGCCGTCGTCCGCACCGCCCCGCCGGGCCAGCTCCGCCAGGAACGCCTTGTCGACCTGTGAGCGGCCCGAGTGCAGATCCAGGTGCCCGGCCGCCAGCTTCGACAGTTTGGCGAAACCGCCGCAGACCGTCAGCCGGTCCACCGGATGGCGCCGTACGTACTTGAGCACCGCGCCCGCGAAGTCGCCCATGTCCAGCAGGGCGATCTCGGGCAGCCCGTACTCGGCCACCACCGTCTTCTCCGACGTCGAACCCGTACAGCCCGCCACATGGGTGTGCCCGGCCGCCCGCGCCACGTCCACGCCCCGCCGGATCGAGTCGATCCACGCCGAGCAGGAGTACGGCACGACGACACCCGTGGTGCCCAGGATGGAGAGGCCCCCGAGGATGCCGAGCCGGCCGTTCCAGGTGGAGCGGGCGATCTCCTCGCCGTGGTCCACCGAGAGTGTCACCTCGACGTCACCGGTGCCGCCGTGCGCGGCCGCCACCCGCGCCACGTGCTCGCGGATCAGCTGCCGGGGCACCGGATTGATGGCGGGCTCGCCCACCTCCAGGGGCAGCCCCGGCAGGGTGACGGTGCCCACCCCGGGGCCCGCCAGGAACACCACACCCGAGCCCGCCGGCAGCCGCCGTACCGTGGCCCGTACCAGCGCCCCGTGCGTCACGTCCGGATCGTCACCGGCGTCCTTGACCACCCCGGCCATCGCCCGCTGGCCGTCCAGTTCCTCCACGGCCAGCGCGAAGGCCGGTGTCTGGCCGCGCGGCAGGGTGATCGTCACCGGGTCGGGGAACTCGCCGCCCAGCAGTGCCGTGTACGCGGCGGTGGCCGCCGCCGTCGCACAGGCGCCGGTCGTCCAGCCGGAGCGCAGACCGGTGTGCTTGAGTTGGGCGTCGCGGCCGCCCCCGGCGCCGGGCGGTTTGCTCGTCTCACTCATGGAGGGATCCCGTGCACGTACTCGTTCTCGGAGGTACGACCGAGGCCAGGCGCCTCGCCGGACTTCTGGTGGACCTTCCAGGTGCCCGTGTCACCAGCTCCCTCGCCGGGCGGGTCGCGAGTCCCAGGCTGCCGCCGGGCGAGGTACGGGTGGGCGGGTTCGGCGGGGCCGACGGACTTGCCGCATGGCTGCGTACCCACCAGGTGGACGCGCTCATCGACGCCACCCATCCTTTCGCCGGAACGATCAGTTTCTCCGCGGCCTCGGCGGCCGCCGCTGCCCATGTTCCCCTGCTGGCGCTGCGCCGGCCCGGCTGGGCGCCGGGCGAGGGCGACCGCTGGCACCCGGTCGGCTCACTGGCCGAGGCCGCCGAGGCGCTGCCGCCACTGGGCGAGAGGGTCTTCCTCACCACCGGGCGGATGGGTCTCGCCGCCTTCGCGGGCCTGGACGCCCAGTGGTTCCTGATGCGGTCGGTGGACGCGCCCGACGGGCCCTGCCCACCGCGCATGGAGGTGCTGCTCGACCGGGGCCCCTTCACCCTCGAAGGGGAACGCGCACTGCTGCGCCGCCACCGCATCGACGTCCTGGTCACCAAGGACAGCGGCGGCGCGGCCACCGCTCCCAAGCTGACGGCAGCCCGCGAGGCCGGAGTTCCCGTGGTCGTGGTGCGCCGCCCGCCGGTACCCGACGGCGTACCGGTGGCGGACACCCCGGAGGCGGCCGCCGCCTGGCTGCGCGCGCGGTGCTCTGCCCGCGCGCGCGGGCGGGCCGGCCGCTCAGAGCTCCGGATACCGCCGGGGCGTCCAGACGATCTGCTCCCCGTCGTCACCCCGCCGCACCCACCGCGTCTGTGAGGACCCCACGATGAGCAGGGTCCGCATGTCGACCTCCGCCGGGTCCAGGTCCCCGAGCCGTACCGTGCGTACGCTCTCGGCGGGCCCGCCCACGTCCCGGGCGAGCACCACGGGGGTGTCCGGCGAGCGGTGTTCCAGGAGCAGGTCGCGGGCCTTGCCGACCTGCCAGGTCCGGCTGCGCGAACCGGGGTTGTACAGGGCCAGCACCAGGTCCGCCGAGGCCGCGGCCCGCAGCCGTTCCGCGATCACCTCCCACGGCTTCAGCCGGTCGGAGAGCGAGAGCGTCGCGTAGTCGTGCCCCAGCGGGGCCCCCGCCTTCGCGGCGGCGGCGTTCGCCGCGGTCACCCCGGGCAGCACCCGTACCGGAACCGCCGCGTACTCCTTCTGCGAGGCGACCTCCAGGACGGCCGTCGCCATCGCGAAGACACCCGGGTCACCGCCCGACACCACGGCGACCCGCCGGCCGCGCCGCGCGAGGTCGAGCGCGAACTCGGCGCGCTCGGACTCCACCTTGTTGTCGGAACCGTGCCGCACCTGGCCCGGACGCACCGGCACCCGGTCCAGGTACGTGGTGTATCCGACCAGGTCGTCGGCGGCGGCCAGCGCCCCGCGCGTCTCGGGCGTCAGCCACAGCGGGCCCGCAGGGCCCGTGCCGACCACGACGACCTCGCCGTCACCCTCGGCACGTGCCGCAGGAGCCGCGGTGTGCGCCGACCCGATCCGGCTCGGCAGCACCGCGACCGCGAAGTAGGGCACCGAATCCGCGTCCACATCGGCCAGTTCACCGGTGCGCTCCCCGGCCATGGTCGCGCGCTCCACGTACCGGGCCTCGGCGAGGCGCCCGGACGCTTCGAAGGCTCCGCGCACCGCGGGGAACGTACGCCCCAGCTTCATCACGACCGCGGCGTCGGTCGCCGCGAGCCGGGCCGTCAGCTCCTCCTGGGGCAGCGTGCCCGGCAGGATCGTCAGCACCTCCTCGCCCTCCACGAGCGGCGTCCCGAGCCGGGCCGCCGCCGCGCTCACCGACGTCACCCCGGGGATCACTTCGGTGGGGAACCGGTCCGCGAGCCGCTTGTGCATGTGCATGTACGAGCCGTAGAACAGCGGGTCGCCCTCGGCGAGCACCGCGACGGTGCGGCCCGCTTCGAGGTGCGCGGCCAGCCGGGCCGCCGCCTCCTCGTAGAACTCCTCCAGGGCCGCCCGGTAGCCGCCCGGGTGGTCGGTCGTCTCCGTGGTGACGGGGTAGACCAGCGCCTCCTCGATGTGCCGGTCCTCGATGCGGCCGGCCGCGATGGACCGCGCTATCGACCGCCCGTGCCGGGCACTGTGATAGGCGATCACGTCCGCCTCGGCGATGACCTCCACGGCGCGCACCGTCATCAGCGACGGGTCGCCCGGCCCCAGACCCACACCGTAGAGCCGGCCCTTGAGCTGTCCGTTCGTGCTCATTCTTCCTCGCTGGCGATCGCGTTGAGCGCGGCGGCGGCGATCGCGCTGCCCCCGCGCCGGCCGCGCACGATCAGGTGCTCAAGGCCCGACTCGTGCACGGACAGTGCTTCCTTGGACTCCGCGGCGCCCACGAAGCCGACCGGCACACCGATCACGGCCGCCGGACGGGGCGCGCCCGCCTCGATCATCTCCAGCAGCCTGAAGAGCGAGGTCGGCGCGTTGCCGACCGCCACCACCGAACCCTCGAGCCGGTCCCGCCACAGTTCCATGGCGGCCGCGCTGCGGGTCGTGCCGAGCTCCTTGGCGAGCGCGGGCACCGACGGGTCGGACAGCGTGCACACCACGTCGTTGTCGGCGGGCAGCCGCTTGCGGGTGACTCCGCTGGCGACCATCTGCACGTCGCACAGGATGGGCGCTCCGGCACGCAGCGCGGCACGCGCCGAGGCCACCACGCCGGGGCTGAAGGCCAGGTCGCGCACCAGGTCGACCATGCCGCAGGCGTGGATCATACGGACCGCGACCTGGCTGACGTCGGCGGGCAGACCCGCCAGATCCGCCTCGGCGCGAATCGTGGCGAAGGACTGGCGGTAGATCGCCGGTCCGTCCTTCTCGTACTGATGCACTGTGCTGTCGCTCTCTTCTGCGGGCTCTTCTGCGGGCCTGGACGGGGAAACGGGTGGTGGATACGGCGGAAAGCGGAGAGGAACTGGGGTCAGGTGTGCCGGCCGCGCGCCGCGGCCACCGCGCCCGACAGTGCGGGCGAGCCCGCGGGGACGGCCACCGGGGCGTCCCGGACTCCGTCCCGGACGACGGAGATCTCGTGCCCTTCGGGAGTGGCGAGGACATCGACCCAGTCGCCGTGCGGGTGCCCGCACCTGCGCGCACACCCCGACCAGCGGACCGGCAGCACGCCCAGCGGGCCCACCGCCGCTGCCGCCTGCGCCTGCGCCTGGACGTCGGCGAGCGACTTGGCGCAGCCCGGCCGTCCGACGCACGCGCCGACACCGCGCCAGGGGGAGTCGGGGCGGGTGATCAGACCGGCCTCGCCCAGCAGGTCCAGCAGGGCGCCGGCCTCCTCGGGCGCGACACCGGGAAGGACCACACCGCGCCACGGGGTCAGCCGCAGGGTGCCGTCGCCGTGGTGCAGGGCGGTGTCCGTGAGCAGTTGCCACTGGGCGGCGGTGACCCGTCCCAGCGGTACGCCGACGGACAGGGCCGCGTCCGCCGCTCCCGCCACCACGCCGAACCCCGGTACCACGGCCGCGGCGGGCCGGTCAGGACCCCCCGTGCGCGTGGCGTCGAGACCGGCCAGGCGCAGTTCCGCCGCGACCTCCGCCAGCAGCACGTCCGCGCCCTCGGGGACGTCGGACACCCGCCACACCCCCTCGTCCCGCACCCGGTCCAGGAAGGTCTCGGCAGCCAGCAGTGCCGCCCGTGCCGCCTGCGCCCCCGGCACCCGTACGACGTCGAGGGCCCCGCCGATCCGCAGCAGTGCGCCGCCGCCCGCCCGGGCCAGCACCGTCACGTCGGCGCCCAGCGTGTCCACGTCGCCGCGGCCGTCGTCCAGCGCGAACAGGAACCGGCCCGAAAGCCCCGTCACCCGTTCGCTGGCGCACAGCATCGCGTCCAGCTCCCTCAGCCAGGGGCCGACATCGCCCTGCCCCAGGCCGTCGAGCCCCGACAGGGGGGACGCCACGACGTTGCGCACCCGTTCATGCCGGACGGAGGGCAACAGGCCCGCCTCGCCGAGCAGTTGGGCCAGGGTGCCGCCGCAGTCGGCCGCCAGGCCGCGCAGTTCGGCGTTGCCCCGCGAGGTGAGGCGAATGTCACCCTCGCCCAGCCGGGCCGCCGCGGCTCCCAGCGCGCGGGCCTGTCCGGCACCGAGCAGACCGCCGGGCAGCCGCACCCGCGCCAGTGCCCCGTCGTCCGCGCCGTGCAGCCGCAGGGCCCCCGGGCACGCGTCGCCGCCGGTGCGGGCGTGAGCCGCACCGGTGGGTCCGGGCGAGGTGGGCGAAGTGGCTGGTGGGGGCATGGCGGCGAGCATACCGACCGTTGAGGGACTGCTGTTCGACACCGTGTACGGCCCACTTGACCCGGGGCCCTAATATGCCTGGTGGCGGGCGTACGGGCCCGCCGTCGCCACCGACGGCGACAGGGGAGGAAGCCCGGTGGAATTCCGGCGCGGTCCCGCCACTGTGAGCCCGGCCCCGTGCCGGGCGAGTCAGGAACTCCCTTGCGCGAGCCCCGATTCCCTTGGGGCTTCCCTCACACCGCCCGGGGCGTGGACACCCCGAGGAAGGCACGACGCCGCATGCTTCTGCTCCTGTCGACGTCCGACACCGACCTGCTCAGCGCCCGCTCCTCCAGTGGCCCTGTCGGGTACCGCTTCGCCAACCCTTCCCGGCTCGCCCTCTCCGACCTGCCCGAGCTCCTCGACGGGGTCGACCTCGTCGTCGTACGGCTCCTCGGCGGTGTCCGCGCCTGGCAGGACGGCCTCGACCAGGTCCTCGCCACCGGCAGGCCCGTGGTGGTCCTCACCGGCGAACAGGCCCCCGACGCCCAGCTGATGGCCGCCTCCACCGTCCCCGTCGGCATCGCCGCCGAGGCGCACGCCTACCTGGCGCACGGCGGCCCCGCCAACCTGGAGCAGCTGGCCCGCTTCCTCTCCGACACCGTCCTGCTCACCGGCCACGGCTTCGAGTCGCCCGCTCCCGCGCCCTCCTGGGGGCCGCTGGAGCGCACCGCCCGCGCGGACGTCGAAGGCCCGACCGTCGCGGTGCTCTACTACCGCGCCCACCACATGAGCGGCAACACCGCCTTCATCGACGCCCTGTGCGGTGAGATCGAGGCCGCCGGAGCACGCCCGATGCCGCTGTACGTGGCCTCCCTGCGCGCCCCCGAGCCCGAACTCATCGAGGAGTTGCGGGCCGCGGACGTCATCGTCACCACCGTCCTCGCCGCGGGCGGCACCCGCCCCGCCGAGGCCTCCGCGGGCGGCGACGACGAGTCCTGGGACGCCGGCGCCCTCACCGGCCTGGACGTCCCCATCCTGCAGGCGCTGTGCCTGACCTCCTCCCGCAGCGACTGGGAGGACAACGACGAGGGCGTCTCCCCGCTCGACGCGGCCAGCCAGATCGCCGTGCCGGAGTTCGACGGCCGCCTGATCACCGTCCCGTTCTCCTTCAAGGAGATCGACGAGGACGGCCTGCCCGCGTACGTCGCCGACACCGAGCGTGCCGCCCGGGTCGCCGGGATCGCTGTACGCCACGCCCGCCTGCGGCACATCCCCAACGCCGACAAGCGCGTGGCCCTGGTCCTGTCCGCCTACCCCACCAAGCACTCCCGCATCGGCAACGCGGTCGGCCTCGACACCCCCGCCAGCGCCGTCGCCCTGCTGCGCCGCCTCAAGGAGGAGGGCTACGACTTCGGCACGCAGGAGGTCCCCGGTCTGGTCTCCGGCGACGGCGACGAGCTGATCTACGCCCTGATCGAGGCCGGCGGCCACGACCAGGAGTGGCTCACCGAGGAGCAGCTGGCCCGCAACCCGGTGCGCATCCCGGCCGCCGACTACCGGCGCTGGTTCGCCACCCTGCCCGCCGAGCTCCGCAGCAACGTCGAGGAGCACTGGGGCCCGGCCCCCGGCAACATGTTCGTGGACCGGTCCGCGAACCCGGAGGGCGACATCGTGCTCGCCGCCCTGCGCTTCGGTAACCTGCTCATCCTCATCCAGCCGCCGCGCGGCTTCGGCGAGAACCCGATCGCGATCTACCACGACCCCGATCTGCCGCCCTCGCACCACTACCTGGCCGCATACCGCTGGATCGCCGCCCGCACCGAGGACAACGGCTTCGGCGCCGACGCGATGATCCACCTCGGCAAGCACGGCAACCTGGAGTGGCTGCCCGGCAAGAACGCGGGCCTGTCCGCAGCCTGCGGCCCCGACGCCGCACTCGGCGACCTGCCGCTGATCTACCCGTTCCTGGTCAACGACCCCGGCGAGGGCACGCAGGCCAAGCGTCGCGTGCACGCCACCCTCGTCGACCACCTGGTGCCGCCGATGGCCCGCGCCGACAGCTACGGCGACATTGCCCGCCTGGAACAACTGCTCGACGAGCACGCCCAGATCGCCGCCATGGACCCGGCGAAGCTGCCCGCGATCCGCGCCCAGATCTGGACCCTCATCCAGGCCGCGAAGCTGGACCACGACCTCGGGCTCGAAGACCGGCCGAAGGACGAGGGCTTCGACGAGTTCATCATGCATCTCGACGGCTGGCTCTGTGAGATCAAGGACGTCCAGATCCGCGACGGCCTGCACGTGCTCGGCGGCGCCCCGGCGGGCGAAGCCCGCGTCAACCTCGTCCTCGCGATCCTGCGCGCCCGCCAGATCTGGGGCGGCACCGCGTCCCTGCCCGGCCTGCGCGAGGCCCTCGGCCTCGACGAGTCCGCCGCGCAGCGCACCGCCACCGACGACATCGAGGAGCAGGCCCGCGGCCTCGTCCAGGCGATGGAGGACGCGCACTGGGCGCCGGAGGCCGTTGCGGACGTGGCCGCGGGCCACCCCGCCGCCGTCGCCGACATCCTCGCCTTCGCCGCCCGCGAGGTCGTCCCGCGCCTGGCCGCCACCACCGACGAACTCACCCACACCGTCCACGCGCTGAACGGCGGCTTCGTCCCGGCGGGCCCCTCGGGCTCCCCGCTGCGCGGCCTGGTCAACGTCCTGCCGACCGGCCGCAACTTCTACTCCGTCGACCCCAAGGCCGTCCCCTCCAAGCTCGCCTGGGAGACCGGACAGGCCCTCGCGGAATCCCTCCTGGAGCGCTACCGCAACGACAACGGCGAATGGCCCACCTCCGTCGGCCTCTCCCTCTGGGGCACGAGCGCCATGCGCACGGCAGGCGACGACATCGCCGAAGCGTTCGCCCTGCTCGGCGTGCGCCCCGTCTGGGACGACGCGTCCCGCCGGGTCACCGGCCTCGAGGCGATCCCGACCGCCGAACTCGGCCGCCCCCGCATCGACGTCACCCTGCGCATCTCGGGCTTCTTCCGCGACGCCTTCCCGCACACCATCGGCCTCCTCGACGACGCGGTGCGCCTCGCCGCCTCCCTGGAGGAGCCCGACGAGATCAACTACGTACGCGCCCACACCCAGGCCGACCTTGCCGAGCACGGCGACGAACGCCGCGCCACCACCCGCATCTTCGGCTCCCGCCCGGGCACGTACGGCGCGGGCCTCCTCCAGCTCATCGACTCCCGCGACTGGCGCACCGACGCCGACCTCGCGGAGGTCTACACGGTCTGGGGAGGCTACGCCTACGGCCGCGAACTCGACGGACGCCCTGCCCGCGAGGAGATGGAGACGGCGTACAAGCGCATCGAGGTCGCGGCGAAGAACACCGACACCCGCGAGCACGACATCGCCGACTCCGACGACTACTTCCAGTACCACGGCGGCATGGTCGCCACCGTGCGCGCACTGAAGGGCAAGGCCCCCGAGGCGTACATCGGTGACTCCACCCGCCCGGAGACGGTGCGCACCCGCACCCTCGTCGAGGAGACCTCCCGCGTCTTCCGCGCCCGCGTGGTCAACCCCAAGTGGATCGAGGCGATGCGCCGCCACGGCTACAAGGGCGCCTTCGAACTCGCCGCCACCGTCGACTACCTCTTCGGGTACGACGCCACCACGGGCGTGGTCGCCGACTGGATGTACGACAAGCTCACCGAGACCTATGTCCTGGACCCGGTGAACCGAGAGTTCCTCAAGGAAGCCAACCCCTGGGCGCTGCACGGCATCGCCGAACGCCTCCTGGAGGCCGAGTCGCGCGGCATGTGGGCCAAGCCCGACCCGGCCGTCCTGGACGCGCTCCGCAAGGCGTACCTGGAGACCGAGGGCGACCTGGAGGGCGAGGACTGAGCGGCAGGCCGGGCGGCCGGCCTGCCGGCAGGACCGCCCGCCCGGCCGCAGCGCCACGCACCAGCACCGAGGAGACAGCGTGACGGACCAGGGAGTCCCCGAAGAACACCTCGACGGGTACGTCCAGACCCTGCGCGACGCCTGTGCCACCGGCAGGAACCTCACCAGGGCCGAACGCGACGCGCTGCGGCGCCGCGGCGAACGGGCCGCCGAGGCGGGCATCGGTCTGCGCACCCTGGTCCGTGCTCACCTCGGCGCGGCCCAGGACGCCCGCCCCGGCATGTCGCAGACCCAGAGTGCCCATCTGCTCGGCGTAGTCGAACAGGCGGTGGACGCCTTCGCCGAGGGGCACGAACGTGCCCAGTACCTGGCGGTACGTCAGGAGGAGGCTTCGAGACGGGAGTTCATCGACGACCTGCTCTACGGCCGCAGCGACCTCGGCCGCCTCGCCGAGCGCGCGGAACGCTTCGGCCTGCTCCTCTCGCACGCCCACGCGGTGGCGGTGGCCCAGGGGGCAGCCCCTTACCACGACGGCTCCCCGGTCCCCCGCCACGTCGAGCAGTCCCTGGTCGCCCGGTTCGGCGACCGCCGCATTCTCCTCACCACCAAGGACGGCCGGCTGATCTGCATCGCCCCGGCCGACCAGTCCGACGTCCTCGCCTACTTCGCCAAGCAGGCGCACGCGGCCACCGACGGCGGCCGGGTCGCCATCGGCCGCGCCCACCCGGGCGCCGGGGGCGTCGTCCACTCCTACGAAGAGGCCCTCAACGCCCTCGACCTGGCAGTCCGCATGGACCTCGAGGGGCCGGTGCTGCACGCCGCCGACCTGCTGGTCTACCCCGTGCTCACCCGGGACCGCCAGGCGATGGCCGACCTCGTGGGCAGTGTGCTGGGCCCCCTGCGGCAGGCCCGCGGCGGGGCCGAGCCGCTGCTGGAGACCCTCACCGCCTACTTCGACACCGGCTGCGTCGCCGCCGAGGCCGCGCGCCGGCTCACACTGAGCGTGCGCGCGGTGACCTACCGCCTGGAGCGCATCCACCAGCTGACCGGAGCCGACCCGGGGGAGCCCATGCACCGCTACACGCTCCAGACGGCGGTGGTCGGCGCCCGCCTGCTCGGCTGGCCGGAACAGGACCTGTGAGGGCGCTCGCCCGGCCCGGCACCCCCTGATCGGACGCACCCGCACGCCCTTTGGCACATCGGAGAAACGCGAGGCCAGCGGGCTTGGACGAGGACCATGAACGGCCATGGCTTGTCACTGTGGGTAGGCGAAATATTGCGCAGAGCCACCACGCTCCGGACGGTGGAGAGGAGCACCACCCACGCTCCTTCCGAAAGGACCCCCTTCATGCGCATGTCCCGGACCGCCGGTCTTCTGCTCTCGACCGCTGTGTGCGGCGCCCTCGCCCTGGGCACCGCGGGCCCGGCCCTCTCCGCCGTTGGCGCGCCTCTCGCCGCCGTCGACGCGAGTGCTCCGATCCCGGGCGCGGGCGCGCTCGGCAAGCAGACGAAGGTGCTCGGTGACACCGCCGACGTACTCGAGCCCGTCACGGACCTGATGAACGCGGTCCTCGCGGCCCCCGGTGGCAAGCTGTCCGCCACCGACGCCACCGAGCTCGGCGAGGAGGCGACGGAGGCCATCGCCAAGGCGGCGAAGGCTGTTTCCGCTCCCAGGAGTGCCGCGCCGGCCGACCTCATGGCCAAGGCGCTGGCCGACCTGCAGGCCGATGTCGACGCGCTGCTGAAGGCCGCCCAGAAGGGGGACCCGACGGCCGTCGCCACCGCGGTCCAGGCCACCGTCACCGCGTGCGTCAACGTCGTGGTGAGCACCGTGCTGACCGGCGGACTCCCTGCCGCGGACCTGCCTGGCCTGCCGAAGCTGCCGACCGTAGCGGGTGCCCCCGAGGTGCCGAAGCCGCCGGCCGCCCCCGCCCTGCCGGCCACCCCGGCCGCCCCCGCTCTGCCTGTCGCTCCGAGCGCCCCCGCCACCCCGGCCCTGCCGGCCACTCCGAGCGCCCCCGGCACCGCGGCGGTGCCCGCCGCTCCCAGCGTTCCGGGCACGCCCGTGCTGCCGGCCGCTCCGAGTGTCCACGGCGTCGAGCGCTGACCGCCTGTGACGCCGAGGGCCCGTCGGACACTCCGACGGGCCCTCGGCGGTCCCCGGCCGCGCCGTGTCCCGCGCGGCCCTGGGCGCCGGTCTCAGCAGGGCGGCCGGAAACCCCCGCGCCGTACGGCGTGCGGCCCGCCCGCGGAGACGATCGCCGCGACCGAGGGCGGCAGCGGTGAACCGTCCTCACGCACCGGCACCGGCGGATCGGTGACCACGCCGGCCCCGGCGCTCGGTGCCAGGGTGTTCTTCGCCGTCACCCGGTCCCGGGCGGACGGTGTCAGCACCTCCTGTGCGCGGACGAACGCGACGAAGCTCTCGAAGTCGCGCTGGTGCCGGTAGGGCTCGCGGTAGGTGCTGAGCGCCGGGTAGCCGTCCATCCCGAGCAGCGTGTACGAAGCGGTGGCCAGCCGGTAGTCGCTGTCGAGCAGCAGCGGCGCCCCGTCGATGCGCACCTCGGCCGGGTCGACCCGGTCACCCACCGGGCCCGCCGCGTCGAAGGAGTAGCGGACGTTGCCGGACACCGCGAGGGGCGCGAACCGCAACGTACCGTCCGCACCCGTGGACCACTGCTGTTCCAGTGCGTCGTGGATCTGCCGGCCCGTCACCTTGACGCACACCGTGGGGCAGCCGTAGCCGATCGCCCGCCACGCCTGCCCGAAGGTCACCGCGTCGCTGCCCGCGGCCGGTACCAGATCGCCCCGGACGAAGGACTGGCCGACCGTCGGCGCGAGCGCGACGAGGGCGAGCTGCGCGGGGGCGTGCGGGTGGATGTTGGAGTCGTCGTGCCAAGGGGCCGGTCTGCGCGCGGCCCACAGCGCCCAGTCCGCCGCCAGGTCGCCCATGGTGCTCTGCCCGGTCCCGTTCCTGGCCCGGGTGATCGGCCCGCTCTGCCGGCCGATCCGGCTGCGCTCGCGTTCCGCGGCCTGTCCCGCCCAGTAGTCGGCGATTTCCTTGAGGCCCGGGTGCGGGGTGATGTCGCGGGAATTGGGGTGGCTGGTCGAGACGGTCAGTTGACGGACGACCCTGCCGGTAGCGGGGTCGAGCCGCAGGTTGATCTCGTTGATGACCTGGCCGTGGTAGCCGGCCTCGACGAACGGGCGGGGGTTGCCGTCCGGATCGGGCACCATCATGTTGAACCGGGTGTGCCAGTGCCCGCAGACAATGGCGTCGATGTCGGAGGAGACCTTCAGGGCCAGGTCGTAGGCGGGCCCGGACGGGTCGCTGCCGCTGTTGAAGTCGGTGCCCGCGACCGCGCCGTCGTGCACGGAGAGCACGATCGCGTTCACGCCGCGCCGCTTGAGCTCCTTGGCGCACCGGTCGGCTGTGGCGATCTCGTCGAGGGTCCTGAGCCCCGGGTGGAAGGAGTTGGGGAACGCCTCGGTGCCGACGGCGGTGAGGTGGATGAACCCGATGGGATATCTCCGGCCCAGCGGGTCGCGCACCCACTCCACGTGGTACGGCGGCAGCACCGTCATTCCGCTTCTCCGCCATGCCACGTTGGCGCTGTAGTACGGGAAGTCGGCCCCACGGAACCGGCGCCCCGTGGAGTCCACGAAGCCGGTGTCCTGTCCGATGACCGGATAGGCGTGCCCGTCCAGCATGTGCCGCTGGAGATGCGAAGGCGCCTTGTCGAACTCGTGGTTGCCGGCGGTGGCGAAGTCCATCCCCATCCGGTTCAGTGCCTCGATGGTGGGCTCGTCGGAGAACGCGGCGGCATCGAACTCCCATCCGGAGAAGAGATCGCCCGGTGCGAAGAACAGCGAATTGAGCCGCCCGTTCCGCAGCCGTTCCAGATGCGCACCCATGGCGGCGACCCCGCCCACGGTGTACTTCTTGCCGCCGTTGCCGTAGATCACGGAGTCGCTGCCGGTCGGGCCCTGCAGGTATCCGTGCAGGTCGGAGATGTTGAGCAGCTGTACATCCACGTACTCGTTCGCGGTGGCGGCATCGCGTGCCGCGTCGGAGGCGTAGGCGGGAACGCCGAGGGCGACGGTGGTGGCCAGTCCACCCATCGTGGTGAGGAAGGCCCGGCGTCCCGTCTCGCCGGCGTGGGAACCCGGGCGTGGGGCACGGCTGCTGCGCGCGGTGGCGCTACGAGTTGTCGTCACGCCTCGATGGTGCGTACAACAAGGTGAAGCACGCGGCAACCACACGCGTCACAGGCATGGAAATGCCGGGACGGCCCCATGAACCGCGGAAGAGTCCGGCACGCATACGGGTGAAGGCCGAGCGGGGGAGCGGAACCCGCAGAGCCCCCGCGCGGTACGAAGTCCCTTACGGGCAGCGGCGGTTCGAGGTGCGGTCATGACGCCACCCACCGGGCATCGCGGACGGAAGCGAACCTTCCGCACTTCTCCGTCGCGATATGACCATCAGCTTACGGTCCGTCAACTCGCGGGTAGCATCGCACGAAGATCGGCGCCGCCCGGTGCGGCGGACCGACCTGAACCGTCCCCCACCCGAGGAAATCGATGACATCCATACCCGAGGCGCTGCTCTGGTGCCTCAGCGCAGGAACGGCCGCCGCCCTCGCCTCGGCGGTGGCCCTGGCCCGCGCCCGGATGCACAGCGCCGAACTCCGACAGCGTCTGGCCACCGCAGAGGGGCAGTACACCTCCTCGACCCACGGCAACGCCGAGCTGACGGCCCGGCTACGGGCCCTGGAAGCCGAGATCCAGCATCTCGCCGACGCCCGGCTCCCCGATCTCGCGCTGGCACTCGCCCACCCCCACATGACGGTGCGTCCCCTGCTCGACAGCCGGTTCGCCGGCACCGGCACGGACCGCGCGCTCAGCGCCGTACTGGAGCGGACCGGCGTGGCCGTCACCAAGGAACGCGAGCGCGTCGACGCGGCGGCGCAGTCCACCCTGCGCGGCGCGACGACCACCATCCAGGCGCTGCTCTACCAGCTCCAGACCTCCCTGCAGGAGATGCAGCACCGCTACGACGACCCGGGCATCGCCCAGGACCTGCTGGCCGCCGACTTCCTCAACGAACAGGCGCTGCGCCGCGTCCAGGCCACCGGAGTGGTCTGCGGCGCCTGGCCCGGACTCACCCGGGAGGACTCCTACCTCGCCGAACTCGTCGTCGGCGCCTCCTCGCGGCTCCGCGGTTACGAGCGGGTACAGATCAGCAACCAGCTGCGCGACCCGGTGGCCGTCGTCGCCCGGGCCGTCGAACCCGTCGCCATCACCGTCACCGAGCTGCTGGCCAACGCACTGCACCACTCCCACCACGGACTGCCGGTCGCCGTCACCCTCCAGCAGGGCAACCGGGGCGCTTCGGTCATCATCGACGACTACGGCGTCGGCATGCACGCGGACGAACTCCAGCGCGCCAAGGAACTGCTGTCGGGCGACGACCAGCTCCTGTTCACCCAGCTCGGCGACCCGCCGCGGACCGGCTTCGCCGCCGCGGGGCAGCTGGTGCGGCAGTACGGCTTCGGCGTGCACGTCGAACCCTCCCCGTACGGCGGGGTGCGTGCCGTCGTGTACATCCCCGGCGACCCCCTGCTGACCGTCCTCGACGAAAGCAGCCGGCCCATGTCCGCCATGGCACCACAGGCGCACCACTCCGGCACGCCGGACCGCCCCCACACCCCCCTGCCGACCCGCACGGCACCCCTCGCCGCCGGAGCCCCTGCGGGCGCGGCGGGCACCGCAGGCGAGGCACCGGCACCGGCGCAGGAGACCGGCTCCGGCACCCCGGCCGACGGCGAACTGCCCCGCAGGAACCGCCGCAGGCCCGCCTCCGAGGTCCAGCAGAGCGCCCCGCGCACCGAACCGGCCCCCGCGAGGACCCCGGAGGAGAACGCGTCGCGCTGGGCCGCCCTCCAGCAGGGCACCGAATCGGGGCGGGCCGCCGCCCGGCCCCGGCCCCCTCGCAGTCCGGAAGGGAACGCACACTCATGAACAGCCCCGCACGCCGCCGCGTCACCGAGGACAAGTCCTGGGTGCTGGCCCCGCTCCTGGAGCTGCCGCACGTCACCCACGCCGCCGTGATCTCCGGCGACGGCTTCGTCGAGGGCGCCTCCCCGGGGCTCGCACGGGAGGCCGCCGAGGGTGTCGCCGCGATGATGTCCGCACTCCAGGGCGCCGGGCGCGCGGTGACCGCCGCCTTCGCCGGACAGGACGACGCGACCCTGCGCCAGACGGTCATCGAGTCCGAGGAGGGCTGGGTCTTCGCGATCCCCGCCGGGCGGAACACCTGCCTCGCCGTGTTCGCGGCGCCCGAGGTCAACATGGGTGTCGTCGCCCACCACATGCAGGTGCAGGTGACCACCCTCGGCAACAAGGTGATGAACAGCCCGGCCCGGGAAGCCGGCAGCCCCGTATGACCCCGCGCCAGAGCAACAGGCGCCTCGTACCGGCCTACCTGGCGACCGGCGGGCGGGCCACGCCCAGCCGCAACACGCTGGACAGGCTCTCCCTGCTGCGCAGCGCGGGAATGCCGGTCACCGGTGAGGTACGCCCGGAGGAGCTCCGCATCCTGGAGCTCCTGGAACCCGGGGCGTTGTCTCTGGCCGAGGTCGCAGCCCACCTGGGGCTGCCCGTCAGTGTGGCCAAGGTCCTGGTGGCCGACCTCGTCGACGCCGGCCGGCTGTACGCCCGCATCCCCATCCCCGAAGCCGAGCAATTCGACCGGCAGATCCTGGAGAGGGTTCTCGATGGACTCCGCTCTCTCAAGTCCTGACACCACCGGCATGTACCTGTCCGGCGCCGACCAGACCCTGGTCAAGCTCCTTGTCGCCGGGCCGTTCGGCGTCGGCAAGACCACGCTCATCCGCACGCTCTCCGAGACGCCGCCGCTGCACACCGAAGAGGTGATGACGCAGTCCGGCGCGGCCGTGGACGACCTGGCCGGCGTCCGGAACAAGACGACCACCACCGTCGCCATCGACTTCGGGCGGCTCACCCTCCCCGGCGACCTGGTGCTGTACCTGTTCGGCACCCCCGGACAGAAGCGGTTCCGGCCCCTGTGGCAGGACATCGCACGCGGCGCCCTCGGCGCCCTGGTCCTCGCCGACACCCGCCGCCTCGCCGACTCCTTCGAAGTGATGGACATCATCGAGGAGGCCGGCCTGCGGTACGCCGTCGCCGTCAACACCTTCCCCGACGCCCCGCACTACGACGCCGGGAAACTCCGCGACGCCCTCGACCTGCACCCCGACACCCCGCTCGTGATGTGCGACGCCCGCGACCGGAACGAATCCGTCGAGGCCCTCATCGCGCTCGTCGGGCACGTACTGGCCCACACGCCCCAGGAGAACCCTTGACCTCCCCGCACCCCCCAGGTGCCGCACCGCCGCCGGGCTGCCCCGTGCACGCCGCGGGTGCCCACCCGCTCGACGGAGCGGGCCGCGACACGCTGGTGCGGCTCTACGACCCCGAGTTCGCCGCGGACCCGCACCGCTACTACGCGCACCTGCGCCAGTACGGAGCCCTCGCCCCGGTGGAGATCGCCCCGGACGTGACGGCCATGCTGGTCACCGACTACCGCGCCGCACTGGAACTGCTCAACGACGACACCACCTGGTCCAAGGACTCCCGCGCCTGGATGGAGACGGTGCCGCCCGATTCGGCGGTCATCCCGATGCTGGGCTGGCGGCCCAACGCCCTGTTCAACGACGGCGAGGTGCACAGGCGCTACCGCCAGGTGATCACCGACAGCTTCCGGCTGGTCGAGCCGCACGAGCTGCGCGCCCGGGTACGGCACGCCGCGGACACCCTCATCCAGGGCTTCGGCGCGAGTGGCAGGGCCGACCTCGTCTCGCAGTACGCGCAGCTGCTGCCGATGCTGATGTTCAACAACCTGTTCGGCATGCCGGACTCCTACGGACTCCAGCTGATCGCGGCCGTCGGCGGGTTGATGGACGGCGCCTCGCCCGAAGAGGCAAACAGCGCGAACGCGGCGTTCGAGGCGTACATCATGGAGATGGTCGCCACCAAGAAGGCGCAGCGCGGCCCCGATGTGACGTCCTGGTTCATGGACCACCCCAACGGGCTGTCCGACGAAGAGGTCATCCAGCAGATCGTGCTGACGATGGCCGCCGGCAACGAGCCCCTCGGCAACCTCATCGGCAACGCGCTCTCCCGGATGCTCTCCGACGACCGCTACTACAGCACCCTCTCCGGCGGCGCGCTCACCGCGCGCGACGCCATCGAGGAAGTGCTGTGGAACGACCCGCCGATGGCCAACTACTCCGCCCACTACCCGCGCCGCGACGTGTTCTTCCACGGCACCTGGGTCAGGGCGGGGCAACTCGTCCTGGTCTCCTACGCGGCCGCCAACACGCAGGCCGGACCGGTGTCCCTGGAAGAGGGCCGCTCCGGCGCCGGCGCCCACCTCTCGTGGTCGTCGGGCCCGCACGGATGCCCCGTGCAACGGCACGCGCTGGTGATCGCCACCACCGCCATCGAACGGCTCACCGCCTGGCTCTCCGACATCGAACTCGCCGCCCCCGGCGAGCCGTTGCAGTGGCGGCCCGGCGGCTTCCAGCGGGCCCTCGCGGCACTCCCGGCCCGTTTCACCCCCATCACCCCCCAGCAGGCAGGAGCCACCCCATGGGACAGCAGCCCGTCGCCATCGACCCGGCAGGAACCGACGTCCACGCGGAAGCAGGCCGTCTCCGCGCCCTAGGCGCCGCCACTCTCGTCCAGCTGCCCGACGGGCCCGAGGCCTGGGCCATCACCCGGCACTCGCTCCTCAAGGAACTGCTGACCGACCCCCGGGTCTCCAAGGACGCGCGCCGGCACTGGCCCGCCTGGCAGCGCGGCGAGTACCAGGACAGCTGGCTGGCCACCTGGGTCGGCGTCAACAACATGTTTACGGCGTACGGCAGTGACCACCGGCGGCTGCGCAAGCTGATCGCACCGGCCTTCACGGCGCGGCGCACCGACGCGATGCTGCCCTCCGTCGAGCGCATCACCGCCGACCTCCTGGACCGGATGGACAAGGCCCCGGCCGGGTCCGTGGTCGATCTGCGCGAGAGCTTCTCCCACCCGCTGCCGATGCAGGTGATCTGCGAGCTCTTCGGCATCCCCGAGGGCGGCACCCGCACCGAGCTGGCCCGGATGTCGGAGATCATCATGACCTCCGTCGACCCGGAGGAGGCCGGAGCCACCTACGTGGCCATCCAGGAACTGCTGAAGGGCCTGGCCGCCCTCAAGCGCAAGGAGCCCGCCGACGACCTGACCAGCGTCCTGGTCGGCGCCCGGGACGAGGACGGCCAGAAGATGACCGAGCAGGAGCTGATCGACACGCTCCTGCTGGTTCTGGTCGCCGGCCATGAGACCACCGTCAACCTCATCGGCAACGCGGTGCACGCCCTGCTCACCCACCCCGAGCAGCTGGCCCTGGTGCTCGCGGGCGAGGTGGCCTGGAACGACGTCATCGAGGAGACCCTGCGCTGGGCGCCCAGCGTGGCCAACCTGCCGCTGCGGTACGCCGTCGAGGACATCGCGATTCCGGAAGGCCCCACCATCCGCAAGGGCGAGGCGATCCTGGCGTCCTTCGCGGCCACCGGCCGGGACCCGCACCAGCACGGCGACACGGCGGAAGCCTTCGACGTACGGCGCCCCAGTGCCGAGCACCTCAGCTTCGGCCACGGCATCCACCACTGCATCGGCTCGCCGCTGGCCCGCATGGAGGCCAGGATCGCGCTCCCGGCCCTCTTCGCCCGCTTCCCCGGTATCCACCTCGCGGTCCCCGAGGAGTCCCTGGAACCGGCGGGCGGCTTCATCGTCGGCGGCCTGCGCGCGCTGCCGGTACGGCTCACCAGGAACTGAACCGCACCTTCGCGACAGCCCTGCCGGGAAGTCCGCCGCCCCCGTCGCCGCCCACCCCGACGGGCGCGGCGGGGGCGCCTACCGCGGTCCGCAGCGCCCGAGCGCGGCACGGACCCGCGCCAACCCCTCCACCCGCTCCCGCGCCCGGCCGGGCATCTGGTCGTCCCTGCGCCAGCGCCAGGCCGAGAACATCGCCCAGTTGAGGGCGCGGCACCGGTGGACCAGATCGTGGTCGGCCCCCGCGTAGTGCCTGGCCACCTCCTCGGGCGCGTGGGCGAGGTCGAACTCGACCGGGCCGCGGCAGCACGTGGCGAGGTCCACGAACAGCGGACCCCTCCTCGTGCTGAGCAGGTTCCCCGGATGCGGCTCGCCGTGCAGCAGCTGATCGCCCGTCCGCGCGGCACCGACAGCGGCGCCCAGTCCCCCCAGCGTGCCGCTGAGGAACTCCCGCTCCGCGTCAGGAAGTCCGGGGGACAGCTCCCGGTCGTTCACCACGTTCAGTGCGGCGGCCACCCGAGCGGTGAAGTGCGGCGCGTCCAGAGCGATCCGGCGCAGCGCCGCGTGGTGGCGCACGAAGGCGTCCGCGTAGTCGGCCGGTGCGACCCCCGGCCCCGTGGGCGGGTAGTAGGTCCAGAACGAGAGGACGAGGCCGTCCCGCACCAGGACACCGGGCGCCACCCGGGGGTCGAGCTCGGCCACCGGGGCCCCGGCCTCCGTGAGGCGTCGTGCGACCTCCACTTCGAACTCGGCATCCGCCCGCTGCGCCACGGGCGCGACCCGGACCAGTACCTCGCAGGGCGCCAGACGCAGCGCGACGCGGTCCGAATTGTGGACGACGGCCACCTCGTCGGCCTGAAGTCCCAGCTCCGAAACGGCCGACCGGGCCGCCTCCACCGCGCGGCGCAGGTCCGACGGCTCCACAGGATCTCCCTTCACCGCGCCACACCGGCACATGGTGGCGCCCACGCCCGCACGACCAGGGGCCAAGGCCACGCCTCGCGCGTCCTTGCGCACATCATGCGGCACGGACCGCAGTACCTCCCACCCCTTTCTCACCCGCGTTGCCGAGCCGCACCTCCCAGCAGCTAGTTTGGGTGGCAGGACGGACAAGCGGGCCCGTGGTGGCAGAGGTGCACGGGGGACAGGAGGTCGGGAAGAGTGTCCCTGCGCGGAGGTGACCCCACCGAGATCGGCGGCTATCTGCTGGAGGCGCGGCTCGGCTCGGGCGGCATGGGCACCGTCTTCCTCGCCCGTACGGACTCCGGGCGGCCCGTCGCGATCAAGCTGATCCACCAGCAGTTCGCGGGGGACGAGGAGTTCCGCATCCGCTTCCGGCAGGAGGTGGCGGCGGCCAGACGGGTGAGCGGCGCGTTCACCGCAGCCGTGGTCGACGCCGCCCCGGACGCCGAGCAGCCATGGATGGCCACGACGTACATCGAGGGGCACACGCTCGCCCAGCACATCGCGGCCGAGGGCCCGCTGACCGGCGCGGAGCTGCGGACGCTCGCCATCGGTCTGACGGAGGCACTGCGCGACATCCACCGGGCAGGAGTCGTGCACCGCGACCTGAAGCCCTCCAACGTCGTGCTCTCGCCCGAGGGCCCGCGCGTCATCGACTTCGGCATCTCGCGCGCCCTGGACCAGCAGACCCTGACGATGACGGGACGCGTCATCGGCACGCCGCCCTTCATGTCGCCGGAACAGTTGCAGGCGCCGCGCGGAGTGGGACCGCGGTCCGACGTCTTCTCGCTGGGGACCCTGCTGGTGTACGCGGCGACCGGGCAGGGCCCCTTCGACGCGGACAGCCCGTACATGACGGCCTATCAGGTGGTGCACGAGGAGCCCGCACTGGACGCCGTGCCGCAGGCGCTGCGCGCGGCCGTCGCCCCCTGTCTGGAGAAGGAACCCGAGGGACGTCCCTCGGCGAACGAACTCCTCATGCTGCTCCGGGACCTGCCCACGGACCTCGGCGGCAGCACCACGGCCGGGGCAGCGGACGCCGCGGGCCGCACCCGCGACACGCACACCCAGCACCATCTCCCCACCGGAGCCGGCGCACCACAGCATTCCTCGTCGCACCTCTCCTCGGCGACGGCCACCTCCGGGCAGGCAGCCCCGGGCGCCGCCCCTGCCCGTTCCGGTACCGGCCGCCCCGGTGTCACCCGAGGGCGCCTGCTGCGCGGCCGGTGGCGGCCCGTGCTCGCGGCCGCCGTCGCGGTGGCGGCGATCGGCGGCGGGGGCGCCGCTCTGATGGCCGAAGGATTCGGCCGGAACAGCCCGGACGACAAGGCGCACAGCGTCGCCGCGCCGGCCGCCGCACTGCCGGACGGCTTCGCACCGTGGCACAGGACCGTGCTGGGCGGCCGTGAGGACATCCCGGACGAGCTGCGGTGCGTCGCCCACAGGGACGCGCTGTTCTGCGGGGGCGGCGGAGTGGTCGCGACCAGGGTCAGGGCCACCGACGGCTCGCGGGTGTGGACGGCGAAGAGCCCGGGCGTGCCCGTTCAGGGCATGCACCTGGTGGGCGCCACGGACGACACGGTGCTCGGCTACCGGTTCGCCGACGAGAGCGACCCCCGGGGCCCCGTCGTCGAGGTGGTTGCGCTCGACGCGGCCAAGGGCCGGGAACTGTGGTCCGTGCCCTCCGGCGCCCAGTCGAGGGCCGTCACGGGCCGCAGCCAGGACGCCGTGGTGATCGGCTCCACCGTGGTCACCGTCGACGCGGCCAACTCCCGTTTCGAGGCCAGGGACGCGCACAGCGGCAGGACCGCCTGGACCACACGGTTCCCGGCAGGCACCCAGTGCTCGCCCGTTCCGGCGGGCGACGTGCTCCACGCGATGTGCGCGGCGCGCACCGAGGTGGACGCGTCGGAGGTGCGCCGCCCCACCCTGCGTACGCTCGACCGCGCCACCGGGGCCCTGGGCGGGCCCCTCACGATCAAGGGCCCCGCAGTGCCGATGGGTGTCGCGGGCCACAGCCTCGTCTTCCTCCAGGAGCACAGGGAGGGACCCGCGCAGACCGGTTACGACGGGGTGGCGCGGGCCGACCCGGCCGCACGCAAGGTCACGTACTCCCCGTTGCCCAAGACGTACGCGGGCACGCCCGGCATGGCGAACGGCACCGTCTTCATCAGCGGGCAGACCGGCCTGGTCACGGCGCTCGACCCGGCGACAGGACGCAAGAAGTGGTCACGCCAGACCAGCGTCGAGGGCGCGTCGGGCCCGGTGGCGGGAGCCGGGGCGCTCTACCTCAGCTCGGCCACCGGCCGGGTGGTCGCACTCTCTCCGCACGACGGCACCCCCCTGTGGGCGACGGACCCGCAGGCAGAGGGCCTGACGGGGGAGCAGGGCGCGAGTCCGCGGGTGACCGTCGCGGGACGAGCGGTAATCGTGGCCGCGGCCAGGAACACACTCTTCGCCTTCGATACGCAGAAGCCCCCCAGGTCGGGCTGACCCGGCGGGCGCATACACTCGGGGGCCGTGTCGCAGAGTGGGTGAGGGGGCGTCAGGTGCCGTTGCGCACAGACGGATTGGACGGTCCGGGCAGGGAGGGCGAGGAGGGCCCCGAGCCCGGGTCCGGCCTCGACCGCAGGCGTTTTCTCGGGTACGTGCTGGCTGCCCCCACCCTCACGGCCGCAGCCGAGTTCGGCCTGGCGCCCGAGGCGGAAGCCCGGGGGAGTGCTGCGGCAGGGGCCGGGACCGCGGTGCCGTCCGCGGATCTCACCGACCTCGTCGACCTCAACGACGTACTGACCCTCGCCGCCCTCCCCACCTCGAACCTCCTCACGATCGTGGTCAACAAGGACGGCACCGTCTCCTTTGCCCTCCCGCGCGCCGAGGTCGGGCAGGGCATCACCACCTCCACCGCGATGCTGATCGCCGAGGAGATGGACGTACCCCTGGAGAAGGTGCGGGTGACACTGGCCGACGCCCGCCCGGAGCTGTTGTTCAACCAGTTCACCGGTGCCTCCAACACCACGATCTCGACCTTCACCCCGGTCCGGGTGGCCGCCGCCGTCGCACGCGGCCGGCTCCTCGACGCGGCGGCCCTCGTGCTCGGTGCGGCGGTCGCCGACCTCTCCCTGCGGGCCGGGGTCGTCACCGGCCCGCTCGGCAGGAGCATCGGCATCGGCGCGCTCGCCGAGAAGGCCGCCGCCGCCGAGCCGCGGAAGGTCTCCGTGGCGCTGAAGGAGCACCGCTCGTTCCGCGTCATCGGCACGCCCCAGAACCGTATCGACGCACTCGAAGCCGTCACCGGGCGCAAGAAGTTCGCCATGGACCTCCAGGTCCCGGATGCCCTGCCGACCATGGTGTGCCGCCCGCCGACGCTCAACGGCAGACCGGGGCCCGTCGCCAACCTCGAAGCGGTCCGCGCCATGCCGGGCGTCACCCATGTCGCCGCCGTGTCCACGGGCGTCGCCGTACGCGCCCGTACCTTCGGCCAGTGCATCGACGCCGTACGCGCCCTCAAGGTGTCCTGGAAGCCCGGCACCGCCGAGGGCAGGTCGGACGAGAGTGTCCGCAAGGAGCTCAAGGACGCCGAGCTGTGGCTCGGGCTGCCCGCCGTAACACCCTCGGTCGAGGCCACCTTCACCTTCCACTTCCGCAGCAACAGCGCCCTGGAGACCAACTGCGCCATCGCCGACGTACGGCCCGACCGCGCCGAGATCTGGTCCGGGCTCAAGTCGCCGATCGTCGCCCAGCAGGCCATCGCCACCCGGATCGGCCTGCCGCGCGACAAGGTCACCGTGCACGTCACCGAGAGCGGCGGCTCGTTCGGGCGCAGGCTGTTCTTCGACGCGGCGCTCGAAGCCGCCGAGATCTCGAAGGAGTTCCAGAAGCCCGTCAAGCTGATGTGGCACCGGGCCGACGACTCCCGCCAGGGCCGCGTGCACCCCATGGCCACCTCCCGGGTGCGGGCCGCCTATCTGGGCAATTCCGTACTCGGGTACAAGCAGCGGCACACCAGTGTCGCCACGGACCTCGGGCACGGGCTCGGTGAGGTGTTCACCTCGCTGGTGGCGAAGCTGCCGGTCGGTGACATCGGTTTCTCGGAGACCTTCTTCCAGCTGTCGCAGTCCATGCCGTACCAATTCGGCGTGTACAGCAGGCTGCTCGCCGAGACCGACAAGGGCTTCAACACCGGCAGCATGCGCGGCGTCTACTCGCCCGACGTGGTGTGCGCCCGGGAACTGATCGTGGACCGGCTCGCGGAGAAGATGGGCAAGGACCCGCTCCGGTTCCGCCGCGACTTCCTGCGCGACGACCGGGCCCGTGCCGTGCTGGACAAGGTCGCCGAAGTGGGCGAGTGGGGCCGCAAGATGCCCGAAGGCACCGCCCAGGGAGTCGCCCTGCACAACGAGTACCACTCGGTGAGCGCGGTGCTCGTCGAGATCGACTGCCGCCCGGAAACCGTCGGCCGTCCGGTACGGGACGGTGTGGCCGGGCCGCGCGTCACCAAGGCGGTCTGCGCCGTCGACGCGGGTCTCGCCGTCAACCCGCGCGGACTGGAAGCCCAGATGATGGGCGGGATCATGGACGGCATCGCCCAGACGCTGACCGCGTCCCTGCACCTGCGCGACGGGCACTTCCTCGAAGCGAGCTGGGACAACTACTTCTACACCCGGCAGTGGAACACCCCTCCCGAGCTCAAGATCGTCGTCATGCCCCCCACCTCCGAAAAGCCGGGCGGCGCGGGGGAGCTGGCGGTCGCGGCCTCGGCGGCGGCGGTCGCGTGCGCCTACGGCCGCGCCACCGGGACCATGCCGACGGTCTTCCCGATCAACCACGGCACACTGTCCTTCGAGCCGAAGCCGACCGTGCCGCCCGTACCGGCCTCCCCGACGGACGGCATCGACCATGTGCGCTGAGACAAGCCCCGAGCTGCCACCGCCCGCGGTGCCGCCGTCCGTCGAAAGAAGTGAGCCCCGTGCCTGAACACACCTTCCGCGTCAACGGCGAACAAGTCACGGTCGACGCGGCCGACGACGAACGGCTGCTGTGGGTGCTGCGCGACATCCTCGGCATCACGGGCCCCAAGTACGGCTGCGGGATCAACGTCTGCAAGGCCTGCACCAGTCACCTCAACGGCAAGGCCGCCAACCCCTGCGCGATCCCCGTGAAGGACCTGCGTCCGACCGACGAGGTCACCACCATCGAAGGTCTCCCCGCCACGGCCGGAGCCGATCTGCACCCCATGCAGGAGGCCTGGCTCGACCAGGACGTGTCCCAGTGCGGCTACTGCCAGCCCGGCCAGATCATGACGGCCGTCGCCCTGGTGCGCCGGGTCCGGGAAGAGGGCCGTGAGATCACGGACACCGACCTGGACGGCATCCGCAACATCTGCCGGTGCGGTACGTACGTGCGGATCCGCGAGGCGATCAAGGCGGGCGCCCGGAGGATGTGACGCGTCATCCCTGGTCGGTCGTCGGGGGCCCGTACAGCGCGGCCAGTTCGACCGCCAGGCCGACCAGTTCGCTCTGCCGACCCCCTGCACCGAGTACACCGTCGGGCAACTCGCGCGCCACCTCGTCGTCTGTCTGCGCCGCATCGCCGTCGCGGGCAACGGCGGCGATGCGCTGAGCGTTCCCGCCGTCGCCGAGGACCTCGCCGACGACACCGTGCTGAAGGCATGGGAACAGGCGCTCCGCGCGGCCCGGGACGCCTGGGCGGAGCCGGGGGTTCTCGGCCGCCCGCTGACCCTGCCGTTCGGCTCCCTCCCCGGCGCTGTCGCGGCGGGCTCCTTCACCGTGGAATTCACCGTCCACACCTGGGACATGGCCACCGCGACCGGACAGCACCCCGCCTGGGACCCCGAGGTCGTGGCTCTCTGCGCCTCCGCTGTACGGCGTGCGCTTCCCGCTGAACGCCGGGGCGGCCCGGTTCCGTTCGGTCCCGTGGTGGACGTACCCGACGGCGCGCCGGACATCGAGAAGCTGGTGGCGTGGACGGGCCGGACGCCCTGGTTCCTTCGGGCGAAGCCCGGTTCCCGCAGAGGTGACGGGCGTTTGCCGCGGCCGATTGCTGGCAAGGGTGGCAGGGATGCAAGGCGATACGTGTTCCGATGCCCCCGCCGGGGTGCGGTGCGGGTCGGCGGGCCCGGGTTGTTCGGCCCGGACGCGGGCCCCGGAGCAGGGTGGGGGACGACTGGTGGGGCACGGTGTGCGGGAGGCGTTGCACGTGTGCGCAGGCCCGGGCGGCGGTGGCAGCGGGCGCACCGCGTCCCTGCGCCCTGTGGGCAGGCCGGACGCGGTGGGCGGGTGACCGGCCGAACGCAGCCCGCGGTGCTGCCGCCGCCGTCGCGGGCGTGGCTCGCGCTGATCGGTGCCCTCGCCGCGCTCACGGTCGTCGTGGCCGGGGTCCTGTACGCCGGCCGGAGCCGGCCCGGCACGGTGGACGCGTGGCTCCAGCCGCCGGCGGAGGGTGTGCGGGCGCCGTGGCGGCACATCGCCCTGGCCACGGATTTTCTCGGGGAGCCCGCGGGCGCGGCGTTACTGGTCGCGGCACTCGTGACGGCCTGCCTGCTGATGCGGTGGCCTCGCGCTGCGGTGCTTGTCGTCGCCGCGCCAGGCGTGGCCGTGGGGACGACGAAGCTCCTCAAGCCCCTGGTGGGGCGCACCATCTACGGCGACAACCTGTCCTATCCGAGCGGCCACACCGCCTTTCTCGCCGCGCTCGCCCTCACGGTGGCGCTGCTCGCGGCGAGCCGTCTCGGCCTCGGCAGAAGGGCGGGCATGTTCCTCGCGCTCACCGCCGCGCTGGTGGCTGGCGCCGCCATGGGCTGGGCACAGGTCGTGCTGGGCGCCCACTACGCCACCGACACCCTGGGCGGCTGCTGCACCGCCGTGGCGGTGACCACGGCGACCGCGTGGCTCGTCGACACCACGGCCGACACGCGCAGCCGGGCCCGCGCCCACCGCTGACGTAGGCCCCCACCTCGCGCACACAGCCAGGCCCGCGCCCACCGCTGACGTAGGCCCCCACCTCGTACGCGCAGCCGGGCCCACCGCTGACATGCCGCCGCCACGCACGCACGGGCGGCCCCGCCGATGTCACGCGCCCCGTCACGCCAGACGCCGGAACACCGGCTTCACAGGCCGCCCGGCCAGCCAGGGTGTGGGGTCGCCGGCGTCCAGCGCCTGCCGGTACACCACGCACGCAAGGGCCACCACGTCGACGGTGCGGTCGATGTCGGCTTCGGTGAGCGCGCTGCTCACCACGAACGACGGGGCGAGCACCCCGCCCGCGAGGAGCTGCCGCAGAAACAGGGTGCGGTACTCCTGCGAAGGCTGCCGGTTCTCGTCGAGGGTGGCGAAGACCAGGTTGCTGGCCCGCCCCCGGACGACGAGGTGGTCACCGACGCCCAGGCCGGACGCCACGGCGCGGACCCCCTTGGCCAACCGGTTCCCGAGCGCGTGCAGCTGGGCGGTGATGCCCTCCTCGGAGTAGGTGGTCTGTACGGCCATCGCCGCAGCCAGGGAGTGGGTTTCCGCACCGTGTGTGGTGGACAGCAGGAACACCCGCTCGGCGGAGTGCCGCAGACCGCCCCGCTCCATCAGCTCACGGCGTCCGGCCAGTGCGGACACCGCGAACCCGTTGCCCAGGGCCTTGCCGAAGGTCGAGAGGTCCGGCACGACGCCGTACAGGCCCTGGGCGCCCGCCTCGGACCAGCGGAGGCCGGTGATCATCTCGTCGAAGACCAGCACGCAGCCGTGCCGGTCGGCCAGTGCGCGCAGGCCCTCCAGGTAGCCGGGGGGCGGTTCGGTGTGCCCGGCCGGTTCCAGGATCAGACAGGCGATCTCGTCCCGGTGCCGGACAAGCAGGTCCTCCGTGGCCGCCAGGTCCCCGTACGGGAAGGAAACGGTGAGCTCCTTGGTCGCCGCCGGAATGCCGGCGGGCATCGGCGTCGTACCGATGAACCAGTCGTCGGTGGAGAAGAACGGGTGGTCGCCGCAGACCGCCACGCGGGGGCGGCCGGTGACGGCGCGGGCGAGGCGCACCGCCGCGGTGGTGGCGTCGGAGCCGTTCTTCGCGAACTTCACCATGTCGGCGGTCGGCACGGTCGCCAGGAAGCGTTCCGCGGCCTCGACCTCCAGGAGGGAAGGCCGGACGAAGTTGCTGCCCCGGCCGAGTTCCCGCCGCACCGCCTCCAGCACGCGCGGGTGTGCGTGGCCGAGGCTGACCGAGCGCAGGCCGGAGCCGTACTCGACGTAGCGGTTGCCGTCGACGTCCCACACATACGCCCCGTTGCCGTGGCTGATCACGGGGGCCAGGTGCTCGGGGTACTGGTCGTCGCCCTTGGCGTACGTGTGCGCGCCCCCGGGGATCAGGGCGTGCAGCCGCTCGTTGGCCGCCCGCGACCGGGGCAGGGAGAACTCCTCGGTGTCCGCCATGGCGGCTTCAGCTCCCCTTCCGGGCCGGGGGCCGCGTCGGGGCCTGCGGCAGCGCCCGCTTCAGGGCCTCCGCGAGGCCGGGCGCCCCGCGGTCGCGCGAGGACATGAGCACGGGTGCCAACGGCCACGGAATCGCAAGCTCCGGATCATCGAAGGCGATCGTCACGTCCTCGGCCGGATCGTGCGGGCGGTCGATCCGGTAGGAGGTGTCGGCGGCTTGGGACAGTGCCTGGAAGCCGTGCGCGCACCCGGCCGGGATGTACAGGGTCGCCTGCGTCGCGTCCGACAGCTCGAAGAACGCCCGTCCCAGATACGTCGGCGAGCCGGGGCGCAGGTCGACGGCGACGTCGAAGATCCTCCCGTACGAGCACCGCACCAGTTTGGCCTCGCCGGCTCCCGAGCGCAGGTGCAGCCCGCGCAGCACCCCCCGGGCTGAGCGGGACACGCTGTCCTGGACGAAGGCGTCCGGGTCCAGGCCCACCGAGCGGACCACGTCGGCGTCGAAGGTGCGGCAGAAGAAACCGCGTTCGTCGGCGTACGGCGTCGGCTCGAAGAGGTACGCGCCCTCGATCGCCGGGACTTCGGTCGCCTTCATGGAGCCTCCCGCAGGGCCTGGGCCCGGGTGTCGGTGGGGTCGGCCGCAGGGAACAGGGCCGTGGCCACGTCGGAGAAGTGGTCCCGGAGTTGCCGTGCGGCCAGCTGGTTACGCCCGGCGAGAGTCTGCCGCAGCTCTGCCGCGTGCTTCTCCAACGACCTGAACTGTGCGAGGAGTTCGGCGTTGTCTATCTCGCGGGCAGGGTGGCAGTACGCGCCGAGCCCCATCCGCTCCATGAGCGCGTCGCTCTTCGGCGCGTAGCTCAGCGCGAGTGTCGGTGTGCTGGTCTTCAGCGAGCAGACCAGGTTGTGGTACCGGGTGGCGACCACGCTGTCGGCGGCCGCCATGTCCCTCATCAGGCCGGTCAGGGAGTGCGCATCGGATGCGGTGACCAGCGGCGAGTCCACCGCGTCGAGGATCGCGGCGGCCACCGGCGCGTCGCACGCGTCGCCCGTGACCAGCCGGACCGGCCTGCCCTCCTCGGCCAGCGTGCGGACGAAACGGGTCGTCCCTTCGAGATAGCGCCGGTGGATCTCCTCGGCCCCGGCGCGGTCGTCGTCGCCGCCGTGGAAGTCCATGACGCCGACGCAGACCAGGCCAGGGGGCGCGTCGGCAGGCGGCGGCACCGGAAGGGCGAACGCCAGGTCGGGACAGACCCGGTCGCGTGCGGTGTCCACACCCATCGCCCGCATCGCGTCCCGCGACTGCGCGTCCCGGTACGAGCGGTACGCCGCCAGCGTCGCCGACCAGCGCACCAGGGCCCGGGTGGGCCGGCTGCCGATCGGGCCGGCCCCGACACCGACCAGCGCCACCCGGGTGCGCGACAGCCGCCCCGACGCACAGAGCAGGAACAGTGCGTACGGGAACCCCCACGGCCGCAGCGGCAGGGTGGCCTCCAGGACGCCCATGCCCGGCACGATCACCACGTCGTGCCGGCGCACCCAGGCGGCGGTGCGGACGGCGTCGACGAGCTTGCCGAGACCCTTCGCCGCGACGGCGCCCGCCCGCGAGGCGGTCCGGTACTCCCCCCGGTACCAGTGCAGCCGCGTCGCCGGGATCCCGTACCGGGCGGTGACGGCCTCGGGTCCGCCGCACAGCGCGTCCACGACCGCCTCCGGGTGTTCGGCGCGGAGGTGGCCGAGCACGGCCTCCAGTGACCCGTCGTTGCCGAGGTTTCCGGACCCGAGCAGGCCGAACACCCCGACACGCACCGGGCTTTCCCACCCGGACGCCGCAGGGGACCTCATCCCTGTCCCCTCTCCACGCCCTCGTGCCCGGCCCCGCCCGCACGGCCCTCACGACCGGCGACGAGGGAGTCCACGGAGACGGCGAGCCGGGACGGGACGGCCGGGGCCCGGTCCTCGACCCGCTCTCCGGCGTCCGGCCGGGCCCGGCTGGCCATCCACGCGGCCAGGTGTCGGTAACAGGCCCGCCGGTCGGCCGACGACAGCGGTGCCCGCCGGATCGCGGACACGAAGCCCGCGACGTACTCGGCGAGCAGCCGGGGCGTCGGGTGCAGCAGGCCCGCCCGGCGCGGGTCCAGGTTGACGCACCGGGCACGCTTGGAAGGGTTCGCCCGTTCCGCCCGCGTGGGGTGGTCCCGGCGGAAGTACAGCAGCTCGGGCACCTGGTGGAAGGGGCCGTGCAGGCCGATCTCCGCGACGAACGTGCGGTCCGCATGGTGGTAGCTGCCGTGCGGCTTCACCCGGCGCAGCACATCGGCCCGCATCACCCCGTAGAAGTCGTCGCCGCCGGGCTCGAACAGCATGCTGCGGAAGCGCACCGGCGCGCTCGGCGAGTCGGTGTCGAGCCCGTACTCGTAGGGGACCACCACCCTTCCCCCGCCGTCGATGACGGCCTGGCCGGCGTGCGCCAGGATCACCTCGGGCCGCTCGTCCAGCGCCTCCACGCAGGCCCGCAGCAGGTCCCGGGCGTACAGGTCGTCGTGCGAGGCCCACTTGAACAGCTCGCCGCGGCACTCGGTGAACACGTAGTTGTGGTTCGGTGCGGCGCCGACGTTCCGGCGCAGCCGGATGTACCGGATGCGCGGGTCCCGGGCGGCGTACTTGCGGCAGATCTCCTCGGTCCCGTCGGTCGAGGCGTTGTCCGAGACGACCAGTTCGAAGTCTTCGTAGGTCTGGCCGAGCAGTGCGTCGAACGACTCGGCGAGGTACTCCTCGCCGTTGTACACGGGCAGGCCGATGCTGAGCCGGGGTACGGCGGTCATGGTGTCCTCATTTCACGTAAAGGGGCTGGGTGGTGCTCCCGCAGGGCGGACCGCAGCTGCAGCCACCACACGGCCGAGCCGGCGGCGGTGGCGGCGGCGACACCCCAGGCGGAGCCGGCCGTGCCGCCGAGCGCGGCCCCGCCGAGGCCGCCGCCGACGTAGCAGGCGGAGGCGAAGAGCTGGCAGCGCAGGCTGCGGCGGGCCGCGGCGAGGGCGCGCAGCCCGGCAGCCGCGCCGACGCCGAGACCGGCGCCCGCGACACCGAGGGTGGCGGGCACGATGAGCGCCGACGCCGAGGGCCAGACGTCACCGAGCACGAGGGTGCCGGTCCTGTCGGGTACCAGCAGCAGTGCACCGCCCCAGAGCAGCGCGGCGCCGGCCTGCCCGCCGCCGAGCAGCAGACAGAACGGCGACAGCCGGTGCGGGGCCCGCCGCAGTACGCGTGCCGCCTCCGCGACGGTGACCAGCGAAAGACCCATGAGGACGGCGAGGAACGGGCCGAGCAGCAGTTCGGAGCCCCGGACCGCCCCCACAGCGCCGACTCCGACGAGGGCGCCGAGCCCGTACGCCCGCAGCTGGGCCGCACCGCTGAGGCTGACGTTCTCGACCAGGTACCGGTAGCCGAGGTCGCGCTGTTCCCGGAGCCACCCGCGTGCCAGGACGGGCCGGGGCCGGATCCGGGACTGGAACGAGCCGAACACCGCGGCCACCGCGGCGGAAGCCCCCCAGGCCAGCACGAACGCCGCCACACTGCCGACGCGGGCCGCCACGACCATGGCAGGCACGAGCGCGAGGCCCCACACGACGTCGTTGACGAACGCCTTGCGCCCCTCACCCGCGGCGAAGAACGCGAACCGCCAGGCGTCCTGGAGCAGCAGCCCCGGCAGTACGACCCCGAGGCAGGCCAACGCGGATCCCACCGGTCCGCCGACCGCGAGCCCGGCAGACAGACACACCGCGCCGAGAACCGTCCCGACGGCGAGCGCCGCCCCCGAGGAGCGGGCGGCCGCCGGGCGCCACACCGCGTCCGGCACCCCGCTGAAGCGCACCACGAGGGGATCGGTGGCCAGCCCGCGGGCGACGTTGAGCGCCACGCCGTAGGTCAGCCAGGCCAGGCTGAACACGCCGAACGCGGTCAGCCCGAGCGAGCGGGCCACGTAGAGCCCCACCGCGAAGTTGGTCATGCTGGAGGCCGCCTGATCGGCCAGCCCCCAGGACAGCCGTCCGGCGACGGCACGCCCGGCGCTCCGCCTCCCGGTCCCGGCCCGGCCCGCGGGCTTCGCCGGCTGTTCCCCCTCGGAGGTCATGGGTGTCATGCCTTGATCAGCCCGGCACCGTGCAGGGCGTCGGCGGCGGCGGCGACGGCGCCGAACGGCAGAGCGGACCGCTCCGCGACGTCCAGCAGACTGTGCGCGCCGTCGGACATGCTGAGCACCCAGAGCATGGCCAGCTGGGCCTCTTTCGTGTCGCTGCGCCCGCCGATCGAGCCGTACAGCCCGCGCCGGCCCAACTGCGGTTCGCCGTAAGGGCTGAGGTTGACATACCGCCGGTTCCGGTCGAGCACGGCGAACGCCTCGCGGCAGACGTCGAGGGTGTCCTCCATTGCCTCCGGTGAGACAAAGCCCGGGTTGTCCGCCGAGGTGTGGTACTCGGGGTAACCGGCGTACGGGGTCCGGGTGAGCGAACCCACCCCGAGGTCGAACCCCGGCGAGCAGAACTGCCGCTCGTCATAGCCGTACGGGGTGAACTCATCGATCCGGTGCGGGCGTTCGGAGGACTCCAGTACGTGCCGCATCACCCGGTCGATCTCCGCGTCGCCGCGCCTGCTCTGCTTGTACGTCAGAGCGCCGCGGTCGCCCGCGCAGGCCAGTACCAGACCGTGCCGGACCCGCCCGCCGGCTCCCGGCGCCGCCCGGTCGGCGGATGCCGCGTCCACCCGTTCCCTGTTGCGGGCCAGCCAGGTGATCGCGCCGATGGTGCCGGGCGCGAACAGGAACCGGTAGGTGTAATGGGGCGTTTGCTCCGCCAGTGCCCGGGCCAGGAACGTGGCCACCGCGATCCCGGCCAGGTTGTCGTTGGCCAGCGCCGGGTGGCAGGTGTGGCAGGAGACGAGCACCTCGTCGGCGACCTGGCCGGGCACCACGTGCTCGGCGTAGGTGAGGTGGCCGTCGGCGAGCGTGGAGTCGACGCACACCTCGTAGTCGCCGTCGGGCAGCGCGTCCAGGGTCTTCCGGGACAGGCAGAATCCCCACTGCGGGGTGTAGTAACTGGTGCGGTACGGCACCAGATCCGGCTGGTTTGGCAGGGTGTGCAGATGTGCGCGCAGCTCGGAGAGCGGCATGGTCCGCGACACCGGCACGCTGTAGCCCAGTACGTGCAGGCTGGACGCGGCGAAGTCGACGACCCGGTTGCCCGCACTGTCGGCGACGTACGCGTCCCGGATGTTCCACTCCTGCGGCACCGTCCAGTCCAGTACCTGGGTTCCGGTCGGCACCTCGTGCACCTGGAGGGGGAGGTACTCGCCGACGACGTCCAGGGTGGCGCGCACGCCGTCGCCGGTGATGCTGCGGCACAGCGGGTACAGCCGCTCCACCAGCGCGTGCATCCGCGCTCCGGCCGCGGTCATCGGCGCCACCGCAGGGTGTCGTCGACGGTGCCGGCGTCGGACGCCGCGCGCAGCACGGCCAGCCGGGTGAATCGCTGCTCGAAGTCCTCCCGGGTCAGGGCGAACCTCTGGTAAGCGTCGGCGAGTTCGGCCGCTCCCCGCTGCACCGTCCACGCGCAGTCGAAGCCGGGGACCGCCTCGCGGAACCGGGAGAAGTCCACCCGGTACGAACGCGGATCGGCGCCGCTCTCCCCGGTGATCACCACTTTCGCGCCGTCCACCGCCTCGGCGACCTGCTCGGCGATCTCCGCGACGGTGACGTTGTTGGTCTCGCTGCCGATGTTGAACGCCCGGTCGTGCACCGCTTCCCGGGGCGCGCCCAGCGCGGCCGTGAACGCCCGGGCGATGTCGGCGGCGTGCACCAGCGGGCGCCAGGGGGTGCCGTCGGAGAGCACCAGCACCTCGCCGGACAGCAGCGCGTGGCCCACGAGGTTGTTCAGCACGATGTCGGCGCGCAGCCGGGGCGAGAAGCCGAAGGCGGTGGCATTGCGCAGGAAGACCGGGCTGAAGTCGCCGTCGGCCAGCGCGTGCAGGTCGTCCTCCACCCGCACCTTGGACTCCGCGTACGGGGTCACCGGGCGCAGCGGGGCGTCCTCGCTCACCAGTCCTGCGCTGCCGGAGGCGCCGTACACCGAGCAGGTCGACGCGTACAGAAACCGCCGCACTCCGGCGTCGCGGGCCAGCCGGGCCAGCGCGACGGACGCGTGGTGGTTGATGTCGTAGGTGAGGTCGGGGGCGAGGGATCCCAGCGGGTCGTTGGACAGCGCGGCCAGGTGGATCACGGCGTCCATCCCGGCCAGGTGCTCCGCCGTGACGTCGCGCAGGTCCACCCGGTGTCCGGGCGGGTCCGCGGGCGGCGGGCCGAGCACGCACTCCGCGAACAGGCCGGAGTCGAGGCCGACGACCTCGTGCCCGGCGGCGGCGAGCACCGGGGCCATCACCGTGCCCAGATAGCCCTGGTGTCCGGTCAGCAGTACGCGCAAGGTTCAGTCCCCCAGGTCGAGAGTGAGTTTGGTGACGGCGAACGCCTCGGCGTAGCGCGCGTGGCATTCGATGCCGCGGATCCGTGCGAGACCGAGGAAGGCCTCGCGGTCGTACCAGGGCCGGTGCCGCTGCGAGGGGTAGTGCTCCTGCAGCAGCCGCACCTTCTGTTCGGCGGTCTCCGGGGACAGTGGCTGGTAGGCCTGCATGCGGCCCAGGTCGCCGTCCCACTTGACGATCTCGTAGCCGAGGACAAAGTGGTCGCGGAACGCGGTGGGCACGAGCCGTGCGAGCCCCCGGTGGTCCTGGTGGGCGTCGTCGGTGCGCGGCGCGAGCACCAGGTCCGGGCCGGTGCGCGCGCGCAGTTCCTCCACGGCGGCCTTGGCCTCGTCCCACTGCGACGGCAGCCGCCCGTCCGCCAGCTTCAGCACGGTCGCCCGCAGGTCGGCTCCCGGGCAGAAGGCGGTCAGCGCGGCCAGCTCCTCCTGCTCGCGGTCGCTGCCGCCGCCGGTGAGCACCAGGGCGTCGACGCGGATACCGGGCCGCGCCTGACACAGCGTCAGCAGGGTGCCGCCGGCGCCGATGGCGATGTCGTCGCAGTGCGCGCCCACCGCGACGACCCGCTCCAGGGGCCCGGCTCCCAGCCGGATCACGCCCCCGCTCCGACGCGGCCCTGCTCCCACACGGCCCACGGGCGGTCCCCCCGGGCGTACGCGTAGTCGAGCGCGGCACGCTCCTTCACCGTGTCGGTGGGCTTCCAGAATCCGCGGTGCTGGTGGGCCACCAGTCGTCCCTGCTTGGCCAGTTGCCCGCATCCGTCGGCGACGAGGTCACCGCCCTCGGGTATGTGGCCGAAGATTTCCTGGCGGAGCACGAAGTAGCCGCCGTTCTCCCACAGCGGCAGCTCGCTCACCGCGGTGATGCCGCCCACGAGTCCGTCCTCGCCCAACTCCACGCAGTGGAAGGAGGACTGCGGCGGGACCACCATCATCGAAGCCCCCGCGTCGCGCTGCGAGAACTTCTCGATCATCTCCGGCAGCGGGGCATCCGTGAGGACGTCGGCGTAGTTGGCGAGGAACATCTCGTCGCCGTCCAGGTGGTGGCGCACCCGGCGCAGCCGTTCCCCGATCGGCGACTCGATGCCGGTCTGCGCGAAGGTGATCGTCCAGTCCGCGATGTCGGTGGACAGCAGCTCGGTGCGGCCACCGCGCAGCACGAAGTCGTTGGACGCCGTCTCCTCGTAACTGAGGAAGAAGTCCTTGATGTGGTGCGCCCCGTAACCGAGGCACAGGATGAACTCCGTGTGGCCGAAGTGCGCGTAGTAGCGCATCACATGCCAGATCAGCGGACGCGGGCCGACCATCGCCATCGGCTTGGGCACGTCGTCCGCGGCGCCGCTGCGCATCCGCATCCCGTAACCACCGCAGAACAGCACGACCTTCATGACGTGACCTCAACAATGCTCAGTTCCGGTATGGGAAAGACCAGGCGGCCGCCCCACTCGTGCACGTAGGCCAGCTGTTCCTCCAGTTCGGCCCGCAGGTTCCAGGGCAGCACCAGCACGTAGTCCGGCCGGTCGGCGGCGATCTGCTCCGGTGCGAGGACGGGGATGCGGCTGCCCGGGGTGAACCTGCCGTGCTTGTAGGGGTTGCGGTCGACCGTGTACGCGAGCAGGTCGGGCCGTATCCCGCAGTGGTTGAGCAGCGTGTTGCCCTTGCCGGGTGCGCCGTAGCCGACGACGCTCTCGCCGCGCTCGGCCGCCTCGATCAGGAACCGCAGCAGGTTCCTGCGCACCTTGGCCACCCGGGAGGAGAACTCGGTGTACCCCGACAGCTCCCGCAGTCCGGCCGCCTTCTCCCTGTCCAGCACGTCGGCCACCTGCCGGGAGGGCTCACCGGCCACCTCCGCCGGCCGGGCCCACAGCCGCAGCGAACCGCCGTGCGTGGGCAGCAGCTCGACGTCCACCAGGGCCAGTCCGCCGCTGGCGAGGGCCCGCATCGCGGAGCCGGCCGTGTAGTACTGGAAGTGCTCGTGGTAGATCGTGTCGTACTGGTTCTCCTCGATCAGCGTCAGCAGGTGCTGCACCTCGATGGAGACCCACCCGTCGTCCGCGACCAGGGCACGCAGCCCCCGGGTGAACCCGACCACGTCGGGGATGTGCGCGTACACGTTGTTGGCCACGACCAGATCCGCGGGGCCGTGCTCGGCGCGGACGGCCGAACCGGTGTCCGGGCCGAGGAACGCGGTGAGCGTGGGCACCCCGGCGTCCCTGGCCGAGGCGCCGACGTTCACGGAGGGCTCGATGCCCAGGCAGCGGATCCCCCGCTCCACCACGTGTTTCAGCAGGTATCCGTCGTTGCTCGCGACCTCGACCACGAACGCGTCGGAGCCCAGCGCCACCCGCCGCGCGGCGTCGTCCACGAAGGTGCGCGCGTGCTCCACCCAGGAGGTCGAGAAGGAGGAGAAGTACGCGTACTCGCTGAACGTGTCCTCCGGCGAGATCAGCGGCGGGAGCTGCGCCAGCCAGCAGTCGGTGCAGACCCGCAGGTGCAGCGGGTAGGCAGGCTCCGGACTGTCCAGCTGGTCCGCGGCGAGGAAGCTCTCGCACGGCGGCGTCGCCCCCAGGTCGACGACGCTCGCCAGCGCCGCCGAACCGCACAGTCGGCATCGTGTCATCTGCTGCCCCCATCCCCGCCCGCGCGGGTGCCCCGCCGCGGGCCGGTGTGTGTGTTCCCTGCCGGTGGCGCGCCGTTCGCGCCACCGGACCGCTCCGCGATCGCGGAGCGGTACCCCTCCACCAGGCGCTCCAGCCCGACGGACGGGCTGAACCCCTGCTCGTACCGGCGCCGGGCCGCCGCTCCCATCTCCCGGTTGCGCTCCCGGCCGGCCGCAGTCGTGCGGATGCAGGACGCGAGTGAGGCGGCGTCGCCCGGCCGGTGCAGCAGTCCGCTGACCCCGTCCTCGACGAGTTCGACGAAGGCGCCGTGACCGGCCGCGACCGCCGGGACGCCCGCCGCCATCGCCTCCGCGACCACCAGGCCGAACGTCTCCAGCGCCATCGAGGGGGCCACCACGGCGAGTGCCCGCGCGACGGCCTCCCGGCACTGGGCCGGGTCGTACAGGCCGACGTACCGCACGTCGTCCCGGCCCGCCGCCCAGGCGGTCACCTCCCCCGCCAGCGGCCCCGCACCGGCGATCACCAGCGGTACGCCCACCCCGCCGCCCGCCGCGAGTTCGTCCCAGGCGGCCATGAGCAGCCGTACGCCCTTGGCCTCCGCGAGCCGCCCGAGGAAGAGCAGGTGCTCGCCGCCGTCCGTCCGGCGGGCGCCCGGGTCGGGGACGAAGTTGTGCTTCACCGCCAGCAGGCCGGGCGGCATGCCGGAGCGCACCAACAGCTCGCGCTGCGCCTCGGAGATGCAGAAGAAGCGCTCCACCCCCGTCCACCACCGCCGCCGGTTGACGACGAGCCCGACCGCGAGCGGCACCGTCGCCAGCCGGGAACCCCGGTAACAGCCGTGCCGCACGGCCGCCAGCGGCACCGCGGATCCGACGCAGTCCGTGCACAGACGGCCGTCCCGCCGCAGCGTGCCCGGCGGGCAGATCTGGGAGTAGTTGTGCAGCGTGGCGACGACCGGTACGCCGACGTCGGCGCAGGCCGCCAGTACCGCGGGCGACAGCAGCGGGAAGACGTTGTGGACGTGCACCACGTCCGGCCGCTCCGTGCGGAGCCGGGCAGCGAGCTCGGCGCGCACCGACCGGTTCCACGGCACCTGGAGCGGCACCGCGACCTTGCCGAGCAGGGACAGGCCGGCGATGTCGTCGCTGCGCCGCTCGAACAGACCGACCCGGTGACCGGCCGCGCGCAGCAGCGCGACCTCTTCGTCGACGACCCGGTTCTCCCCGCTCGGCTGCGCCGAGGAGTAGCGGTTGTGCACCACGAGGACACGCATGCGCGAAGTCACCTTTTCCCCACCTGTCGCAGGACACGGCGCCGCAGGGCTGCGGACGCCGACGGGGGCATAGCCGCGGCGGGAGCCGCGAGGAGCGAGGCGGCCACGGCCAGATGCAGCAGATACGCCGAGGCGTCGCCCAGGCCCGCCTCGGTGTACGAGGAGATCGCGACATAACTGATCAGGAAGATCGCGCACGCCCTCGGCAGCGACGGCGGCCGCAGCAGTGCGACGCCGCCCAGCACGAGGAGCATCGAGCCCACCAGGACGGTGCCGGTCAGCCCCTGTTCGTCGTAGACGGCCAGCCAGCTGTTGTCGATCGGCAGCCCGCCGAACGACTTGTCGCCCAGGCCCGTTCCGAACAGCTGCTCCGTGGTGGTGCGCGGGGCCGCCAGCAGGGCGTCCCACACCTTGGCCCGGCCGGTGAGGCTGGTGAAGTGCTCCTGGGACTGCCCGCGCAGGAACCACGCCTGGAGCGCGGAGGCGAAGCCCACCGCCGCCACCGCCGCGCACACCACCGCCCAGCCGAAGAACCGGCGGGCGGCGGCACTGGTCAGCACGAGCGAGCCGATCGCGAGGACCAGCCCGGTGAGCAGGCCGATGGTGGCCGTGCGGGTGTGGGTCATCGCGAGCAGGACGAGCGCCGGCACGACGATCGCCGCCGCACCGGCCCCGGTGGTCAGGCGGCCCAGCACGAGCAGCACGGTGAGCCCGATGACGACCGCCGCGTACTGGCCGATCTGCGGCGGGGTGAGCGGCCACAGCGCGCCGACCAGCCGCCCGCCGTACAGCTCGGGCATGGCCGCCCCCGGTGAGACGACCAGCCCGGCGACCACCGACACGAGCACCACGCAGTACATCCGGACGTGGCTGCGGACGAACGTCCAGCCGCCGTCCCACCAGCGGGTGAGCAGCCACAGCGTGCCGACGAAGAGAGCCAGCCTGGTGCAGCGGAACAGCGCGCCGAACCCGGCCTCCAGGTTCGCGCTGGAGATCACGCTCGGCACCAGCAGCAGGGTCAGCAGCAGCACGAACGCACTCGGCCTGATGCGCAGCCGGACATTGACCGCGAGCGCCAGGGCGAACGCGGCGACCAGCGCGCCCATGGTGACCATCTGGATGAGGGAGCGGGGGATCGGGAAGATGGTCTGCGCGCCCGCGGAGCCGAGCACGTTGAGGCCCAGCAGCGCCCAGACCACCCCGACGGCCCGCGGCGGGCCGGCCGGACGCGGTGCGGCCCCGGGCGGCGCGCCCGCCGTGTCCGTTGTCCCGTGCGGGAGTCCGGCGTCCATCTCAACCACCCGCCGACGGGTCGAAGGTGCTGCCCGTGTCCTGCCGGTACGGCGGGTCCTGCCACTGCCCGGAGTCGACCCGGCGCCCCGGGTCGTCGGCGACGAAGCTCCACGGCCCGCGGTAGACATTGCCGTGCCAGCGGTTGTGCTGCTTGTGCAGGAGCGCCTGGGACACCCGCTTGGCCTTGTACGGCGACCAGTCGGGGTAGGTGCCGTAGTTGGACAGCACCGCCATGCGGCCGCACTCCCTCGTGCACCTGACGACGGAGGTGTCCAGCAGGAAGCGGTTGTCGTGGATGTCCACCCGCTGGGTCTTCCACCGGCAGTCGTCGTACAGCGGGGCGCGCGCGATCGCCGGCTGTGCGCACCGGGCGGTGTCCTTCACCAGCAACGTGCAGTACCCGGTCGAGGTGTTGGCCGGGCTGTTGCAGAACCGGTTGGAGTTCTCCCACAGGGTGATGCCGTTCCAGTTGTTCTCCAGCACGTTCCGGTAGATCTCGATCTTGTCCGTACGGGCCGGGACGCGTGGTTCGCCGCCGGCCTCCGAGACGTAGACGGTCGCGTAGGGGAAGTTGTCGCCGCGTGAGGCGGAGCGACCGCCTTCGACCCAGTTGTTCCGCCGCATCGTGTTGTTCCTGATGACCGCGTTGTAGCTGGTCTCGTACATGATCGCGACGCCGTCGTTGGCTTCGAGGACGTTGTTCTCGAAGAGGAAGTCGTTGTTGTTGTTGTCCGCCCACAGCCCGGCACCGCGGTTGTCGTGCACCCAGTTGCCGCGGATGTCGGCGCCGTTGACGGCCCAGAACTTGATTCCCCCGGTGCAGCCGCAGCCGGGCTTCTTCTTCTCCCAGTCGCCGGTGTTGTTCCCCACGATCTCGTTGCCCTCGACCACCAGGCCGCGGATCGTGTCGCCCTTCTTGTAGGCGTTCATCCCGTACTGGCCGTTGTCGCGCAGGCAGGTGGCGCGGACCTGCTGGCGGGCGCCGGCCATCAGGGCGGCGCCCGAGTTGTACTGGATCGTGCTGTGCTCGATCACCCAGCCGTCGGAGGAGCTGCTGTTGACCACTCCCTCGTCGTGCGGTGCGATGAAACCCTGCACGGTCAGGTGGCGGAGGGTGACGTCGGTGGCCTCACCGCCGAACGCGTACTGGTTCTTGCCCCCACCGTCGAGCACCGCGCCGGGCGCGCCGAGGTAGCGGTTCCCCTTCTTGGGGACGACCTGGGCGTACTGCTCCGGCACGAGCCTGTGCGTGCCCGGGCGCAGCCAGAACGTGGTGTGCGCCGGACTGCTCCCGGTCTTCCTGGCCAGGTCGCCGACGACCGCCGGGTCGACCGTCACCGCGCCCGCCGGCGCCTTCACAGGTCCCGCCGCGGGTGCGGCGCACACGCGGGCCACCGCCGTGGCGGGAGCCCCGGGCGCGGTGGCCGCCCCGGAGGGCGCGCGGGCCGGCTCCGCCGGGGCGTCCGGCGTGCCCGTACAGCCGGCCGCCGTCAGCAGGACCAGCACCAGCGGTGCCGCGGCCCACCCCCGCCGTCCTCCCTTGCTCCGCACGCGTCCCCCCCCTAGTCCCGGAACCCGAGCACGGTGGTGAACGCCCGCGCCGTGTCGGTGAAGCCGGTGCCGACCAGCGTGGTGGCGGGCTCCTTGCGGCCGAAGCCGGGGGAGTACCAGCCCAGCGGCGGCTCGCTTTCCCCGCGGTGCGCGCGCCAGGACAGCTGCCCGGGCAGATCGAGCACCGCCGAGCGGTCCTCGCCGTCGCGCGTCCAGGTCAGCAGGGCCCGGTTCCCCGCCAGCTCCGCGGTGACCGCCGGACCGAGATGGAAGACCAGTTGGGCGGCCCTGCGCGGACCGCGTACCTCGTCGACCACCCGTAACTCCCTGGTGGCTGCGGTCAGTTCCACCCGCCGGCGGTGCACCACACCCCGGTAGCCGTCGTGCTCGGCGCACCAGCGGGCCTCCTCCGTGCCGGACGTGTCCGCGGCCAGGACGCGGCTGCGGGCGTGCCGGGTCCACAGGAACGGGCCGCCGGAGACGGACTGGTCCGCTCCGTCCAGGCGCAGGGTGTTGTGGCCGAGGGTCGAGCGGAAGTACTGCCGCCACTCCGGCTGCCCGTGGTAGCAGTACGTCCCCGGATCGGCGAGCACATCGACCCCGTCGTGCCGGACCTCCACGGACAGCGCGTCCGCGTGGGCGTGCGCCGCGATGGACAGGAACCCGTGCGGGCCGCCGTCGCACCGGCACCAGATCTCCCCGGGGCCGCGCAGGACGGTGAGCCCGGCGTCCGCGAAGTGGGCGGGCCGCCGCACCGGGCGGGACACGGCAGGACCCGTTCCGCCCTTGGCGTGCGGCCGGACCAGCGAGGCCAGCAGCGGGGTGCGCACATCGGTGCCCGTCACCTCCGGCCACCAGGGGAGCCTGCCGAACACGGCCTCCCCGGTGGCCAGCAATGAACCCCAGCGGTCGGTTCCGGCCCCGTCCACGACCAGACCGTGCCCGTCGTCCGCGTCGCCCTGGCGCGGCGGCCGAAGACGGTTGTCCACGACGGCCGCGAGCGCGTCCGTCATCCGCAGCAGCACCAGCCGCACCATTGGGGGAACCGGCAGGCCCGCCGCGTCCGCCTCGGCCACCGCGGCCAGGCCGAGTTCGAGGACCAGCCCGTGGTACTCGGTGGCCAGCTCGCGGTTGAGCCCGGAGGGGAAGGTGTTTATCCGCAGCTGCCGCTCCAGCGACCGCAGTGCGCCGGCCCGCCAGCGGGCCGACGAAGGGAACCAGTCGAACGCGCAGGCCGCGGCCAGCTGCCCGGCGTCCTCGGCGATGACGTGGTTGTTCGCCGAAGAACCCCGGCTGGGAAAGGCGGCCAGCCAGCGCTGGTGGTGCCAGATCTGGTGATGGGCCACCGGGTTGCCCTCGAAGAGCGCGGCCGCGCCGGGCCAGCCGTCGAGCAGCCGGCGGATCCACACCCAGGACACCAGCCGGATCCCCAGCTCGATGCCGCTGATCCAGTGCACCCCGCGCAGCGGCGCGTTCGCCGCCCACCAGCGCCGCAGGTGCTGGGCCACCCGCTCGGCGTACCGCTCGTCCCCGGTGACCGCGTAGGCGGCGGCGAGCACGGTCAGGTACTGGTGCCGCGACGGCTCCCAGATCTGCTTGATGTCACCGACCGCTTCCTCGTTCCGGTAGGGCACGTCGAAGGCATGGCCCCACGGTGCCCGGCGCCCGGTCTTCGGGTCGTACCACCAGTCCGGGTCCGTCAGGTCGTCGCGGACCACCCCGAAGTACTCCACGTGCCCCGCCATCAGCCGGTCCGCCTCGGCGACGAGCCGCTTCGCGGCGTCCGGCGGTACCGCTTCCAGGGCCCCGGCGGGCAGGACGGCGGTGAACCCGGCGCCGGTCACCGGCGGGCAGGCCGGCGGCGCCGACCGCCACCGCCGCCTGCGCACCGCGTCGCCCGCCCGGCCGACGGCCTCCCGCGGTCCCATCCGGGACAGCCGCCGCAGATACCACCCCGCGCCCAGGCCCATCAGACCCCCGCCAGGGTCACCGGCGCGCCGGCGGCCAGTGCCGCCCGCACGGCGAAGGTGGCGGCGGTGGTGGCGACCAGCGACGGCAGCGGCACGGGCATCGGCCCGCCGGTCCGGACCGCCCTGACGAACGCGGCCAGTTGGGCGTTCTGCCCCTTGTCGCGGGCCCTGGGCAGCCGTGAGCTGACCCACCGCTTGCGGCCGGAGCCCCCTTCGGTATGCACCGAGGCGCGGACGAAGTCGTCGAGCCGCAGCACCTTGCCGTCCGCGAGGAGGTCCAGCGTCTCCTTGGGGAAGCCCGTGGCGCCGGTGGTGACGTAGCTGATCGCGGCCGTCGACCCGTCCGGGTAGCGCAGGACGACCTGGAGGTCCTGGTTGCCGGGCGCTGCGACGGCGTACACCGAGACCGGGTCGGCGCCCAGCAGCCAGCTCGCCGTGTCGATGAAGTGACCGCCCTCACCGGCGAACCGCGAGCCCTCGGTGGCCTGTTGCAGGTACCAGCTGCCCTGCTGGAGAGGGCCCGCGTTGACGAGATAGCGCAGACTCGCCGGGCCCGTGCGCGCACCGAACCGCTGCTTCGCCTCCTGGAGCAGGGGGGCGAACCGGCGGTTGAAGCCCACCTGGAGCCGGTCGTTGCCGGACTCCTCCACGGCCGCGAGGACCCCGGACAGCTCGTCCTCGCCGAGTGCCAGGGGTTTCTCCACGAACACCGGCTTTCCGGCGAGGAGGGCCCTGCGGGTCAGGTCGGCGTGCGAGCTGTGCCGGGTGACCACGAACACCGCGTCGACGGACGGGTCCCCGAGCACGGCGTCGAGATCGGTGGTCGCC